>CAKVGK010000001.1 GCA_934747385.1 uncultured Clostridia bacterium | reverse complement strand
ACACAAAAACCCAACAAAAAACCTAAAACAAAGCAAACTAAAAAAACAAAAAATATTTAAAAATTTCCAAATTTATGTATATTTTTCTACATTTTTGCACATTTTTTAATATTTTTAATTTATTTTTTTAATTTTTCCTAAAATTTATTTTTTCAAAAAACATAACAATTACACAAAACCAACAAACACTTTGCTTTAAAAATATTTTTTATTCATAGAAAAAAAGATGGCACAACGCCACCTCTTTATTTTGAAATATTAAAATTAATCTCTTCTTCTGTTTGGAATTGAAATCACCAATAACAAAGACAAAACTCCAACACCAATCATAGTATATTTACCGATTGTGTTTTCAAATTTAACATTACTAAGAGTGCCAAGGTCATAACCAAATTCGTACATATTTGAAATAGGCACACCATCATTTTCGTCAACTTCTTTCAATTCATCTTTTGAAGAAGCGAGATATAATTTGCCTTTTTTAACTTTGTAATAGCCTGTTGTTTCAGGTGCATCACCTTTAACAGCGTAAGAACCATCAAATTTAAAGTTCATTGTTATTGTTTTGGTTGCGTCGCCAACTTTATAACTATATTTGTAGTCACCGAATGGCAAAACAAACATAGGATAACCATAGCAGAACACAACAAGTGCAATTGCCAAGGTTAAAAAGATTTTTCTAAAAATATTCATATTCCACCTCAATACAAAAAATTATACTCAACTGAATCGCAAAAGTCAACAAAGATTGACAAATATGACAAAATTTTAACAATTTTTTTTATAATCTTTCCCCCTCATAATTGTTTGAGAAAATTTTTTGTTTGTATATAATATGAATATGAGTTTGTGTTTATAACATTCGGGAGGGAAAATGAAAAAACGCAGCGAAATTGAGGAAAAATACAAATGGGACATTGGCAGTTTTAAAACGCAGGAAGAAATTGATAACGCTTTTAAAACTTTGGAAAAATTGACTTTGGATTGCAAACAATATTACGGCAAACTTGGAAATAAGGAAACATTTTTCAAATATCTGCTTTCCAGCAAAAAAGAAACAATGGTATTGAACAGTTTTTCTCACTATCTTGGCAACACTTACAACACGGACAGCAGCAATGTGGAAATCATAAAACTTATTCAAAAATTTGAAACACTTTTAAAAAAGCACAATCAAGCAACCGCTTTTGTTGCACCACAACTTGCAAAATTGAGCAACAAATATTTGAAAGAACTTTTATTTGACCCTCGCATTAAGGGCTTCGAAAATATGGTTAACAACATTATTAGAAACAAGCCTCACACTTTGGATGAAAAATCCAACAACCTGCTGGCAAGAATTTCAAATAGTTTTAACAACAGTTCGTCAGTTTTTGACATTATAACCGACAGCGAAATGACTTTTAAAGATGCTTTGGACAGCAAAAACAAACCACACAAACTTGACCAAGCAAGTTATTCGGTTATGTTGAGTGGCAAAGATAGAGTTTTGAGGAAAAATGCATTTAAAAATTTCCTTGCTGGGTTTGGTCAGTTTAACAAAACCTTTGCAGAACTATTTGTAAGCAATCTAAAATCCGACGACGACACGCGCAAATTGCATAGTTTTGACAACCTTTTGCAGGCTCAATTGTTTGACGAACAAGTGCCGGAAATTGTGTTTAAAAACAACATTGAAGCCGTCAATAAGCATTTGAATTTAAACCAAAAATATGTGCGTGAATTGGGCAAAAATCTTGGGCTTAAAGATCTTGCTTATTATGACCTGTTTTTGGACGAAAAAATCAATGGCAAAGTGACCATTGAAAAGGCACATGAAATAATCAAACAAGCATTAAAGCCATTGGGTGAAGAATACTTGAAACGCGTTGAGCATAAGTTGAGCGACAAATCAATTGACTATTTGCCAAACCAAAACAAAACAACTGGCGGATACTGCTCAAATTGCTATGGTGCAAAAACTTTGATTTTAATGAACTGGCATGATGATTTTAACAGCCTTGACACATTAATTCATGAAATGGGACATTGCATTAATGCCGAATATTTTAACGAGCGACAATCAATTAACGATGCTGAAATTAGCATTTTTGCAGCCGAAATTGCAAGCACAGTGAATGAAATTTTGCTTAATCAATACATGCAAAACATTTCCAATAAAAAGCAGAAAAAGTACTATTTGAATGAATTTTTAAGTTCAGTGAGAAGCACAATTTTTAGGCAAACATTGTTTAGTGAATTTGAATTATTTGTGCACACAGCAATTGAAAACGAACAGCCTTTAACTTACAACGAATTGAATGAAAAATATTTTGAACTCAACAAAAAATATTATGGGTCGTCCTGTAAATTGCCAGACGAATTGAAATACGAATGGTCACGCATTCCACACTTTTACCGCCCATATTATGTTTATTCTTACTCAACAGGCATGCTTACTGGCATAACAATTGCATCAAGGCTTTTGAAAGAAAAAGATTTTGCAAAAAAGTACATTGAATTTCTGTCAAACGGCACACACCGCCCAGCAGTTGAAATTTTGAAAGAGATTGGCATTGACATAACCACAACCAAGCCTTTTGAACAGGCTTTTGCGTTTATAAAATCGCAACTTGACGAATACATTTCACAATAAAGTAAAATATTTAAAAAAGAATTGCAAAAACTAACTTAGTTTGTTATACTAAAGGAGATAATTATGCTGGACAAGAAATCACTTTCAGTTTTAAAAGTGCTTAACAAGTTGAGTGACGGCAACGCATATAAAGTTACAACAAGCGATGAAATTATTGCTGCATTAAGCAAAAACCAGTTTGACAATGACAGTGTTAGGCAGATTATGGACTTTTTGGAAAAGCAAGAATACCTGACCATAAAGTTCAGCGAGGAGAACACTTATTGTTATTCACTGCTTCCAAAGGCGCGCATAGTGCTTGAACAAGAAACAGGAAAACAGCGCACAAAGAAAAACACATTATCTGTTATGCAGTATGTTTTGATTGCAATTTCGTCCTTTGTTGGAACAATGGTGGCTTTGTTAATTTTCTTTTATGCCGCTTTGCTATAATCTATTATAAGGAACAAAAATGTTAACTTTAAAAGAAAAATACGTTATGGAATATGTTTATCAAAAATGTCAGGGTAAAAAGTCCTGCCTTATTTCCCCACGAGAGATTATTTCGTTTGTGGCAGATAAATATGTTTTGTACCCAGAAGAACTTGAAAAAATTATGACAAATTTAAGTTATGATAATTATATTGAACTTTTTAAAAGCGACAAAAAGGGCAGCCCAGTTTTCTGCGTTTCACTCAAACTTAAAGGCGAGGGATTTCATCGCGAACTTACAAACAACAAACGCAATTTGTGGTATCAAATAGCCACAAAAGTTGGTTTGGCTTTGCTTGTTGGTGTGATTGGTTTGGTGTTTGCATTAATTAAAATTAGATTTTAAAAACTAAACTTTTCCACATCTAACGCACTTTATGATCAATAATTTTATAACTTAAAAATGGATTTTTGAAAAAATACACCAAATATGGTGTATTTTTTATTACTGTGACACAATTTTATCATAGTTTGAAGTTTTATAATTGTTTTATATTTTTAACATTTCCACTTGTTAAATTTGTCCAATTGGTGTAAAATACAAGTATGGAATATAGAAAATTTGAACTTAAGTCGAAGTATCAGCCCACTGGTGACCAGCCGCAAGCAATTGAATCCTTGGTGGAAGGAATTAATGACGGACTCACAAGCCAAGTGCTTAAAGGCGTAACAGGAAGTGGCAAAACTTTTACTATGGCAAACATAATTGCGCAAGTTAATCGCCCCACTTTGGTTTTGGCTCACAACAAAACTTTGGCAGCGCAGTTGTGCAATGAATTTAGAGAGTTTTTTCCAAATAATCGTGTGGAATTTTTTGTTAGTTATTACGACTATTACCAACCTGAAGCATACATTGTTTCAAGCGACACTTACATTGAAAAAGATATGAGTGTGAACGACGAAATTGACAAACTCCGCCACAGCGCCACAAGCAGTTTGTTTGAGCGAAGCGACACAATTGTTGTTGCGTCTGTTTCTTGCATTTATGGTTTAGGTGCACCAAAAGAATATTACGATTTGCACATTTCCTTGCGTGTTGGAGACAAAATGACCCGTGAAGAGTTGATAAAAAGGCTTATCAACATTCAATATGAGCGCAACGACATAGATTTTCACCGCAGCACTTTCCGTGCGCATGGCGACATTGTGGATATTTTTCCAGCCGACAGCAGTGAGCGAGCAATAAAAGTTGAGTTTTTCGATGACGAAATTGAGGCGATTAGTGAATTTGAAGTGGTTTCCGGCCATGTTGTAAGCAAACTCAAACACGCGTTCATCTTCCCAGCCAGCCACTATGCAGTTGGAAGTGAAAAATTGCACAAAGCACTTGAACAGATTCGAAAAGATGCCATTGACCGTGAAAAATATTTTGCAGACCAGGGCAAATACATTGAAGCACAACGCATAAGAGAACGCACAAACTACGACCTTGAAATGATGCAAGAAATGGGCTACTGTTCGGGCATTGAGAACTACTCTCGCTATTTTGACGGACGTGAACCGGGCGAACCACCTTACACTCTGTTGGACTATTTTCCAAAAGACTTTTTGTTGTTTGTGGACGAAAGTCACATAACTTTGCCACAAGTGCGTGGAATGTACAACGGCGACCGTGCACGCAAAACTAGCCTTGTTGAATACGGTTTTCGCTTGCCAAGTGCTTACGACAATCGTCCACTAAATTTTGAAGAGTTTAACCATAGAATTGGACAGGCTATTTATGTTTCTGCCACACCTAATGAGTACGAACTGGGGCTTTCTGGAAACACTGTGGAGCAAATTATACGCCCAACATATTTGCTCGACCCAGAAATTGAAGTGCGTCCAAGCAATGGTCAAGTTGACAATCTGTATGACGAAATCAACAAAACTATTGCAAAAAAAGGCAAAGTTTTGGTAACAACCCTAACAAAAAAAATGGCGGAAGACCTTTGCACCTATTTTGGAGAGAATGGCATTCGAGTGAAATATTTACACAGCGATATTGACACTTTGGAACGCATAAAAATCATTAACGAGCTGCGTGCGGACGAATTTGACGTGCTGGTTGGCATAAACCTGCTGCGTGAAGGTTTGGATTTGCCAGAAGTTACCCTTGTTGCTATACTTGACGCCGACAAAGAAGGTTTTTTGCGAAGCGCAACTTCCCTTATTCAAATTATTGGCCGTGCCGCACGAAACAGCGAAAGCAAAGTTATTATGTACGCAGATAGTATTACCGATAGTATGCGAATTGCAATTG
The DNA here is from genome assembly GCA_934747385.1 of uncultured Clostridia bacterium. Taxonomy (GTDB): domain Bacteria; phylum Bacillota; class Clostridia; order Christensenellales; family UBA1242; genus Onthoplasma. The sequence goes on along the minus strand of CAKVGK010000001.1, from coordinate 461,419 downwards.
ATGAAACAAATTATAGGCGTGAAAAACAAATGGCTTACAACACTGAACACAATGTTAAACCAATGACAATCAAAAAAGCGATTGTGGACACGCTTAAAAACAACATTGATGAAGATAACAAAAAACTTACAAAGTCCGAAATTATGAAGCAAATTGAAAGCCTCAAAGGCATGATGAACACCGCCGCAAGCCAATTAGATTTTGAAACAGCAATAAAACTGCGTGAAGAAATTGCCAAACTGAAACGCAAATTAAAATAATTAAAAAAGATACACCTTGTGTTTTGGTGTGTCTTTTTTATTTTCAACTTAACCTTTATGGGTGAAAAAATTGATGAATTTGGCAAAAGCCAAAGTTATGCCTGTTGCATGAGTGATTGCCACACGCTTAAACATTGCCTTGCCGCCAATTGTGAAACCAGCGATAATTGCAGCCACCAAACTTGAAACAAAAATTGTTAAAAATCCGTTTGCGTTTAAAGCAATATTTGTTAGCAATGCTGCCCCAGCCGCACCAGACAAAATGCCACACACGTCACCAATAACGTCGTTGCAAACCGAACTGACCTTATCCGCATTTTTAACCAAAGCAAGTGCTTGTTTGCTGCCCTTAACTTTTCTTGACGCCATGGCGTGAAAATCTTCCACATTACAACTTGCAACTGCCAAGCCAAGCATGTCAAAAATTATGCTTATAACAATAAACACAACAATAACAACCACAGCCACCGCAATGCCTGCACTGGAAAGTGCCCATTCGCTAAGCATGCTAAACGCAAGTGAAATTAAAATTGCCATCACAAAAACAATTGTCGGCCAAACCCAATATTTATTTTTTTGTTTTTTCTCTTTTTTCATATCTTCCTTAATTAAATAATTTATTATTGATTTTAAAAAATATTATTATATTCACAAAAAATTACTAAAAAATTAATTATTTTTTAAAAATTAACTAAAAAATATTATTTTTTGCACATTTTTTGCCTTTTTAATTAATTTTTTTATATTTTATCAAAATTAATTTTTAAAGTCAATATTAAATTTGAATAAATAAAATAAACCAATTTATTTTATCAAGACTCACAAATTTGGTTTGTTGTTTAACACGATAAAAAACATGCGCAGCAATTAACCACGCATGTTTAAACTAAATTTACGAAGGCAACGTTTTGAGTAAACCTTGCGGCATAAGGTTCGGTTGGATTTCCCAATTCCGCACTTTGCAGTTACCCACAAAGCGGTTTCCCTTTATGCAGAACTTACACCGAATCGCCACTGAGACCACACTATAATCCCCAACACGTTTCCTCAGGAACAGTCTAGAAGATTTCCTTGGCAACATCGACGGAACTTATCTTTATTTTGCGGTCAAGATTTCAAAAGCAACTTGAAAATTCACGTGTACTTTGTGAAGTAAGCAAGTTGTCGCTTTATCCCAAGTTGACCACTCAAAGCAAGCTACACTGCACGCAACTTTCGCCGTATGCAGGTTCCTAATCCAAGCGATGAGATAGACTTACATACCATCAACCTCACCCACTTGGGTCTCCACGATAATTGGGCGTAAATATGTATGCCATTACATACAACCCAAAAATCTTAACTCCCAGCATCAGCCCCAATTTGGGCAATCAAGGCCAACACCAGAAACTTCATAGTTATGCTAGCAATGCTTATTTCAGCATCCTCGTTTCACCTAGTTGACTAGAATACTGCGCCTTCGTTATGTAACTATATTAGCACATATTTAAAAAAATGTCAAGTACAGCAAAATTAGATAACATCCTGCAAGCCCAGCAGATAGTCCGAACTAACGCTAAAATATTTGGCAAGTTTAACAATGAAATATGCATCAGGGCAACTTTTATTAAGTTCCCAAAGCGAAATTGTGTCTTGTGTTGTGTTAATGGCTGTTGCAAGTTGTTGCTGCGTAATGTGCCTTTCATGCCTTAAATCTCTTATTACCTTTCCCATTTTCATACATTTATTTTAAGACATACAGAATTTTGTTCAATTGTTTACGAAGAAATATCGTATTTTGTCGAATTATGTCGATATTCTTTACCAGTTACACAAAGAAAATCACCAAAAGACTGAGCAAAATTAAGTAAAAACTGAAATAAATCAATTTATTTTTCTTAACCAAATTTAACATGAGTTTGATTGATAAAATTCCAAAAACAAATGACGTAATCATAACTATAACAATTCCCAACCAGTTTATTGTTAATTGGTAGGTGAACAATTTTGCACCTTCATAAACCGCACTTGCCAAAATAACTGGAATGCTCATGAGGAAAGAAAAATCCAAAGCCCGCTGTTTTTCCACACCTACCAGCAAACCGCAAACTAAGGTTGAACCGCTACGTGAAATACCCGGCAGCAATGCCAAGCCTTGTGCAACACCCATGTATAACGCATTCCGCTTGTTTATTGACTTGTTTCCTGCCTTTTTAAAATCAGCAACAGCAAGCAATACAGCTGAAATTAAAAAGCCCCAAACCAAGACACTAGAAGAAAAATTCTTTTCCAAAAATTTGTTAAAAATTAGCACCATAACAATGGTTGGAATTGTTGCAATAAGCAAACAAATATTTGTTGGATTTAACGGCTTTTTTATCAGTTCTTTTATTTTGTTGCGATAACAAAACACAACTGCAAAAAGCGTGCCCACATGTGCCACAACGCTCAACAACAGAAGGTTGTCCAACTCAAAAAGAGAACCAAACAAAACTATATGTCCACTGCTTGATATTGGCAAAAACTCGGTTAAACCCTGCACAACTCCAATTAAAATATATTTTAAGATATTTTTCACTTGAAATTTTCCTTTAAATATAGTATTATTGAGTTGCAAAAATATTCTAGAAAAATTGAGGTATTAAAATTGAAATTAGGTGTTGTTGGATTGCCAAATGTTGGCAAAAGTACATTATTTAACGCTATTACAAAAGCAGGCGCAGAAAGTGCAAACTACCCATTTTGCACAATTGAACCTAATGTGGGTGTGGTTGACGTTGCAGACGAGCGACTGAACAAATTGGCAGAAATGTATCACACAAACAAAATCATCCCTGCTCAAATTGAGTTTGTTGACATTGCTGGCCTTGTTAAAGGCGCAAGCGAAGGCGCGGGACTTGGCAATAAATTTTTAAGTCACATTCGTGAAGTGGACGCTATTGTGCATGTTGTGCGCGTGTTTAAAAACGACAAGATTATTCACGTTGACGGAAGCATTGACCCAGTCAGAGATATTGAAACAATAAATCTTGAACTCATTTTAAGCGATATTGACGCGGTAACAAAACGCATTGACCGCATTAAGAAAATCGTGCATGGTGGTCAAGCAGACCAACAGACAACAAAAGAATTCGAATTGCTGAACGAAATTTTGGAACTTTTAAAATACCAAAAACCGGCACGCATGTTGCACCTTAACACAGAAGAACAGAAAATTGTTGATGGGTTTTTCCTCATTACAAGCAAACCAATAATTTATGTTGCCAATACTAGTGACGAACTTGACGATTTCCAACGTGAAAATATTGAAAAAATTAAAAAGATTGCAGACGCGGAAAAAGCAGAGGTTGTTTCTTTGTGTGCGAGAACTGAAGAGGAACTCATCAATATGCCAGCTGAAGACCGCGAAATGTTCAAGCAGGAATTGGGTATTGAGTCTTCTGGTTTGGAAAAGCTTATCGTGGCAAGTTACCATTTACTTGGGCTTATCAGTTTCATAACAGCAGGTGAAAAGGAAGTGCATGCTTGGACAATTCGCCGCGGGACTCTTGCCCCTCAAGCAGCAGGAAAAATCCACACTGACTTTGAGCGTGGATTTATACGTGCTGACGTTGTTAAATATGACGATTTGATTACGCTTGGGGACTACAATCTTTGCCGCGAAAAAGGCAAAATCATAAGCGCCGGCAAAGACTATGTTGTTCAAGACGGCGACATTATCGTTTTCAAATTCAACGTGTAAATTTAAAAACAAAAAAGGAGCAATTCTGCTCCTCTTTTTTGGTAGTCCCAAGGGGACTCGAACCCCTGATACCGCCGTGAAAGGGCGGTGTCTTAACCACTTGACCATGGGACCATGTGGGCAATTTGCCCTGCTTTATCGTTTGCTAAATAAATTTACGCAAACTTCATTTATGGGCAATTGCCCACATTTATGACAAGACACCACGGAACGGATACCCGCTTCCTTGTGGTTTCTTTTCATTACTTTGTTTCTAATCTAATATGAACAGTTTGTAAATAAACTGATTAATTAAATTGATAATTTAAGCAATTTTTGCTTACTATGAAAGACACCCTTTAAAAGTTTTTCTTTCTTCCTTTCTTTCCAACAAAATTTGTTACGCTTTTGCAAGCAAGTTGCAATGCAATTAAAAGTTTGTTTGGCGTGGTGGCGGTGGGTAGACTTGAACTACCGATCTATCGGGTATGAACCGATTGCTTTAACCGCTGAGCCACACCGCCAGATATTTGAAAGTATATCTAAAATTAAATTGATTGTCAAGACATTTTTAAAATATTTTGTAAAAATATGAATTTAATTTTCAAACAATATTGTTTTGCTTGCCTAAATTAATCAACTATGATAAACTAATAACGCTAATAAAAATTAAAAGTTTCCAATTAGTAAACCTTTGTGCGGGTGTAGTACATCGGTAGTACGCGGGCTTCCCAAGCCTGTGAGGAGGGTTCGATTCCCTTCACCCGCTCCAATAAAATGAATAATGTGCATTAAGCGCAGTTTAATCTGCGTTTTTTTGTTGCTTTTAAAAGGTTGAGTTTTGTATAATTGTTATATGGTGGAAGAATATAAGAAAATTTTAAATTCCAATATGATTAAAATGATTGCAATTGTTGCAATGACAATTGACCACATCGCCTGGGCGGTTTTTGTGGGTTACTCCACGCACCCAACGGCGATTGTTATGCACATTATTGGCAGATTAACTTGCCCGATTATGTGTTTTTGTGTGGCAGAAGGTTATCATTACACACGAAATGTTAAAAAATACACTGGCAGATTGTTTTTGTTTTCTTTGATTGCCCATGTGCCATATATGTTGCAATCCTTGTCTTTTAGGCAGTATGGCTGGCTGAGTTTAATTCCTTTTGCAACAGGCGAAGGGTTTTGGGGGCATGTGCTCAATCAAACAAGCGTTATGTGGTCGTTGGCAATTGGTTTGGTTATGTTGCAAATTGCGAACAGTGAAAAAATCCAAAACAGGTTCAAGCCAATTTTGGTTGTTTTGTTGTGCCTTGCCGCATTCCCAGCCGACTGGAGTTGCATTGCATCATTGTTTATTATGTCCATTGGCACAAACCGCGGCAAACCATTAAAACAAATTTTGTGGTGCTTGTTTTACACTCTTCTTTATGCTTTGGTCTACTTTTTTGCTTTGAGCAAAGTTTATGGGCTTATTCAATTTGGCGTTGTGTTGGCAATACCTGTTATTGCTTTGTACAATGGTGAGCGTGGCAAGAATGCTAAATTCAACAAGTTTATGAAATGGCTGTTTTACATTTATTACCCATTGCACTTGCTTGTGATTTTTGTTATATCTCAAATTTTGATTTAACTTGGGGTTTCCCAAGTTTTTTACGCATTTTGACCAATTAAAACAAAAATTTGTTTTATGCTTGCAAAATAATGGTTTGGTTATGATATAATAACATTATGAAAAAATTTAATATTGCATTGATTATTGTTGGTTTTGTATGTTGTTTGTGTGCAAACGTTTTTTGCGTACAATCAACCTCATTTGCCAGCGTTGACACTCAAAGTGAGAGTTTGTACAGCACAACAAACAAGCCAGTGTTTTATGGCGCAACAAATATTACTATTGATAAAAATGTTGTTAGCAGTTTTGACATTTTGGACAGTCGTTTTAGAATTTTTGCAAAAGATTTTGAAGATGGGGATTTGAGTTCAAAAATAGTTTGCACTTCCAACAATGTTAACCCAACCATTGCTGGTGAATATGGCATAAGTTACAGAGTGACAGACAGCCACAATAACATCTCAAAAATCAGTGTTCCCGTTAAAGTTTTGAACACTGAAAACGGAGTTTGCACCATTGAAAGAACACTTTACACTTTGCCAAATGTGGACAATTTGTCCGCAATAAAAGTAAATCGTTGCCACGCTGGGGACAGGCAGATTTTGGGTGTGTTTATGCCAGCGGGCAGCGAAATTAAAGTTAAAGTTGAAACTGCCGACACGGATTTGAATTTACAGATGCTTTCAAATTACAACAACAAAATTAGTTTTGCAACAGTTAATAAATCCAATGCAGATTTTGCCACAATCAAAAATGTTGCAACTGACGGCGAGTGTGACAGCGTACCATTTGCGAGCAGTGTGGTTCAATCCAAGGGTGAAGCAATTAACAAAACCTATAAAATAATTGTGAGTTACGATAGTTCAGTTTTGCCATTGGATTATTACTTGTATAAAGACAATGAAGCCAAATTTTTTGAAAACTGGCAAGCAAGCCAAAACTCGCTGGGCGTTGTGGATTGCGAAGCCATGACTGTGCTTGTGCCTCTCACCGACAAAGACAAAATTTCCAAATACGTCGCACCAAACAACAACGCATTAATTGGAAACCTTGACGACAGTTTGGCTTATTTCATAAAAGTGACCAACAAAATGGATGAAATGATTGGGCTTTCACTCAACCCAGACAAAGCAACCGACCAAAATGTTAAAATTAAATATTTTGCAAAATCTAACGGAAACGCATCTGGCAACGCATATTACGCTGGCAATCACATTGGCGTGTGCGGGGCTTCAATTGCAGCAATTTTTACTTATGGCTGGGGCACGTTGCACGAAATTGGACACGGCTATCAAGGCTATCTTGGTCAAGGTAGTGGTGGCGGATTTAACATGTGCCTAAACGAAACCGGCAACAACATATTGGCGCACTATGTGCAAATTGACAAGTCTATTTACAAAGCAAACGGCGACTGGATGGGCACAAAACAAAACATTGAAGAAAGCCGCAACAATACGCGAAAATCTGGCAAACAAATTTTTAACAATGCAGATGGAACATACACCAATGTTGGCGAAAAACTGTATTGCCTTGTGAACCTATTTGACGCTTTCGAGGGCTCAACAACCTATGCCAAATTGTTCAGTTTTTATCGTAGTTATGTGGACGTTTATGGCACAAACAAAAACAATATTCCAGAAATTTACGCAAAGTTTTTTGCCGAAACCTACAACGCGAACATTATCCCATATCTAACAGCATGGGGATTGCCAATCAGTGACGGGGTTAAGCAAGAAATTTATGCAAAAAACTTGAACACCTTTTCAATTTTAAAAGACGCTGTTTCTGAAAACAAATTAAGCGAAATCAAACAGGGTGAAAACCTTGATTTAAGTTATGCGCCAGTTGATGAAAACCTATTCGAAAAATACCAAGTTGAAAGCAGTTTGAAAGTTACAATTGAAATTGACAATTTTAACAAAATAGCAAATAGAAATATGGTTGTTGTGCACAATGGAAAGACAATTAAAGTTGTTAAAATTTTATCAAAAAATATTGAGATTACCGGTTTGACTGCCGTCAGCTTTTGGCTTAAATTCCCAACCGATTTTAACTATACTGCCAACATGTGCTGCGTTAGTTTGGTTGAGGGTGAAAACAATGTGACATACAGTTACAACAACTTTGATTACTCATATTATCACCCAAGCAAAATCTGGATTCATGGTTATTTTAAAACAACCGGATATGTTTTGACGTTGAGCGAAAACAATTTGAAAGCGACAATTGTTTATGGTGGGTCGAACCTTGGCAATCAAGGCGATTATTGGAAAAATCACCCTGATGAAGTTTACTGCTCGGTTACAATTTTCAATGCGGACAAATCACAAGAAATTGATAAAGCGGAAGTTAAAGGCAGCCAATACTTTTCCAACCTCACGCGAGAAAGTCCTTATGTTGACCTGCAGTACGGCTACAAAGTTGTGATTTACACCAACGCCCCACAATATGTTGACGTTGACAGCCTGCTTACAGGCAAAACCATTTCTGCCTACAAAACCACAGACAAAACTATTGAATTTGAGGTTTGCGAGCAAGGGCTTAAACTAATTAATGTGGCAGATTTTGATACAGAAACTGTCATGTATAATGCCGCTGTTGACTATTTAAAGCAAAGCATAAGCAACTATGTTGAAAGTAAAACATGTTTGGAACTTGAAAATCGCAATTTCGACACTGAGAACAAGCAAAAAATCATCAAAGCATATAAAAATTTAAAACCTGAAGACCGCCAAGAGTTTGACCAATATATTGCCACCATTTTAAAAGGTTCTGCCCCACAAATAAAGGCAAAACAAAATCCAGTTGAGATATTTGAAAAGCAAGAAATTGATTTGCTGAGTTTGGTTGAAATAACTGATGATGAAGATTTCGTTATTGAACCAGACCAAGAGAATGTTGAGATTGAAACAAACTTAAACACGAATCAAAAAGGCGAATATTTTGTTAAATATACTGTTGTTGACAGCGACGGCAATAATACAAGTTTGCAATTGACAATTAAAGTTAAGCACAAAATCAACCAAAAAGAAATTTTGATTGCCACAGCCTTTGCGTTGGGTGGGTGTGCGCTGCTTGCCCTTTGCGTTTTCGTTATAAGGCTAAAACAAAATAAAAAAATTAAATAATTGATTATATTTTTTGACAATAGTTGCAAATTAATATAGAATTTAAACTGTAAAGGAGAAGATATGAAACATATTGCAGTTATAACCGGAGCGTCCTCTGGTATGGGAAGAGAATTTGTGCGTCAACTAGATGGCAAATTTGATGAAATTTGGGGCATTGCCCTTGAAGAAGAAAAGTTGAAAAAAGTTAAAGAGGAAGTTAAAACACCATTCAAAGTTTGTGCTTTTGATTTGACAGACGATACAAGTTTTAACAAATACACCGAAATGCTTAAAGCAGAAGAGGTTGTTATTGATTTACTGGTTAACGCTTCTGGCTTTGGCAAATTTGGCAGATATGACGAAATTGACGTGCACACCTCTGCAAATATGGTAGATTTAAATTGTAAGGCTCTTTTAAAAATGACCGAACTCAGTTTGCCATACATGCAAAAAGGCAGTCGAATTGCAAACATTGCCTCAGTGGCAGGTTTCCAACCAATACCTTACATTGCAACATATGGCGCAACAAAAGCGTTTGTTATTAGTTACTCTCGCGCAATCAACCAAGAATTGAAGCCAAGAGGCATAACTGTGACAACTATTTGTCCATTCTGGACAAAAACCGCCTTCTTTGACCGTGCAAAACAAACAAAAGCGGAAGGTGAAGTGGTTTCAAAATATGTGGTTATGTACGACCCTAAAAAGGTTATTGCAAAGGCAATTAAGGACACTTATAAGGGCAGGGAAATGTCAATTTATGGTTTCATTGCCAGAAGCCAAGTGCGTTTGGTTCACTTGTTGCCTAAAAAGGCTGTTATGGGCATTTGGATTAAGCAACAAAAACTTAACAAAAAGTATAAGAACAAATAATATTAACAACTAATGTTTGAAAAAAGTACAATTTGATTTGTACTTTTTTGCTTTAAAAATCCATAAAACCTATTCGTTTAAAAAGCTTGTTTTTAAAGATTTTAATTTAATTTCAGTTCTATCAAAAATCAAGTTGATATTAACATCACTGTAAGCATCGCACTAGGTGCTCCAGAATTAGTTATTGTTCGATTTTCAGTCAATGTTGGGATTAAACTGATTATTTGCCCCTTCTCTAATTTAAGCATAGTTGTTGCACTTGTGTTTGTCGAGGACGTTATCGGTCTTTTAGAACAAGTAACAATAACATTATTTACAGCAACTGCAACACTATCTCCAGCTCTTGCAGACAATGAATTATTTATTGAAAATGAAACCAAATACGTTCCACTGGTTGGAATAACAATGCTATTGCTTTGAAATCTCATGCCATTGTTTACTTCAGTTTCGGTCAATGTTAAAGCCTGGTTGTTTTGAGCATCTAGTTGTAACGGATTGTAAACGGTAGCATTAATGTTGGGTGTTAATCCTGGTGGTCCAGCGGGACCTGCAGGTCCTGTTGGTCCAGTTTCACCTTTTAATCCTGGTGGTCCTTGTAAGCCCTGTGCCCCAGACTCACCTTTCTCGCCCGGGTTACCCTTTTCTCCTTGTTCGCCTTTCATTCCTTGTGGAATGTAAAATGTTAAATGATGAATGTTTCGTTCAAAGTCGTCTTGAACTTCAGCATCTTCTCCTGCTGGAAGCGTTTCTGTGCCATCAATTGTAATCACTTGACTTATGCCAATTTCACCAGGCAAACCGCGTGGTCCAATTGGTCCGGTTGGCCCTGTTGGTCCTACTTCTCCTTTGTCCCCTTGATCACCTTTTTCTCCGCGTATGCCTTGGTCACCTTTTACTCCAGGTTCTCCTTTCTCGCCTTTCATACCAGGCAAGCCAGGTTCACCCTTCTCACCAGGCTCTCCCTTTTCGCCTTGAGGGCCAGTGTAACCTCTTGGAATTTTAAAGTCCAAAAAATGAATGCCAAGTTCGTATCTGTCGGTCACGAGTGCAACTTCGCTCTCGTCACATTGGTCAGTAAAACCTGCCATAATTGTTTCTGGCTCACCTTTTTCACCTTTATCACCTTTTGGAATGAAAAAATCCAATAGTATATTGTTATCAACTTTCGTTGAAATAACTTTTGCCTGTTCGTTTGGCTGTAAAGTTGTTGTGGAGCGAATTTCAATGGTATCGGCACTTGGCCCTGTTGCCCCTGTAGGACCTTGTGGCCCTCCCTTGATTATCATGGGTGGGCATTTTGGTGCTGTATGTTTAGGCTTGCAAAAATTGCAGCCGCATTGAATTTTTTTGTACATAATTTCTCCTACTGCTTTCTGTTTCATAATATTATCAAATTCAAAATTTTGTCAAAACTGAATGAGTAGAAATAATGCAGCTATTGTGAAAATTTGTAATGTATTGTTATGTTGTCATCTTTTATATGCTCAGCAAGAATTATATTTTTAAGTTGTTTTTTTGAATTTATTTTGCAAGTTTTAAACAACCATTTTTCGTCCTTTTTAAGCACCGCCAAAACGCTTTTGTTGACCTTTCCGTCAATGATAATATATTTTGCAGGTTCACTTTTAGGCTGAAAATTTGAAGAAAGGTCTTGCTTTATTGTTTGCCTGTATTTGTCTTTTGGCAACACGCTTATTTGCCCATTGTTTTCCAAAAACACATAAGAAATTTGCTCCATATCAAAAAAATTTTTAGAGCGGCAAAGCCCAAGCAAGTCGTTAATGTCCAGTTTGGACTTTTTCAAATTTTCGTAGTTCACTCTGCCATCCGTAACCAATTCAATTTGTTTGCCTTTAAGCAATTTTTTAAACGGGATTTTTCGCTCCAAAAAATTGATTAACATTGTCCAAGCCAAAAACACAGCCATGCCAATAACGTAAAAATACCAAGGATTTTCACTGTCCGTGCACCATTGCCCCGCTATGTTGCCAATTGAAATACCAACAACATAATCAACAACTGTCAACTGAGCAACTTGTTTTTTGCCAAGCATTTTTGCAATTATAAAAATAGTTATAAACGAAAATGTTGAATTTAAACAAATGACCAGCCAACTTTGCATAAAAACTCCTCAAAAATATTTTGCTGATTTTTTTGCAAATTATGTAAATTGTAAATATACCAATCTTAAAAAACAACAATTAGATTGTTGTTTTTTGTTTATGACAATAAACTAAATTTATAAATAAAGCGAATTTTTTAATTTTTAAAAAAACGTTTGTGTTTTGTTAAAGTTTTTGTTTGTTGTTTTGTGCCATTTAAATAAATATTTATAACATTAAATCCTTCCGATAGTGTTGGACTGTTTTTCTTTAAGCGTTTCAAATATAGGTCAACTGATTTTTCTTTTTCCAAAATCCTATGAGAACTTAAATTTTCTGCCTCGCGTTTGTTTAGTTGATTGATTAATATTTGTTTATCTACTTTCAATAGTTCGCAAACGATTTGTGCGTTGTGCTTTTTTGCTATGGTTAAAAATTTTTTTCGCCTTCTAGTTGGCATGTTTGTATAGTCAATCACACAATCTTGATTTTGTTTTAAGCAATTTTCAAGTTCACAACAGATTGAATTTAAAACAATATTTCTTATTTTGTAATCATATGGTTTGGTGGAAATTTTTTTAACTGGCAAAGTCTTATAAATTTCGTCCGCTGAAATGATTTTAACGCCTTTTTCAGCGTTCAGTTTTCCCGCCATTGTGGATTTGCCCGCACCAACCGAACCAATAAGTATGTAAACTGTGCTCATATATTAATTGTACGCCAAAGCACGAAAAAGTCAACTGATTAGCAGTTGACCTCTAGGTTTTAATTTATTCCGCTTTGTAATTAATAAATTTGCTATTCCATGGAGTGACTGGTGTGTTGGTTAAAGACTTCGAATAAATCACAATCTGCCCAATATCTGTGGTGATATCTTTTTTATTGTTGTAAATTTCTTTTGTTATTCCCATTTTTTCATATAGTTTGCAGGCTTGTTTGTTGTCCACGTCGTCTGTGTACAACCGAAAGTTTATTTTGATTTTATACTTTCGTGTCAACCTTAAATTGTTCTTCAATGTCAAATTTGCCAATAGTATGTTTTGCAAATTTGATAAATTTATATATGTCCATATTAGCCAATTTCTTTCTATATTTTTCAAAATCATTAGCGTTATATTTCGCATTTTGACTTTTCTGTTCTTCAATTATTTCCTTTTGTGAACGATTTAAATATAAATTCCAGTATGGCAGGATTTTAGAATGATAGTCATACAAAAATTTATGACCTTTATAACCAATTTTCGAATTGTTTAAAGATTTTGCCAATTCTATATCGCAAATGTTCTCAATAATCACATGACTTAAATTGTCCAAATCAAAAATTGAATGTAAGGACTCGTGAACCAAATAAACCAAGTCATAATTGCAGTCTTGCACTCCCTGGTCATGTCCCCAAACAAATTCATTGTTGCCGATATTGTGTCCGCTTCTAATGTTCGGCGAAACTATATAACCTGTGGTTGTTATGTCTAAAGTATTTTTAAAAATTTTACTTAAAAACTCGTTTATATAATCTTGTTTGTTTTTCCAGTTGTTGTTAATTCTTTTTAAATTTTTTTTGGCAAGAGCAACATTTTTTTCAAAAAATCCTTGATTTTCGATTTCTTTTATTATGTTAAAATCAATATCGTTCGCATTAATATTTTGTTTTAGCAAAGTATAAGATGAATTATATTTCTCCCATAAATAGTTTGCAAAATCTACTGGCATACGACTTTTAGAAATCATCTCACGTGCCATAATATTTTTATCAAATTTAAGATTTATTTTTAACATACATTCCTCCTTAAATAAGACACTATTACAACACAGTTGGCGCGCCTAGAAGGATTTGAACCCTCACTAATGGTTCCGAAGACCATTGTGCTATCCATTACACCATAAGCGCATATTTAATTTTTAAGTTCGTGTTTTTTATTTACTCAAATGTCGAGGAACCATTCAGGGGTCCCCATCACAACTTGTTTGTAAAAGGGGTTAAGGAACAACCGCTTACAGGCGAAGTTAGCAAGCGTAATGAGCAAACGAGTTAAATAGCGTGTTGTGACAAGATTATTCCTTTCCACTTCAAACCCACTACATTTGGCTTTGTGAGGACCCCGTTTTTTCTTGATTAATAAACGCTAAAAAACAAAGACTCAAGAAAAAAAACACTTGTTTTATTTTACCAAATTAATGATAATTTAACAAGTGATTTTGCGAATATAAGCAAACCTCCACTGCGTGCGAATGCGAAGCATATAAAGTGACTTAACTAAGTTTCTTTTAAATGAGGTTCATCCTCTTCCTCGGTTGGTTGTTCAATTGTTTGGTGTTTGCGTTTGGAAACTTTTCCGCCAAATTTAAACACACCATAAACAATCCAAAACAGAGCAATTGACTGACCAAAATACACTGCTGAACCATACAAAATTGGCGAAATATCGTAAATTGATTGAAGCAATGCAATGCCGAATGGGCGGCTGATAAGCATAAGATTTGCGCCTGTGAATTGGTTAACAATCAAGGCGGCAACTGTGAATATTGTTGTGAAAACCAGATAATAGATAAAATCCCTGGCTTTTGGGCGATAAAGTCCGCGCATCGCAACCAAAACGCCAATATAGAACATAAACCAATGATACACAAAGCCATGAATTGAAGATGGGTGCCAAATTGGGTACAAAATCAGTGCGGTGCTTGGGTAGATTGTGTAGCAAACGCTTGCCACAATGCCGCCACAAACCAAAAAACAATAGCCCATGTTCCTGATAAATTCGTTTTTAGAAAGAGCAAAACAAATTGCGTACAAGAACAGGCTGCAAAAGTAAAGAGGAACCCAACCATCTGGATTTGAACGTTTAATTAGCCTGAGCACAATTTTGACAATCTCCATAACAACAACAAGCACTGCAACAACGCGCATGAGTTTGATGACGGTTTCCTTTTTCATGTTGCGGGAAAGAACCAAAGCAATCACCGCAGCAATGGCAAAAATTACGATTGCCACAATGTGCCAAAACGAAAATATTCCACAAATTTGGTCAGGTGTGAAGTTATCGTAAAACATTTTGCCTCCTATTGTAACTTATTTTACTATATTTGTTGAATATTGTCAAAAAACTAAAACCCTGTCCTATTATTTTTTGTTAAATTTAACAATAAATTCCTGTTTCGACAAACGTTAAAAAAGAACAATTTTATATTGCTCTTATTATAATAATTCACATTTCAACAAAAAAGTGACGCTTAATCTTTGTTTGTTTTTAACAGATAGTCGTCCAAACTCAAACTTGGGTTTGGTGCAAGGGTCATATCTGCAATGCCAATGCCCGCAACATAAGCATAATAGCCAGCCGAGCCAATCATGGCGGCATTGTCAGTGCAATAGTCCATTTTTGGCATATAAAACTTTATGCCGTTTTGTTCTGCTTTCAAACTCATCTGCTCACGCAAATAGCGATTGGCACTAACACCGCCAGCAATTGCCAATTGGTTTATGCCATATTGTTTGCACGCCTTGATTGCTTTTTCAACCAACTCGTCCACTGCCCAATGCTCAAAACTTGCACAAATATCTGCTTTTGGAATTTCTTTGCCTGCTTGTTCAAGTTTGTGAATATAGTTGATAACTGCTGTTTTTTTGCCGCTAAAACTAAAATTATACCCCAAACTATCGTTAGGCTTTGCAAACTGAATGTTTGGTTTGCCGCTTTCCGCCAACTTGCTAACTTTTGGCCCACCCGGGTAACCCAAACCAAGCACGCGGGCAACCTTGTCAAAACACTCGCCAACAGCATCGTCCAAAGTTGTGCCAATCAATGTGTGATGATTGTAATCTTCCACTTTAACAATCGCAGTGTGCCCTCCGCTTACAATTAAACATATAAAAGGTGGGGTCAACTCTGCACTGGACAAATAATTGCCTGCAATGTGCCCATAAATATGGTTAACTGCCACAAGCGGTTTTTTTGTTGCATAAGCAAGTGCTTTTGCGTAACTAACACCAACTAAAAGCGAGCCGATCAACCCAGCTCCATATGTGACAGCAATCACGTCAATATCTGCCATTGTGCAGTTTGCTTTACTTAGTGCAAGTTTAACCACATTATCAATTGCCGTGATATGATTGCGGCTTGCAACTTCTGGCACAACGCCACCAAACAATGTGTGAATGTCAATTTGGCTGGAAACAATGTTGGAAAGACAGGTTCTGCCGTCAACCACAACAGCACAACTTGTTTCATCACAACTTGATTCAATTGCCAAAACCTTTAAATCTTTTTTCATATGGGTATTATAGCACATTTTGATTTTAATGTGCACAAATTACAAATATTTTACAATAAAAAAACCAATGCAAAATATTTTTAAAAAACTTTTTTGTATGGTATAATAAAATTATGAATATTGAAAACATTGGTGATGAATTGTCCGCTTTGGTGGACAAGTTTGAACTTACAAAAAGTTGTTTGCATTTGGACGAATTGAGTGCAAGATTAACCACTCTTATGAAAGAGCGAGAATCACTCACATTTTGGAACAATCTTGACTACGCAATGCAAACAAATAAAGAGATTAAATCGTTGCAGGACTTATTTGGTGAAGTCCAATTTTTGCAAGAACAAATTTCTGGGTTGATTAAAACTGTTAAAGAACTTGAAACAGAAACTGACCTTGAAATGCTGAATTTGGCGTTTAGTGAATTGCTTGAAATCCGCGACAAGGTGGACGAACTTAATGTGCGCACGCTTTTGGACGAAAAGTACGACAACAATGACGCCATTTTAACCATCCACTCTGGTGCAGGTGGCACAGAAGCGCAAGACTGGGTTGTTATGCTTGCCCGTATGTACAAAATGTATGCAAGCAAAAATGGTTTTGATTTTTCGGTTGTGGACAAAGTTGAAGGCAACGACGCAGGGCTTAAAACCATTGTGGTTTGGATTAAAGGCGAATACGCTTACGGCAAACTTAAAGGCGAAATGGGCGTGCACAGACTTGTGCGCATAAGTCCATTTGACAGCAACAAGCGCCGTCACACAAGTTTTGCCTCGGTTGAAGTTGTGCCAGCAATAACCAAGGAAACTGAAGTTAAAATCAAAAATGAAGATTTGCGCATAGACACCTACCGCAGCAGTGGCGCTGGTGGGCAAAATGTTAACAAAGTAGAAACAGCGATAAGAATCACTCACATTCCAACCGGCATTGTTGTTACTTGCCAAAACGAGCGCAGCCAATTGCAAAACCGCGAAAATGCAATGAAAATTTTAACCAGCAAATTGGTGGCTTTGGAAGAAGAAAAACACCGCCAAAACATGAACGAGATCAAGGGCGACTTAAAGCGCATTGAATGGGGCAGTCAAATCCGCAGTTATGTGTTCCAGCCATACACTATGGTTAAGGACCACCGCACCGACTACGAAACCAGCGACGTTGCCAGCGTGATGGACGGCAATCTCACCCCTTTCATCAACGAATACTTGCGCAAATCTCACTCCACCACTCAAAACTAACTCTCGCAATCCAAAAAATTTGCCGTCGATTGCTGATATGATTTAATTCAAGCAATAAAAAAAGCACACTTGATTGTGTGCATTTTTATTTTAGTCACCGCTGAATGGTAACAAAGCCATATTGCGAGCACGTTTGATTGCAACGGTCAATTCACGTTGGTGGCGTGCGCAAGTGCCAGTTTGGCGGCTTGGCAAAATTTTGCCTTTTTCAGTAACGAACTTACGAAGACGGTTAATATCTTTGTAATCGATGAATTTCAAGTTTTTGTCATCGCAGAAAACACAAACGCGTTTTTTAGGTTTGTTGTGTGGTTTGAAAACTTTTTTCTTTTGTTCAGGTTTAACTTCTGCTTGAACTTCTTTAACTTCTACTTCTTCTGACATATTTACTCCTTTTGTAAATTTTTAAATTAATTTTTGTGATTAAAATGGCAAATCGTCATCATTGATTGGTTGAAGGTCGCTAACTGGACCTGTGCTGCCAACGCCCATTCCGCCTTCGGTTGAGCCAGACTCGCTGTTATCGTTACGAGAAGTTAAAAATTCAACTTCATCTGCAACAATGTCAACTGAAGTGCCTTTAGAGCCGTCTTGACGTTCATAGTTTCTAACTTGGATTGAACCAGAAACAGCCACTTTGTTGCCCTTTTTCAAGAATTTTGCGCAGTTTTCTGCGTTGCCACGCCAAGCGGTAACGTTGAAGAAATCTGTTTCTCTGCCACCTTCAGCATTGCTAAATCTGCGGCCAACAGCAATTGACATACGGCAAACTGAAACGCCTGTTGGGGTTTGGCTAAGTTCTGGGTCACGAGTTAAATTGCCAATTAAAAATACTTTATTCATAATTACTCCTTAAATTTTGTTTGAGTAATGCTTGCTTAAACAAGCAAATTTGTGGGCTAACCCAATTGCAAAACTATTTTGCAACAATGATATATCTCATGATTCCTGTTGTGATTGAAAGCAATGAACCAAGTTTGTTTGGAGCATCAGCACTTGAGCTGAAGTTAACAAGCACGTAATAACCTTCACGCTTTTTGTCGATAGCATAAGCGAGTTTTTTGTTACCAACGCGTTCAACTGATTCAATTTTGCCACCATCTTTCTCAATCATGCCGTTAACAGAAGCAATAAGCGCTTCCTTTTCTTCATCGGTTGATTGGCTAGGAATAATGTACATTAATTCGTAGTTCTTCATAAAACCTCCTTTTGGACTTAAGACCCTAAACGGGTAAGGACACAAACTCAATTAATTCGACAATCAAATTTGCGTGCTAAGCAGTTTGCAACAAAAAAGCGTTGCATTTCTTAACAACGCCATTTTAGCACATAACAAAATAAATTGCAAGCCCCTAATTATAATTAGTAATATAAAAATATATAAATTTCCTATTCTCTGCCAATCAAGTGGTCAACAGACACGCATAAATAATCTGCTAGTCTTGTTGCAGTCGCTATTGAGGGCAGACGATTATGCTTCAACCAACTATCAATGTTTCCGCCTGAAATAACTTTTTCTTTTGTTAATCTATATTGCGAAACTTTTTTCTCAAGCAACACCTTTTTAAATTGCTCTTTAAAATCAATTTTGTTTGCTGGAACATATGTTACAAAATCGTCTGTCCTACCAATTAAATAATCAATTGAACATTCAAAAATGTCTGCCAACTTAATCAATGTGTCCATTTGTGGTTCAACATAACCACTCAACCACTGATAAACTATTGACTCACTTTTATACCCTAACAAAGTGGCAACTTCTTTAACGCTCTTGTCGCTAGAACTTATCATTTCCTCAAGACGTTCACTCAATTTACTCATAAACTATTCTCGTCCAATTAAGTGGTCAACAGATACGCCCAAATAATCTGCTAGTCTTATCAATGTAGGTGTTGATGGCAGTGAATTGTTAATAATCCAACTTGTGTAGTTTCCCTTAAACATTATTCCATTGTTAACCAGCTCCATAAACTTGACGCCTTTCTCTTTTAAAACTGACTTAAATTGTTGTTTGAAAGGTTTCAAATCTTTAATGGTTACGCTTTCATAAAATTCCGTTCTTCCCAACAAATAGTCCAAAGAGCACTCAAAATAGTTTGCAATGCCAACCAAATTTTTAAAACCAGGTTTTGTTTTTCCGTCTAACCATTTATAAATCAGCGAAACTGATTTCAATTTTAGGGCTGTCTGCACTTCTTTAATGTTTTCTTTGTTTATTAATTCATTTAAACGCTCAACAACTTTTTCCATAAAATTATGGTATCAAACTTTACAAAATTTTTTATATTTTTGTAAAACTTGGTACTTTTTGCTTGACTTTTGAAATGTTTGGTACTTATAATATGGCTGGAGAAAAATTATGAAAGAGGAAGAAAAAGAAGAATTTGAATGTAGGATTGTGAGCCTATATATCTTCAGTCATTTTGAAAGTTTTGACATTCGCCAAGAAGATTTAAGCGAGCATATAAAAAAGGACAAGCAAGAAATTATCAACGCTCTTCCTGAAAATTTGAGGAAGAGGGTTGCTTGCCTTGTCCAAGGTGTTATGAATTTTATGCAAGACATTGAGTACAAACATATGAACGAAATTTGCCTAGCCTCAATTGAAATTGGGAAGCAATTAGAGCGTTATGAAAACCGAAATTTGTTGTAACAAACTTATTTGATTAAGTCTTTAAAATAGTCCCAAACTGACGCTTCGGTGATTGTTTGATTTGAAATGAGGTTGATTGTGTCCACCACAACGCCGTCCACAACAATTTCCACATTGCCAACAACTTCGCCTTGATTTACGCTTTTAAGTGTGCTTGGCAAATTGAAATTGAGCGAATAATTTGGCTTTTCGCCTTTGGTTGAAACAATTGTATATTCGTGGTCTGCCCTAAGAGTGCAAATTTGAGATTTGCCCTTGATTGAAATATGCTTATTTTTCAAATCCTTATTGCTGAAAATTGTTTGGCTTTCAAAATTGTTAAAGCCATAATTTAACAAATCACTTGCAATTTTAAACCTATTTGGACTGGTGTCTGCGCCCAAAACGCAAGAAACAAGTTCCATATCTGCACGTTTTGCTCCAACTGCTAAGCAATATTTTGCTTCGTTGGTTGAACCTGTTTTTCCACCAATGCAACCTTCGTAAAACCTTGAAAGTTTGTTTGTGTTTGTCATTTGAGTGGTGCGCCCGCTTGGATGAGTAAACTCTTCATTCCAAATTGAAGAATATGTGTGATAACTGTCATAATCCAACACCTGGCTAAGCAAAACTGCTTGGTCATATGCACTAGAATAGCCTTGTGGGGCTGGAAGCCCTGTGCAGTTTACGTAATTTGTGTCGTTCATGCCAAGTTGTTTTGCCTTTTCGTTCATGGCACGCACAAAATTGGTTTCGCTGCCTGCAATATACTCGGCAAGAGCCACGCTGCTGTCGTTTGCGCTGCACACGATAACAGACTTTAAAAGTTCGCCTAGTTTATATTCGACGTCTGCGTCCAAAAATATTTGACTGCCGCCCATTCCGCTTGCGTTTTTGCTTACTATAACATTATCTTCAAGAGAAATGTTGTTGTTTTCCACATTTTCCAATGTAAGCAAAACTGTCATTAATTTTGTAACACTTGCAATTGGGTATTTTGTGTGGCTGTTGTTTTCACAAAGCACTTTTTTGCTATTCTTTTCAATAAGCACACTTGCTCTGCAGTTCTCGGTTGCTGGGCTTGTTAGCAGTTGTTGAATGCTTGGATTGTTAGGTGTACAATAAACAGGCTGTAAAGGTTTGATTGCAGCAACTGACCCCAACGCACCGAAAGCCAAAAGTGAACTCATAAGTTTTGTTTTAAGTTTCATAAGCACCTACCTTTTTGCTAGTTTTTGCACTTAAAAAAAATTTATACAACGTGAATTGTATAAATCTAATCAGTCCTAAACTGAAAACAAAATTTTAAGGATTTCTTTGCCAACTCTTGCAAAAGAATTTTCTTTAACATCCACAATAAGTTGCACTGTGCCAACAATATTTTGTTTTTGCGTTGGTCCATAGGTCATGCTGTCAACCATTCCATCCGACCAATTGTCCCCAATCAAAAAGTATTCATTTTCGCCAACCTCAATGCAAGGTTCACCCTCAAACACCCCAATATTTGCAGAGTGGTCAATGGATTCCCCATCAATTTCCACATTATTGTTGATAAAAGCCAAATATTTGTGCCTATAATAATTTTTAACGCTCAAATTGAGGTTCCCATTATCGTATTTTTGTTTGGAATAAATCAACTCTCCATTGACCTTTAAATCGTAAGTTGAAGAGGTTTCTTTTATTTGCACACAATCACCCGGAAGCCCAACAAGCCTTTTGATAATTGCACCTTTCTGCCACCAATCCACATTGGCAACAACAATTGAATTTTCTGTTAGCGGAACGTTGGAATTTATGTACACAATGTCTCCATCAATGTTTGGGTCCTGCACATTGCTGTTTATGGTTGGGCGCATGCTGTAGCCCCTAACACGCGTTTTGCTGAAACATAAACTGAATGTTAAAAAACAAATTGAAGCCAAAAAAAGCACCAAACAAATTAATGTGGTGAACGCACTTATTATGTTAATGAGTGTTGACTTGCGTTTTTCTTGCATGATTTAATTATAGCAAATTAGAGAATAAAAACAAAATATTAAGCGTTTATTTGACAAAATTAGTTATTTGATATAATCTAGAAAAAGGAATATATTAAAGCTGAAAAGTTTAAGTATATTACATGATTTTCATATTTTAAAAGGAGAATTTTATGCCTTCAGGTTCACATTCGGGCGGCGGTGGCAGCCATTTTGGTGGAGGATCATCTGGTGGAAGCCATTTTGGCGGTTTTAATTCAAGAAGGTCTTCTACTCAAGTAAATTTAGGGCCTCGCGTTTATGTTTTTGGCGGCAGACGTTATGTTGTTAGCGGAACGCGCAGGTCAGGTGTTTACGCATGCTTGTTGGGCTGCATTATTGCACTTTTTGCCATTTTTGCCGGTGCACTTTTAGTTGGCGGAGCAAACAAATCAATCAACACAATTAAAGCAGACCAAACCTACTATCACCAAATGATTACAACAGCAAAGCAAAACAGTAATTATAAAGTCAAAGGCGTGATAACCGACAGGCTTAGGAACAAAGACTGCGACAAATATTACATAACCTACGCTTTTCCAATTGATTATATTGACGACGAAGAAAGGCTGATTGAAAAATATCAACACGATTCTCGCGAAGACGATTTAGAGGACAATTGGGTTTTAGGCTACAGCTTTTCTGTTTACTCTATTGATGATTTGAGCAATCCAAATTTACAAATTAGCAAAGTGATTGACCTTGCAATAAATGTTTATAAAATGAACATTAATTCTTTAACTGATTCAATTCCTTTTGACTATTTAGAAATGCCTTTGGAAAGAGATGGCGAATATGTTGCTGCAAAAGGCAAAGCCGCAGCAGGCCCTGTTGTTATTGTTATTGCTGTTATCGTTTTGGTTGGTTGCACCATTGGGCAAATTGCTTTGATAAAAACCTCAAAACAAGAAGAAACTCAACCTGCAACCGTTCAGGCAGAAACCAACAATTCAAACAAACCAAAAGTTAATAAATGCACTTATTGCGGAGCACCTTTGAAAGATGGCGAAATAAAATGCCCAAATTGTGGCGGAAGCCAAATTTAATTTTTAAATTAAAAAATAAATAATTATTATTGATTAAAAAACACCTTAAAAAATATTAATTTATGGTGTTTTTTAATAATTTTAATTAAATTGCGTATTTTTTTATTAATTTTTATTGAATTTTTTAATATTTTTTTAAAAATTAATTTATTTTTTATTTTTTACATTTTTATTATAGCATAAAAATTTGCTAAAAACAATAGAAATTTAAAAAATTTTATCAACAAAAATTTACAATTTTCTATTTACTTTTTCTTTTTAATATGTTATTATTGAGGCGCATTAGCCGGCGGCATAAAACGTTTAACCAACTTAATATGCCAATGGTTATTTTTTTAAGGGAGGTGATTTTTTGAAAAAATCGAAAAAAGATTTGCCAGTCAATACTCCAAAAAAATCAGCAAGCAAGGCAAAAAATGATTTGTTGAAAAACACAAATCAAGATTTAACAAACACACAAAAAGAAAGTTTGTTAAACAATGCTAGTTCGCCAGGCAAAACAAAAGTTGCAAACAAGTTCAGCATTAAGCCCTACCTAAAGCAACACAAATGGGGAATTGCTTTATATGTTATATTGACTCTTTTACAAGTTGCAACAAGTATTCCTTTTGCAATATTACCCGCACACATGATTGTCGCATTAACCGAAGCAAATTACGCTTTTGCATTGAAAATTGTTATAATTGAGGCTGTAATATATGGTGTGTCAACAATCCTCACTTATCAAGTTCCAAATTTGCTTGCAATACTAACGACCAACATAACTATGGCAATGAGCTTAGACATTGCGGAACAAGCTTTTAAAATTTCATCAAACGCATATGAAAACCATCAAACCGCTAATTTCTTGCAACGTATTCGCACCGACCCAGACAAAATTTTCAATGGCATAATATCAATCATGGACAATGCTGGGTATTTATTTTATAGTTTAGCTATCACTGTATATTTGTTGACAGTAAACGCTTGGACTTCTTTAATTTTGATTCTTTATTTTATTACAACAATTATAACTACATGTTTCCGTAAAAAGGCAATGATTACGAATCAAAAAAAGGTTGTTCGATCCAATGAAAAAGTTACAAGTCTGTTAAATGAAGTTGTAAGAAGCGAACGCGACATAAAATCTCTCAACCTAGAAACAAAACTTAAAGATATCACAAAATCCAGTTTTGACAACTACAAATCAACTTGCATAGAATCCAAAAAAGATTACGCAAAATATGATACGTTAGACAAGTTGCTTTTGAGAATATTTATTATTGTAATTACTGTCGTTGGAATTGTTTTGATGGACAAAGGATTTTTAGTTTTGACTACATTCTTAATTTTGTACAATAACAAACCTAATATTAGGACATTAAGCAACACAATTTCCATAATTATAAATAAATATGCTGAAATTAAAGTTGCTTACGAACGAATTAACGAGTTATACGCTGACGATGATTATGAACTTGAAAAATTCGGCACAGTTCATCGCAAAAACTTGGGGAATGATATTGAATTTAAAAATGTGAACTTTTCATATACTGAGTATAAAAATTACACCTTGGCAGAAATTGAAGAGAAACGCAGGTACAACAAAAAGCATAAAATTAAAGGGAAAATTCCAAAGCGAGAAGAAATTGGCAAAAAACAAGTTTTTGAAGATTTGTCCTTTAAAATTGAGCCAAACACAACAGTCGCTTTTGTTGGAAAATCCGGCTGCGGAAAATCAACAATTTTGAACCTCATTTCAAAAATTTACACGACAGACAGCGGCAAAGTTTTGATTGGCGGCGTGGACATTAACAAGTTGGACAAATCAACTCTTCGCTCCTCAGTTGCTCTTGTTAACCAGTTCCCTTACATTTTCGACATGACAATTAAAGAAAATTTGTTGCTTGCAAAACCTGACGCAACAGAAGAGGAAATTGACCAAGTGGTTAAAGACGCGGCTCTTGACGAGTTTATTGCAGGGCTTACAAAAGGGCTGGACACCAAAGTTGGAGAAAGTGGCATGAAACTTTCTGGTGGACAAAAACAACGTTTGGCAATTGCTCGTGCTTTGCTTAAAAAATCCAATGTGATTATTTTGGACGAAAGCACCAGCAGTTTGGATAATCTCTCCCAAAACATTATTAAGGAAAGCATTGACCGAATTAAAGGCAAAAGCACAATTATTATTGTTGCACACAGGCTGTCCACAATCAAAAATGTTGACAAAATTTTCTTTATGGACGAAGGCAAAATTGTTGACACTGGCAGTTTTGAAGAACTAAACAAACGCAACAAACAATTCAAAATCATGTACAACGCCGAAAGCATTGAAGACTAATTAAATTTACTTTTAATAACACAGTTCAACCATAAGCCCAATAAAAAAAGGTACACCGCAAAAGTGTATCTTTTTTTGTATAACCTCAAACTATTTGTTGTTGATTGTTGCCTTAATGCGGCGGACGCCGGCAGAAACAGCCTCTTGTTTTGCAATTTTAAAGTTTACAAGTTCGTTTGTGTTTTTTGCATGTGGACCACCACAAATTTGGAAATCTATATCTCCAATGCGATAAACTGAAACTATTTCGTCGTCAGCCGCTTTGTGCACACCATATGCGCCTTGTGCAATTGCTTGTTTGTTAGGCAATTCAACACGTTCAACTGGGATTGATTTGTTGATTGCTGCGTTAACATAATCTTCAATTTCTTTAACTTCCTCGTCTGTTAACTTGCGGTCAAAGTTAAAGTCAAAACGCAAACGTTCACTTGTGATATTGCTGCCTTTTTGCTCGATTTGAGTGCCAAATTTGTGCCTTAAAGCCGCCAAAAGCAAATGGCATGCTGTGTGCAAACGAGTTGTCCAAACGCTATCATCTGCCAAACCGCCCTTAAACACGCCAGCGTTGGTTGTGCGCGCCAATTCTTGGTGCTCACGGAAGGCTTGTTCAAAGCCGTCAACGTCCACACTAAGCCCACGCTCTTTTGCCATTTCAACAGTAAGTTCAATTGGAAAACCAAAAGTGTCGTACAAACGGAAAGCCGCCTTGCCATTGATTTGAGTTTCTGGTTTAAAGCCTTCTTTGCCTGCCATAAATTGATTTTTTCGCTCTATGCCTGCAACAACTTTTTCAAATTCCTTGTTGCCAAGTTCAAGAGTTTTTAAGAATTTTTCCTCTTCCTTGTTCAACTCCAAAATAACTTTTTCTTTGTTTTGCTCAAGTTCAGGGTAGTCCAATTTAAAATATTCAACATATAAACCTGCAATTTCACCAAGATGACCTGCTTCAATGCCAAGATTTTTCATGTGGCGGATTGCTCGGCGAATAAGGCGACGCAAAACATAGCCTTGCCCAATATTGCTTGGAACAATGCCTTTTTCGTCCCCCAGCATGATAGTTGAAGTACGCAAATGGTCAGCAACAATTCTAAATGAAGGTTTGTTTTTATCTTCACTGTAACTTTTGCCGCTCAATTTTTCCAACAACTGGATTGCTGGCTGGAAAATTTCAGTGTCAAACACACTTTTCACACCATTAAGCACACAAAGTGAACGTTCCAAGCCCATGCCTGTGTCAACATTCTTTTGCTTTAAAGGTTCAATGGACTTGTCTGCATTCGCTTTAAATTCCATGAATACGTCGTTCCAGATTTCCAAAAATTTGCCGCAATCGCAACTTGGGTTGCATTCTGGAGAGCATTTTGGCTTGCCAGTGTCAATAAACATTTCAGTGTCTGCCCCACAAGGCCCAACACCGCTGCCCAAAATCCACCAGTTGTCTGGCAAATAATAAATATTTTCTTTTGCAATGCCTGCCTTTTCCCACAATGAGGCGGTCAATTCGTCACGAGGAACAAGGTCGTTGCCGGCAAAAACGGTTACGGCAAGTTTGTTTTTATCTAGCCCCAAATATTTTGGACTTGTTAAGAATTCATAACTCCAACCAACCATTTCTTGCTTGAAATAATCGCCCAAACTCCAATTGCCAAGCATTTCAAAGAATGTTAAGTGAGAGTTGTCCCCAACCTCATCAATGTCGCCTGTTCTAATACATTTTTGAACGTCGCAAAGGCGTTTGCCTTTTGGGTGTGGCTGACCAAGCAAATATGGAACAAGTGGGTGCATGCCAGCCGTTGTGAAAAGCACTGTTGGGTCATTTTCTGGAATAACGCTTGCGCTTGGAATTGCAATATGACCTTTTTCAGTGTAAAAATTCATCCATTTATCTATTAATTCTCTTCTTGTAAACATAAGTCTTCCTTTAATTTCTTGATTTTAGCATAAATGCGCTTTTAACACAATTAAATGTTAACCAATTGCAAAATTTTTGTGCCTATTTCCTGTTCTGGTAGAATATTGCCGTTTTTGCAGCAGTTTATAATCTGCCAATTATATTTTAACGCAACATATTTTGCGCAGTTATAAGCATTTTGCATGTAAGTTTTATCTTTTTCATGAATATCAGTTTTTTGTCCGTTTTTGAGAGCTTTTCTACTGTTTGCTAGTTTTAAGCTCACTTCAATTGGCAAATCTAAAAACACAACCAAGTCTGGTTTTGGGAGGTTGAGTTTGTTGTACTCAAAATCAATAATCCAATCCAAACACTCATCTCGCTGATTGAGGTCTAAGATTTTGCAGGCTTGATGAATCATGTTGCTTGGTGTGTATCTATCTAAAATTATGAAGTCAAAATCCTGTGTGTTGATTAATTTCATTGTTGCCAAGCGGTCAACAGCGAACAGAGCGCTTGCTTGGTATGCATTCAAACAATTTGCCGCATTGCCAAACTCGCCACCCAAATACATTTTAACCAATGCACTGGACGCACTTGCATAGTTTGGAAAACTTATCAGTTTGCATTTAAAACCTTTTTTTGTAAGTGTTTCATAAAGCAATTTTGATTGTGTGGCTTTGCCTGAGCCGTCTGTTCCCTCAATTGAAATTATCATTTTTTACCTCGAAAATTATTCTAGCACTTAAGCATAAAAAAAGCAACTTTTGGCAAGTTTAAAACAACCATTATTTAAAAAAATTCAATTTTAAAATTGTTTAAAAAATATAATAAAACGCTTTTAATTTGCAAAATTATTGACAAAAGCCCTAATTAAAGTTAAAATTTATATATGAAGAAATTTATGAGTAAGTTTGGAAAATATTTTCTTATTGTACTTTTGTCACTCGTTGGGCTGTGTGCAATTGGCATTTTGTATCTGTTTTTTGTGCCAAACAGCAACCTTTTTGGAATATGTTACATAAGTTACAATAAAAATATAGACTCCCAAACTTATAATGTTGATGAAAATTTGATTAACACAATCGTTTTGAATTCTCGCAACTATGAGTTGGAGGTTGTTCCCGCTTCCTCTGGCAACAATAATATTTATTTGAGGGTTTATTCAAACTCGTTTGGTTTTGTTTTGAAAAAGAACAGCCAACCATCAGTTGAAGCAAGTTTGTTGACTGGTGTTTTAACATTCAATGTAAGCGAGCCTTTTGGTGCTTGTGCAAAGGGAAGATCTAAAATCACATTGTACATTCCTGAAGATTATGTAACCGATTTAAAACTTTACAACAAAAACGCAATCTCAACAATTAATGGCAAAAAACTCAAAATTGACAATTTGCTTTGTTCCACAAACAATGGCGAATTCAATTTTAAAAACTGCACAATTTCTGGCAACATTTCAGTCAAACTTAACAGAGGTAACTTCAGTTTTGATGAGTCAGTTGTGACCGACACAAACATGGTTGAATTGAACACCTTCACTGGCAACTTTTACGCAAGCAATTCTGTGCTGGGCAATGTGGATATAAAATCCAACTTCCGTGCCATGGTTAAAATTAAAAGTTGCACAAAGTTCACACTTTCCAACACCTCTGCTGGCGGCAGCGTTGAGATTGGTGAAGTTGGTGAACTGATTGTAAATTCTAGCGACACAAATCTTAAAATTGGCAAAGTGACTGCAAGCGCTTCTGTTGTTTTGACTTCTTCTGGAAAGGTTGATATTGACGAAATTAATAAACAGTCCTCAATCAAAACCAATAATGGAGATATTAATATTAAAAAAGCAACTGCCTCTCTGCTTTTGCAAGCATTAGGCAACGGAAATGTTAAATTGAACAACACCACTGCAGCATTAATAACCGAAACCAAATACGGCAATATTTCAATTAATTTTGACCAAACGGCTGAAAGTTATGCCGACAACACAAATTCAAGAATGTTACAAGCAACAACAAAAGACGGCAGAGTTTATGCAAATGGAGTTGAAAATGTGACAATCAAAATTACAGGCTCTGGAAGTGCAGAAGTTTATATGAAAAAAGTAATCGGCAACAGCGAAATTATAACAGATTCTGGCAGTGTTTATGTTCAATTTGATGACGATGCATCCTTTGTTTTGAACACAATTGCTTCAAACAATATTGCTAATGTTAACTATTTAGCTTTGGTTGATGTTGGCGGAAACAATCACCAATACCCTGGCGACAAAACTTTTGAAATAAACACCATAGGTGCAAATGACAATAAGTTGAAAATTGATAGTTTAACTGGCTCCATTAAAGTTAGGGACTATTCCACAAGGGACACAAAATAAACCTTTTCTATTTCAAATTGTGTTTTGATTTAACCACCAATGACTGGCAACAAAAAAGTGCAATTAGTTTGCACTTTTTTTATTGTGTTTAACACCTTGCAGTTTTATTTGCTAGAAAATAGCACTGCAAATGTCAACTTTTTTATTTAGCTCTTTTTCAAAATCTTTTAAAAGGTCTTTTTCAACAGTTTTTAAATCCGCATGGCTCAAAAACGCCGCTGCTCCATCATGTCCGCCGCCGCTATTCTGCTTTGCTATTTTGCCAACATTATAGCCTGCACGCCCGCGCATGCTGACATAATATTCTTCCCCTTTTGGATAAATGAAGCCAACCAATCTTGCCCCATTAATGGTTGAAAGGCGGTTGATGATTCCTGTATAACTATCTTGTGTTGCCTTAAAAGATTGTGCTTCACCGATTGTTATGTGTGACAAAATAATTTTGCCCTCATGGTAGAATTTTGCATTTTGAATAGACTTTGCCATCAATTCCATGTTTAAGCGAGTGTTGTTTAACATAAAATTTTCGTAAATTGGGTAACTTTCCACATTTTCCACACATTCGCCAACAATTTCAAACATGTGTTTGCTTCTTTTGCCCACTGTGAGATTATTTGTGTCTGTTATTATGCCTGCATATATCATTCCGTAATCTTTTTTGGTGAATTTGTAATGGTTTTGCTTTAAGATATCAAAAACCAATTCGCAAGTTGAAGAAACAACTTTCACAATATTATTTTTTCTGTCAAACTCGTTTGTGGCGTGGTGATCAATAACCAGTGTTTGAGGGGCTTTTAAAAACAGGCTTTCATATTTCCCCAAGCGTGAAGTTAATGGGGCGTCCATCATAATTGCAAAGTCATAATTCAATTTTCCGCCATTCAAATTTTGATTTTCAACAACACAATCATAACTTTGTGGTAGGCTGCTATATTCGGCAAAAATGTCAACATTCTTGCCAATTGAGATTAAAAAATTTTTAAACACAACCATGCTGCAAAGAGCGTCCGCGTCCGGCTCTGTGTGCGCAATTAAACAAACATTTCTTGCCTTTTTTAAGGCCTTAATTTGATTATATTTCATATTTTTATTATAACATTTTATTCGCTTTGTTGTAAAGAAATTTTTGCTTTAAAGCATTTTGTTTGAAATGCAATAATAAAATACTTATGCAAAAAAACAGAGTTTTTAAAAATATTTTTAAGCATAAGTTTTTGATTGTTTTGGTTTTGATTATGTTTGTATTGTCGGCAGGTTTTTCAGGCATTGTTGCCTATTCTGCTTCAAGGTATAATGGAATAACAATCGTTCTTGACGCGGGACACGGCGGAAGAGATGGCGGCAGCATTGGAGCCAACGGCACAATTGAAAAGCAAATAAATTTGGAATACACCCTTTTGTTGAAAGAAAAATTAACTTCGGCAGGCTATCGTGTTATTTTAACAAGAAAAAATGACGACGGCTTGTACGACAAGTTTGCAAAAAATAAAAAACAAAGCGACATGGAAGCAAGGTGCAACATAATAAAAAAAGCCAACCCAAATTTGGTGATTAGCATACACATGAATAGTTTTAAAAATCAATCTGCAGCAGGAGCGAACACATATTTTCGCAAAGGCGACAAAGCAGGTGAAGCTGTTGGAAATTTAATTCAACAAAGCCTTTTGGCAAGTTGCTCTGCAAAAACTAAAAACAGCAAAGTTGGAGATTATTACATTTTAAATTGCAGTTATTACACAGCCATTTTGATCGAATGCGGCTTCATTTCCAACCCATATGAAGAAAAGCAATTGAACAGCAAAGAATATAAAAACAAATTTACAGACGCTGTGTGCAACGGCATTCTCCTCTACTTTGGCAACCACTCAATTTAAGCCTTATGTTAAAAATATTGTATTTTTGTACAAAAATATTTATTTTGTACAAAAATGTTGACATGTTCTTAATTTTTGGCTATAATGAAAGAAATTTAAGTTAAAACTAAATAATTTCAATTAAAATTTTGCTTTATGCTTTAACGCTAATTGCTTAAAAGGATTGATATGTGTAAAAACTTTGATTTATCTTTCGACCATTTTATGATGGCATTTGTGAATGAAAAAAGGGATTTTTGTTTTAAATTAATGGGATTGAAAATTAAATTTAAGCACAAAAACAACAAGCCAGTTTTGTTGCTTGACGACAGCTGCCTCACAAAGGAATATGAATTTGAATCTGCTTTTGACATTTGCAGACTATCATTCAATGGCATACTTTTTTCCGCCCTTTTTGACAAACTTGAGCTTGTTGTTTAAATTTATTAAAACAAACCAGAAATGTTGCCTTGATTGTCGATTTTCATGTTCAAATAATTTGAGTTTTTGCCAAGTGCTGGCATAAGCAGCATGTTACCCGCAATTGCAACAATCATTTTGGCTCCGCTTCTAATTTCAATGTCGGTTATTTTAAATGTAAAATCTTTTGGTGCTCCCAATAGATTTTTATCATCGCTAAAAGAGAATTGAGTTTTTGCAATGTTTACGAAAAAGTCTTTCATTCCAAACGCATTTGCAAGTTCAATTTTTTTGTTTGCTTGCAATGAGTATTCAACCTTTTTTGCACCATAAATTTGCTTTGCAATCTTTTCAATTTTTTGTTTTATAGAATCAGTCATTTCATAGGCGTAATGCAAAGGTTTTTCAACATTCACCAAACTCAAAACACGCTTTGCCAAATCCAAGCAGCCCTCAGCCCCCAAAGCAAAGCCGCGGGAAAACTCAACATACACATTTTCTTTTTCACAAAGGGTTTTTAATGTGTTCAGGTCCTCAACACAGTCATCTTCATGAACATTTATTGCCACAACAGTGTTTAAATTAAATTGGTCGCGAAGGTTGTGAATGTGACGCTTAACATTTTCAAACCCTTTAACCAAATCGCCGTCACCATGCTCTTTAACCACTTTGACAACTATCACAAGCACACAAACATTTGGTGTTTTACCCAAAATGCGTGTTTTTATATCCAAAAATTTTTCTGCACCCAAGTCGCTGCCAAAGCCTGCTTCTGTTACGCATAAATCTGCATGGCTAAGCGCAAACTGGGTGGCAACCACACTATTGCAGCCATGCGCTATGTTTGCAAACGGCCCCAAGTGAACCAGTGCTGGGTTGGATTGTTGAGTTTTCACTAAGTTTGGTTTTATTGCATTTTTTAAAAGTAAAGTCATAGCTTCTTCAGCATGCAAATCCCGCGCAAAAACAGGTTTTCCGTTCCTGTTTAATGCAACCATAATGTTGCCTAAATTCTGTTTTAAATCCTCCAAATTTTTGCTTAAACAAAGCACCGCCATTGTTTCACTTGCTGCCGTTATAACAAAATTTGATTTAATGGTTTTTCCATTAATTTGATACTTAAATTCACGCAAACTACGCTCGTTTAAATCCAAACACCGCTTAAAAAAGATTTGGCTTTCATCAATATCCAACTCGTTGCCCTGATAAATATGGTTGTCTATTATGCTTGCCAACAGGTTGTTAGCCTGAGCAATGGCGTGAAAGTCGCCAGTAAAATGTAAATTAATTTGTTCGCTCGGCTCTATTTGAGATTTGCCTCCGCCTGTCGCCCCGCCTTTTATGCCAAAAACTGGTCCCATGCTAGGTTCTCTTAAAGCCAACATTGTTTTCTTCCCAAGGCAGTTAAGCGCGTCCGCCAAACCAATTGAAACTGTGGTTTTTCCAATCCCTGTTTTGTTCGAGGTCATTGCACTAACCAAAATCAATTTCCCGTTTTTCTTGCCCTGAATGTTATCAACTTTTGCAATGTCATTTCCATACAAAAACAATTCCTTGTCCTTTATTCCAATCCTTTTTGCAATCTTTTTAATATTCACGCCCACCTCCAAAATTATTATACAAAACTTTCCAACATTCTCAAATCAATTTTGTGTCACATGCTCCATGCTTCGCCAATTTTCGCCTGAATGTTTCATATTCTGCATTAAAAAAGTTTACCACATTTGGTAAACTTTAAACAAAGAGTTTTTGCTTGAAGACAATTAGTCTTCAAAAACGATACGAATTTCTTCATCAAGATCTCTGTCAAGATGATTAAGATAATCCCACGCTTTTTGTTGAACTGTGTCAATGCGAGTTCTGCATGCTGCAAGATAATCTGCACGAATACGTGTTAATTCAGTACTATTAAATTTTAAGTTTTTAAGCGCCTGTTTGCACTTTTTTGTTAATTCTTGCATTCTGTGAGTAACGTCTTCACTTTGCTCTTCATGTTTAAGTTCGCAAAATTCACCTTCTAACATTTCAATTTCTTCTTCAATGCTCATAATTTCTCCTTATCTTTTCGTATTATATCACACCTATTTTATATTTTCAATAGGCAAATCAAAATATATTGTAAAAAACAACCCAACTTAACCGCCCAGTTGAAATTGTGATTTGCAAAACTCCAAACAAAGCAGATAATTGAGTAT
Organism: uncultured Clostridia bacterium; assembly: GCA_934747385.1. GTDB lineage: Bacteria > Bacillota > Clostridia > Christensenellales > UBA1242 > Onthoplasma. Next base: position 427,524 of record CAKVGK010000001.1, on the reverse strand, counting down.
ATTTATCAAATTTTAATAATTTTAACAATTTTTTAAAAAAACGTTGCAAAAATTTACAAAGTGTGCTAAAATATAAAACGTCAAATTGAATAAGGTTGTTGACATCAATAAAATGTTTACAAACAAATTATCTCCATTTAAGCGCATGCGTTCATAGCTCAGCTGGATAGAGCGTTGGTCTACGGAACCAAAGGTCGGGGGTTCGAATCCCTCTGGACGCACCACAATTCGAAAGCACAAGTTGTTTAACTTGTGCTTTTTTATCAAAAGCGATAGATTATCACCTTGTGGTTAAAAACCTAGAGTTGCCAAACAACAAGCATTTTTAATTGTGCTCCTCGTCAGTTGGTTTCTTCTTGAACAGTACCAACTTCTTTGATATATAGTTATATACGAGCACGCATAAAAACTCGTTGCACTTCGGTTTTAATTGTGCTCCTCATCAGTTGGTTTCTTCTTAAACAGTACCAACTTCTTTGATATATAGTTATATACGAGCACAATTAAAATCATCACTATTTTAACAAGCCATTGATTGAGTTTTAACAAATCAAAACCAATGTATGTGCCCAAAATGTTTATTCCAAGGCCAATCACACTTAAAGCGGTGAAAACAATAAATCCTTTTGCAGATTTGCTGTTCCCTTTTTCATTAAACACAAAGATAATGGATAAAATGTAATTAACAATCAGCCCAACACAGAAGCCCACGGAAGTGCCAACAATGGTTGCAAGTGTGGAAGGTGTTGGCGCGTGAATGAATACATTCACAAAGCCAGTGTATATGCTTTTTTGCATCAAATACATAACCACGCCCATTGTGAACATGTCTGCTAATGTTGCAATGCCGCCCACAATTATAAATCTTAAAATTTCGCCAGCATTTTTGTGCGTATTGAAAAATTCAGTTGTTTTATTTCCCAAATTTGTGAATTTTTGCCTTGGCACAACCAAAACCAACAAAATAGTTAACGCAAACAGCAATAATCCAATTATGGAAAGTATGTTTGCAACTTTAATATATTTTGGCTCAAATTTAACTGTTAAAGTTCCACTTTCCGCAATCGTCACTTGAACAAAACCATGTTCATTCAATACCGGCTTCAATTCAGTTGTTCCATTTTCGTTGCTAAGTTTAACCGAATAGCCTTTATAGTATAACGTTGGCAATTCAACAACCGCTTGCCCTGAAACAACAACTTCAACACTATAATTGCAAGAGTTTGTTTTAACGTAGTTTGTGAAGTTTGCGCTTCCCTCTTGAACAATGAACTCGAATGGATATTGTGTTAAATACTCGTCAAACACAGAGTTTTTATTATACTTAATTAACACTTTTGAATCGTTCAATTGATTAAGATTTAATTTTAAAAATTCAGTTCCTTCAATCTCTTCTTTTTCTGCCTCAATAACATCAACTTCAAAAGGATAAACCAATTGTTTTTGTTCAATTGTTAAATCTTGGCAAACCGAATATGGCAGGCGCAAAACCACGCTTTCTTCATTTTTACAATTCAACGTAAAAGATAACAAATTCAATGTTTTGAAATTTGCAAATTGTTCAACTTTTGTGGTTGAACTCAAAATCATTTTTTCGTTCGCTCGTGAATAAATATAATTATTATCCGCATTTATTGGATGATAATCTGCAGCAAATGCCCCTTGTCCGTCTGAATAGTATAAGTAAGAGTCATACTCAACCATTTGACTTAATGAAGCACTTTGATAGTTATTGATTGAATATCTAATTGAACTTTCTAGCCCTGCAATGGCAACAACAGCCAACACTGTCAAAATCGCATAAATCCAATGTTTTCCTTTCACATTGTTTATCATCCAGCCCAGCATTAAGCAATTTGCCAGTGCAACTATGCAAAACAATCGCCATGCAAATTGAAGCATTGAAAATGGACCCCACATAATAAACCAAGGAAACGCAGGGGTTACTAAACAAACTGAAACAACGCACATAATAAACATGGTTTTTTCTTGTTTTGTCTTTTGAATTTTATCCTTGGTTAAATATAACACTAAATAAGGAACAAAAATCACAAAAGTGCTTATTGTAGCATACACTAAATAAGATTCTCTTAAAATGCTCGCGGAAGATTTCCACAAAGAAAAACCGCCATAATTATTCATTTTGTCAGTTTGAGTTAAGCCAAAATTCATTAATATTGGCACATATAATATTGCTGTAATCAACAATATCAACGCGCAAGAAATTAAGAATGGAACAAATTTATACTCTTTAATGAATTTTTTCCAGTTCAGCAAAATGTACACCAGTGCAACAATCCCTATGTAAATCGTTACTGACAAATGCGTTAAAATTGCCAAACTTGTGCCAATGGTAAAAAACAGCATAAATGACTTATAATTATTATTTTCAATTAAATCATATAGTCCAAGTGAAATTAATGGAATGGCCAACATTAGGAAGATTTCGCTTATGGAAAATCTTACATATATATCTGTAATGAAATATGGGAACAGTGTATAAACCAATGAGCAAACTAATGCCGACAGATTAGATTTAAAAACTTTTTTAATAAAATAAAAAACTGTTATGCCAGACAATGAAACAATAAAAAAGAACATTAAGCCAGAAGCCCAACTGGCAGACATATTGAAAACATTCATAAAAATAACAATTGTTCCAACTGGAATCATGGAATAAAACAATCCATTTCCATAACCATAATCTTGGCAAATTATTCCGTAAATTCTATCTCCAAAATTTCCATTTTTCCAAGCGTCGTTAAGTGCTCTTATCGTTCCAGCATGGTAACCCATGTCATGTTCAAATTGCGACGATGACAAACAAAAGGGCAAAATTAAAATAAATGAAACTACAATCAAAGTGATGATTGATAGAAACACAAACTTGTTTGTTTGACAGAACTTTTTCTTTTCGCTCTCAACATTTTGTTCAAAATTATTAATCTTCTGTTGAATTAATTTCTCCATTCTTTTGTTTCCTTTTTTTGATTATATGACGAATTACTTCAATAACAATTATTAACAATACTATTGCAATGAAAATGTAAAACAAATAGTTATTCAACCATGGGAAGAACTGCAACATTAATGCAATGATAACGCCAGCCAAAATGTTGCCAAGTGCGGCAGTTATGCAAGTTGAAACAAAGTCCAAACCGATGAAAACTGCCACGCAAGTGCCTGTCCAAACGCCAGTGAAAGGCAAAGGAATTGACACAAAAATGAACACTGCCAAAATCTTTTTCCACCAAACACGAGTGAACAACACGCTCTTTTCATCAGCGCCCTCAATGTCTTTTGATTTGCCTCTTATTCTATTTTCAATGCCTATTGCAAGTTTGTGAAAAAATTTTGTGCGTTTAAGCAATCTCATAAGAGGGGCAAACAACAATGCAAGCAATGGAATAATCATGCAACTGCCAAGCAAACTCCAAGCCATCGCTGTCCAGTTGTCCAGCGCAAGGCTGCCCCAAAAACCAGGGTTGGTTGCAAAAGAAATGGCGCCTTTAATTTCCATAATAGGCACCATCGCAATCAAAATGGTGGCAAGAATTATGTTGTCACCAAAAATGTTTGAAAATAGGTTACTTAAAAATTCGGTCATATTTACCTTTTATATAGTTGCATTATTCTTTATCAACGTTTAATTTTTCCGCAATTATGTAACGAGGACGATTTTGGACTTCTTCATAGGTTCGTTTTAAATAAATGTTAGTAATACCATTGAATACCAGCATCACAGAGGTCATTATTGTCAGGGTTGGGAAAAGCCAAGCAACAACTGGTAGTGCAATTTTGCAGCAAGCCAAAATAATGAAAACCAAATAGCAAATCAAACTAAGCACTCCGCCAAATATGCCCGCTTTTAAAGACAAGCTTAATGGCCAAGTTGTCATAGAAATAACACTGCGCCCCGCCAATTTGAACAATTTTTTTACAGAATATTTTGTTTCGCCAACACTTCTCTCGTTACGCACGAACTCAACTTCAGTTTGCTTAAAGCCAACCCATGCGGTAACTCCGCGAATATATCTGTCGTGTTCAGGCATGGCAAGCATTGTGTCAATCACCTTACGGTCAAAGAGTTTAAATTCTCCAACATTGGCTGGAATGTTCAAACCACTTATCTTCTTCAAAAATTTCAAATACATTTTGGACGTAATCTTTTTAAAGAAACTTTCACCTTTTCTTATTGTCCTTTTCCCGTGAACAACGTCGTAGCCCTCTTTCCATTTTGCAATCATCAAGGGTATTGCCTCAACAGGGTCTTGCAAGTCAACGTCTATGTCAATAACGGCGTCACCTTTTGAATTTTCAAATCCGGCATAAATTGCAGCCTGCTGACCAAAGTTGCGTGAAAAACTTACAACCTTCACCCTTTCGTCTTTCGCTGCCAGTTCTTTTAAAACCGCCAAAGTGTTATCGCGGCTTCCATCGTTCACAAAGATGATTTCAAATTCTTCTTTCAAACTTTCCATAACAGGAACAGCCGCTTTGTAAAACAAAGGAATGGCTTCTTGCTCGTTAAAAACAGGCACAACAATTGAATATCTTGGTTTCATAATAATTCCTCTTTTATTAAAAATTAACTTTTCTTTTGTGTTTAGTTATACTACAAAATATTCACATTGTTTGTCAAGCCAAAATGGAACTGATGATTTTTCATATTGAAACCAACAAAATTTATAAAATTTTAGTGATTTTTTTAATTTTTTTGCAAAAATTGCATGTTTTTTACATTTTTTATCAACTTTTATTTGCAAATTATTTATTTTTAGATTATTATTAGATTAGGAGTATAATGCAATGACAAAAATAATTGCTGTAACAAATCAAAAAGGTGGGGTTGGCAAAACCACCACATGTGTAAATTTAGCTTCTTATGTGGCAGACACCGGTAAACGTGTTCTATTGATAGATATGGACCCGCAAGGCAATGCTTGTGCAAGTTTGGGTGTTGAAATCGAAAAGGGAAAGAATTCAGTTTATGAAGTTCTTCTGGGCGAAATCAACATAAAAGAAGCCATATATCCATCTGTTGTTAAAACCTTGGACGTTCTGCCCTCGACTGTAGATTTGTCAGGCGCAGAAGTAGACTTGGTTTACGTAGAAAACAGAGAAAAGGTTTTAAAAGAAGCACTTGAGGAAATTAAGAATAATTATGACTTTATTTTCATAGACTGCCCACCATCTCTTGGATTGTTGACTGTTAATGCGCTCACAGCAACCAATTCAATTATTATACCTATTCAGTGTGAATATTTTGCGCTGGTCGGTTTGGGACAATTAATGAATACTGTGCGCCTTATCAAAAAGCACTTGAACCCAGAAATTGAAATTGAAGGCGTTTTGTTGACAATGAAAGATAATCGAAGTAATTTGGTTTCACAAGTTGCAGACGAAATTCGCAAATATTTCAACACAAAGGTATACAACACAACCATTCCAAGAAACATTAGATTGGCAGAAAGTCCAAGCCATGGTAAGCCTATTATGCTGTACGACAACAAAAGCCGTGGAGCCTTGGCTTACAAATCTTTATGTGACGAATTTCTATCAAAACAATAAACACGATAATTGTTTTGATTAGTTTAATAAAGACAAGTTTAATTCAAATTGTTAAAATGTTCCACGTGGAACATTTTTTTATTTTTATAAATACAAACAACAAAGCCAAACAATATTCGTCCTCAATCTCTTTAGTTTAAACAAATCTATAGATACGATTTGATTATTTATATATTTAAACATTTGTGAATTATTAATACTCTTATAACAAACTTGATAATCAAATTATTAATTGTTAAATATTTGTCTTGCCCTTGACACTTTAAAACATTATTGTTTAATCTTATAAAACTCATGAAACAGCAAACTACAACAAAGGAATTAATACTATACCCTAACACTAAACTAAAAAGGTATTATTAATAAAAAATACAATTTTAAACATTCTATCAAATACTATAGCTAATATAAATTATAAATATTAATTAAAATGTCTATATTTTAGTTCTTTTGCTATCAAATTTAACAATTATTAAAAATAATTACACAAAATGTTCCACGTGGAACAAATTGTTTAATTATATATACTTTTTGCTGTTTTTAGCAATAATAATTGACATGCGTTTTAATTTTTGCTAAAATATTTATATCATATAGTATTGGAGGAATAATATGAAAATGGGTTTAGGCAGAGGTCTTGACAGTCTTTTAAAGGCCTATGACGATGAAAATGAAAAAGAGCAACCACAACAAACAAAATCTGTAACAAATTATGAACTAAGACAGGGCGATATCGAAAAAATAGACATAAATAAAGTGTACCCTAATCCAAACCAGCCAAGAAAAACTTTTGATAAAGACAGTTTGAACGAACTGGCAGAAAGTATTAGAATACACGGACTAATTCAACCAATCATTGTAAATAAAATGGATGATGGTTACATGATTATCGCAGGTGAAAGGCGCTATCGTGCTTGCAAATTGTGTGGATTAACACAGGTTGATGCAATAGTAAAAAACTATTCAAACAAACAAATTAGTGAAATATCAATCATTGAAAATTTGCAAAGAGAAGATTTGAATCCGGTTGAGGTTGCCAAAGGTATTCGCAAGCTAATGGAAGAATATGGATTAACTCAAGAAAAAGTGGCGGAGCGCTTAGGAAAACCAAGGTCTGCCATAGCAAACTCTGTTCGTATTTTGGCTTTATATCCAGAAGTTCTTGATTTGGTTGAAAAAGGTAAAGTATCATTTGGCCATGCCAAAATATTAGTATCTATTGAAGATTATGCAACACAATTATTACTGGCAAAGAAAGTTGCCAAAGACAAATTGACTGTTCGCGACTTGGAACACGAAGTCAACATGATTTTAGGTGGCAAAAAGAAAAAAGCCGCTCCTAAATCTATTGGAGATGAACTTCAAGAATTTGTTGCCGATATGCAACGCAAATTAGGAACAAAAGTTTCTGTTATTGGCAATCAAAAGAAAGGCAGAATTTATATAGATTATTATTCACAAGACGATTTAGACCGTATTTATGATACATTTTTAAGATAATTTAAAAAATTTTAGCAATTTTACAACAAAACTTATCTCTAACAAATAAAAATTATATAAAATGTTCCACGTGGAACATTTTTTGTTTGTTGTGTATAAAAATTAGTATACAACAAATCAAATTAAAGGGTTCTTTTAATACCTTAAACTATTGAATATCTCTTTCGATTGTGGTATAATAATAGTATGGAAACAATAGTGGCTTTGGCAACCCCAGCAGGAAATAGTGGAGTTGCAGTAATTAGAATAAGTGGTGATAAAGCAAAACAGATTCTTCAAAAACTCATACAAGAGGAATTGGACTTTAAGCCAAGATATATGTATTTAAAACCTGTGCATTGTGGAAACATTATCGACAATGCGCTTGTTGTTTATTTTTCAGCGCCCAATAGTTTTACCGGTGAAGACGTTGCAGAGGTACAATCACATGGCGGTTATTATTTAGCGCAAAAAATTATAGAACAATCATTAATTTTTGGTGCTAAAATGGCAGCGCCTGGTGAGTTTAGTAAACGAGCATTTATCAATGGGAAAATGAGTATAGATCAAGCAGAAGGCATTATGGACATTATAAACGCAGAAAGTGAGGCTCAGGCAACTCAGGCAAGCAATCTTATGCAGGGTTCTCTTAAAGACAAAATTTCAAATTACCAAAATATATTAACTGACGTATTGGCAGAACTGGAGGCAAAAATTGACTACCCTGAATATGACTATACACAGGAAGAAACTGATAATTTGCTAAATCACCTAAAGCTAATTTGCAACGACCTGCAAACATTAATAAGCGAAAGTAAAAATGGTCTTAAAATTAAGCATGGCGTGAATATTGCAATTGTTGGAGCGCCTAACGTAGGCAAATCAAGTTTATTGAATGCGCTAACTAATTCTCAAAAAGCAATTGTAACAAATATCGCCGGTACAACCCGAGATATTGTGGAAGCTGAATATGAATTCAATGGCATAATATTTAGATTATTCGACACAGCAGGTATACGCGAAAGTAATGACATTGTTGAAAAAATTGGTATTGACCGAGCTAAACAAACCTTAAAAGATGCCGACCTTGTTTTGCTTGTTAGTGATAAAAACAATATAAACACAATTGAAACAAGCAAACCAAATATTAAAATCTTCAATAAATATGACGAATTTGTTCCAACAAATCAAGAAGAATATCTATGTGTGAGTGCCAAAACCGGATTTAACATTCAAACCCTTAAAGAAAAAATCTTTGATTTGACAATGGGTGGAAGGACACTAAATAATGGGCTATATTTAACCAATGTGCGCCATATAGAGTGTGTTAAGAAATCTTTAAATCTTTTAAGGAAAGTTATTGAATTGTTTAACACTGAAACTATGGACATTATAAGCAATGAAATTAAAAATGTGTGGCTTGAATTGGGTGAAATAAGTGGTACAACAAGTAATGAAGCAATAATTGATAAAATTTTTAGTAAATTTTGCCTTGGAAAATAATAAATTTTTATAAAAATGTGCTATAATTAAAATAATTTGGCACATTTTTTTTAAAAAAATTAAATATATATTGAAAAAATAAGGTTTTGTGCTATAATAAACTGGTTTTATGATAGAAAGTTTTATTGAAACATATGATGCTGTGGTTATTGGAAGTGGACATGCTGGAAGTGAAGCCTGTCTTGCTCTTTCACGTCTTGGTAAAAAAACACTTCTCACCACTTTAAATTTAGACAGTATTGCTTTTTTGGCTTGCAACCCAAGCATCGGTGGCACAGCAAAAGGGCAATTAGCAGGTGAAATTGACGCTTTGGGCGGAGAAATGGGCAAAAATGCAGATAAATCAATGCTTCAATTACGTATGTTAAATTCTGGCAAGGGTCCTGCAGTCCAATCTCTGCGCGCACAAGTTGACAAAGTTGTCTACCACACTGAAATGAAAAAAACCATTGAACACCAAAAGAATCTTGACGTTTTGCAATGCGAAGTTGCAGAAATTTTGGTGGAAAATGGCAAAGTTGTAGGTATTAAAACAAGCATGGGAGAGATTTTTAAATGCTCTGCAGTTGTTGTTGCAACTGGTGTATATTTAAACAGCCGAATTATTATAGGAGACTTTACAAAATTTACAGGTCCAAACGGTTTTGAACCAAGCACAATGTTAACAAAATCCTTGATTAATTTAGGCATTGAAATTAGACGTTTTAAAACTGGAACACCTGCGCGTGTGGATAAAAAAAGTATCGATTTCTCAAAATTTGAGATACAACCCGGCGATGACTTGGACATAAGCTTCAGTTCTACTGGGAAGAGAGTTAAAAATAAAATACCTTGTTACCTTGGTTATACTTCAAAAGAAATGCATGATTGTATACGCGCAAATATTGATCGTGCACCACTATATTCGGGTAAAATTCATGGTGTTGGCCCAAGATATTGTCCTAGTATCGAAGACAAAATCATGCGTTTCGCTGACAAAGAGCGTCACCAACTGTTTTTGGAACCTGAAAGCGCTAGCACTGATGAGATTTACGTTCAGGGCATTTCAAGCAGCATGCCCTCAGACGTGCAAAGAAAAATGTATTGCCTGATACCTGGGTTTGAAAATGTTAAAATAATGCGTTTTGCGTATGCTATTGAATATGATTGTATAAACGCAACCGAACTAAAAAACAACTTGGAAAGCAAAAAAGTTAACGGATTGTTTTTTGCCGGGCAAATTAACGGAACAAGCGGGTACGAAGAGGCAGGCGCACAAGGACTTATGGCTGGCATTAATGCCGAAAGGTATATTGATAACCTTTCACCTTTTGTTCTGGGACGTGACCAAGCATATATTGGCGTGCTTATTGACGATTTGGTTACTAAAGATATTATCGAACCTTATCGAATGATGACAAGCAGAGCTGAATATAGACTAATTTTGAGGCAAGACAATTGTGACATGAGATTAACTGAAATTGGTCATCAAATTGGTCTGGTTGACAACAAACAATATAAGTTGTTTACAAAAAAACTAGATCAAATTAAACAAGTTGAAACTGGACTTTTAACAATGTGTAATCCAGAAAAATTACGTGCATTGTTTGAAGAAAAAAATGAGAACTTGCCAAAGTCAGGATTAACATTGAGGGATGCAATCAAGCGCAACAATATAAATATTTTTGACATTAAAAAACAGTTTAACTTGTTTGAAAATGTGCCAAATAATGTTTTGGAATATATTAACACAGAAATCAAATATGAGGGTTATATTAAACAAGAAAAAGAGTTGATTGAAAAACAACTTAAAACCGAAAATCTTATTCTTCCAAATATTGATTACAACGAAATTAAGGGATTGAGATTAGAGGCTAGGCAAAAACTAAACAAATTCAATCCAGCAACTCTTGGTCAAGCCAAAAGAATTGATGGTGTGAGTCCTGCTGACATTAATGTTTTATTGGTATATTTAAAGTTAAAAAAATATATTTAAAAATATTAGAAAATTAATTAAAAAACATCTAATAAAACCTTTAAAAAATGCTATTATTAAGTATTTTAGGAAAATTTATGAATATTGATTATCAATTAGAATTAATTAATAATAATTATAATGTTTTCGAAAAATATTTCGAAAAACTTGTTTCATACAATGAAAAGGTTAATTTAACTGCAATAACTGAAAAAGAGCAAGTATTCAATAAACACTTTTTAGATAGCATTTTACCAATTAAAGAAGTAAAACTAAATGCCAAAATTGTTGATGTTGGAACAGGGGCAGGATTTCCTAGTTTACCTATAAAAATTGTTAGACCAGACGTTGAATTAACAATGGTTGACAGTTTAAATAAACGTATAAATTTTTTGAATGAACTGACAACCGAATTGAATATCTCTACAAACAACATTCATTCGAGAGCAGAAGATTTTGCAAAAACAAATAGAGAAAAATTTGACGTTGCGGTTGCACGTGCAGTTGCAAAATTGAACACCCTTTTGGAGTACCTTTTACCTTTAGTTAAACTGGGTGGGATTGTGTTGGCTTTCAAGGGCAGCAACTTTCAAGAAGAGATTGACGAAGCAAAAAATGCTTTGGCAATTTTAGGGGGTGAATATGTCAAAACCCTTCACTTTGAATTACCTAACAATGAGGGCGAAAGAAACATTATTATAATTAAAAAAATTAAGGAAACACCAAAACAATACCCAAGAGATAAAAATTTGCCAAAACTTAAGCCAATTTTATAAAAAATTCAAAAAGAAAAAATTAATTTTCTTTTTTTTTATATCAAATAGATTATATTTTATAATTAAAAAATAAAAATAATTTATTAATCTATGCTTATAACGCAAGTTATAAAAAGGAATATTATCTAGATTTAATAAATTTTTCTTTCATTATATATACGCGTACGCGCGCGTGCGTGCGCGCGCACGCGAGGAGTCACTACTGCTATTTGCTACAAAAACTAAATATTAAAATAAAATTTTTAAAAAAAATTTATAAACATTAAAATATTAATGTATTTTTATTAAATTTTAAATATATTGACAATTTTTTTTCAAAATATTATAATTAATCATAATGAAAATTGATAAATTAGAACTTGTTAACTTTAGAAATTACACAAACTCCATAATCAATTTTGAAGATGGTGTTAATTTTATTGTTGGCAAAAACGCACAAGGTAAAACAAACATGTTGGAAAGTTTGTATTTGTTAAGTGTTGGAAAAAGTCCAAAAAACAGCAAAGAAAAACAGTTGATAAAATTTGAACAAGACAAGGCAAAAATTGAAGTTGAATTTGTTACAACTGCCGGCAACAAAAATATAAAAATGTTTTTGGATAAATCTAACAAAAAAGCAATCAAAATTAACAACCTCAACATTTTGAAATTGACTGAATTGGTTGGTATATTATCGGTTGTGTATTTCAGTCCAGATGAAATGAAATTAATTAAAGAAGTGCCAGAAGATAGACGCAATTTTTTGGACGTTTCAATAAGTCAATTTGACAAGCCATATTTATACAATCTTTTGAGATATGACAAAATTTTAAAACAACGAAATGCAATACTTAAAAGTTTAAATTCTACGAAAACAAAAATTGAGCAATTAAATCTTTTTACTCCACAATTAATTGAAATTGCTGAAAAAATCATTGAAAAACGTATTGAATTTATTGATAAATTAAAAATTTTTGCAAAAAACATTCATAAAGAAATAACTTTGGACGAAAATTTAGACATTGAATATAGTTACAAAAAATCAGATGAAATTTCCGTTTCGAAAGATTTACAAAATCAATTTGACAAAAGTTTAATCAAAGAACTTGAGTTGGGTTACACTTGCGTTGGGCCTCATCGTGATGACATAATTTTTAAAATTAATGGTTTGGATTGTCGCCAATTTGCCAGTCAGGGGCAACAGAGAACCGTGGCACTGGTTGTTAAACTTTCACTTATGGAAGTTATTAAACAGGAAATTGGCGAATTTCCTGTGCTTTTACTTGACGACGTGTTGAGTGAATTAGATGATGAAAGGCAAAACAGACTTTTGAATTTAACAAAACAATATCAAACTCTTATCACTTGTACCGCGTTGCCAAGAATAAATTTTAAAGCAAACATTATTGAAATTAAAAACGGAACAAAAGTTTAATATATTGCATAAAATTTGATTTTAAAACTTTTACTATAAATTTAATCGAAATAATATACTGAAAACTTGAAAAACTAATTTTTTTGTTTTTTTCCGTTTGTAATCATGATTTGTTTTTTAGCAAATAAAAAAATGAAAATTAAAAAATAAACAAAAAAACAGGCTAAACAACCTGTTTTTTTTAATTTTTATGTAAATTTTATTTATATTTTTCAATTTTAATATTTTAAAAGTCTGCTGCGAATATCGTTAACCAATGTTTTAACATGAGGATTAACTTTTATTTGATTGCTAATTTTGTCCCTCGCGTGCATGATTGTTGTATGGTCCCTACCTCCAAACAAGTCACCGATTGCAGTAAGTGGAATATTTAACATGTCGTTAATAAGATAAATACAAAGTTGCCTTGGTTCAACAATCTCTTTGTTTTTCTTTTTACCAATCAAATCTTCTTTACTAATTTTGAAGAAATCACAACAAGTGTTCATTATTTTATCAGCATTTAAATTTGTTTTTTCTTCTTCAACATAATCTTTAAGTGCTTCTTTGGCGTCTTCCATGCTTGCATGAGTTTTACCAATAAGACCACTATAGAAAACAACTTTGCTCAAAATGCCTTCCATCTCACGAATGTTTGTGCCAGTTTTTAAAGCTATAAAATCTACAACATCTTCGTCAACAAGATAACCTTCTTGACTGCATTTCTTTTTTATGATTGCAACCTTGGTTTCATAGTCTGGCTCTTGAATATCTTGAATAAGTCCAGAACTGAAACGGCTGCGCAATCTTTCTTCCAACGCTGTCATCTCTTTTGGAGAGCGGTCAGAAGCAATTATAATTTGTTTATTGTTTTGATAAAGGTCGTTGAATGTGTGGAAGAATTCTTCCTGAATGCCCATTTTGTTGCTGATGAATTGAATATCATCAATCATAAGCACGTCTACGTTACGATATTTTTCTCTAAAGTCATTGTTTGAATTGTCTTTACCTTTTCGTATTGAATCAACATAATCATTTGTAAACTTTTCGCATGTTACATACAAAACATTAAGGTCAGGTCTGTGTTGATTAAGATAATTACCAACAGCGTGAAGTAAGTGAGTTTTTCCAAGCCCAACACCACCATAAATGAACAGTGGGTTAAATTTTTCACTTGGATGTTCTGCAACATTTTGCATTGCTGCACACACTACTTGGTTAGACTTACCAATAACGAAAGCATCAAATGTGTATTTTGGATTAAACTTGGATTTTAAATTTGTCACATTGGACATGATTTTTTCAAGTTCTTGTTCTTGTTTTCTTATGCTTTCTTCATATTCTTGCTTTTCTGTTACACGCACAAATGTGTAAGAATTAAATTCTTCCCTAACACATTTTGTGATTTTGTCAAATATGCCAGGTTGGTTAACTTGATTTTTTGCAGTTACACTTGGTGCCATTAAAATAAGTTCATCATTTGCGTATTGAATTGGAGTGAGAGTATTTATCCACAAGTCAAATGTGACCGCTGTAACTTCCGCTTCCAATCTGTTTAAAACTTTTTTCCATTGGTCTAGCAAAAACATATTTCTCTCCTATGTCTTTATTATACTATATATTGAAAGAAAAGTCAATCACCAACTTTAATTGTTTTTACTTTTGTGTAGGGTTAAAATTGATTGGCAGGTTTTGGCTTAAAATCTGCCAGAAGATTGGGGAAACTAAATTGTTAAATCAAATATAAAATTATTTAAGTTTGCGTAATTAATTTTTTTTTAAATATAGATTAAAATTTATTATACTAAAAAACAAGTTAACTAAAATTTAAGTTCACGCGCGTATGCGTATATATTATATGTAAAAACCTAATTTAAGTTTGCGCGTAAACTTAAATTAAAAAAAATAAAATATAAACAAATGCACACATATAGCGCCTGAACTTAAATAAAATTTTACTTTTTATTAGTTTGCGCATGAGCGGAAATTTAATTTTAAGTTATCTTAAAAGAAAAGAGCTTAAAATGGTGATTTTCGCCTAAAAAATAGGGGTTTAGAAGGGTTGTCCACATAGATTTTTTTGTTATACACAGCCTTTTTCACATAGTTGTGCACAAAAAATGTGGAAAAAAATTGTGGAGTATTTTGTTGTTTCTTGTCGAAACACACTAAATGTTGTGGTAGGTCAAAGTTATCCACATTTGCACATTGCCTAATAAAAAAATCACTACCAAAAAACTTAAAAATTTTTATAAAAAACAGCGTCTGGGTGAGCGTGTGAAATACTCTTAAAATTAACTTAATTATAAGTAAATAAAGACAAAAAAATTCGACATTTACTGACATTTTTGGTTGACATATTCAGTTTTGTCTGCTAATATGTTGGTATTGATTATCGGCTTACAAATCGCAAAGAATTTGAGCTAATAGGGGTTATATCTTTAGATATAAAACTTAGATTTCAAACGGTTTTGGCACATTAAAAGGAGAAATTATGCAGTTTAGATGTGATGGACTTGAATTGAGTGAAGCAATTAGTGTTGTTTCAAAAGCTATTAGTGGCAAAACAACCAGTCAAATTCTTGAAGGGATTAAAATGGTATGTGGGGACGACAAATTGGTGTTGTCAGCCACTGACCTTGAAATTAGTATTGAAAAAACAATTAGAGCAGAGGTTGTAAGCGCGGGTGAAACCGTCGTTCCTGGCAGATTGTTTGGCGAATATATTAAAAAACTTACAAATGAACAAATTGAGTGTGAACTTAACGAGCGAAATCAACTTAAAATTTCGTATACAGACAGCGAAGGCGTTTTGCAATGTATGGAAGTTAGCGAATTTCCAAGTTTGAAAGAAGTGGAAAAGAATAATTTCTTTGAAATTAACAAGGAAGATTTCCGCTCTCTTATTAACAACGTTTATTATGCAGTGGCTCAAGATGATAGCCGTCCGATTTTGAAGGGTATTTTGATTGAAACAACTGGAACTGGCATTCGCGCAGTGGCTGTGGATGGTTGCCGCTTGTCTATTGCAAACAAACAACTTGTTATGTCAACAGACGATTTTAAAATTATTGTTCCTGGCAAAAATTTGTACGAAATTATTCGTATGCTTGACGGTGAGGGGACTGTTAAAGTTTATGTTCATTCAAACAATATTATGGTTGATTTGGGCGACACAATCATCATCAATCATTTGATTGATGGTCAATTTATCAATTATAAACAAATTGTTCCAAAGGATTTTGGAACGGTTGTTACAATCAATAAAGAACAACTTGAAGACGCTATTGATCGCGCCAGTGTTTTGAGCCGCATTGATAAAAATAATTTGGTTAAATTTGACATTAAAGAAAAGAACCTAATGCTCACTTCAAATAGTGAAATTGGCAACACAAAAGAGAATATTACTGTTGGTGTTAAAGGTGGAGATTTAACAATTTCCTTTAACTCAAAATATTTCAGTGATTGCTTGCGTGTGATTGACAACCCTTATGTTAAAATTAAACTTAACAGTGCAATTCAACCATGTATAATTACACCTTGCGAAGGTGATGATTTCACTTTCCTTATTTTACCAGTTAAATCAAGATAGAGTTTTTAAAATTTAAACAAAAGAAGTATCACTATATTTTTATGGTGGTACTTTTTAATTTTTGTTTTTGAATATTATTTTGATAGTTATTAAAAACTATCTTTTGGTACTCATAAAATCGTACCAACATTTCCCATCAACCACCCCTAAAAACAATTATTTTTTTAGGGCTCCGAAGGGAACACAAGAACAAGAGGATTACTAAATAAATTAAATAATAGCAAACACAAACTCAAAGGACACAAGAAAGTGGTAGAATAAAGCAACAAAAAAGTATAACTACTTACAGCCATAAATTTGGCTTTTTATACGTAACATTTTAAGCTACCAGATTGTTTGGTAAATTTTGTTTTTTTAAAAAAGTTATCCACAAAATTTGTTGTTTTGTGTGGAAAACTTTAAAACAATTAATCCCAAATATAACAAAAAATATAAAATCTTGTTTATTATTCTCCTTTACAAATCTCTGCTATTATTTTATAATAAAATCGTTACTCAAATCTTATTTGCAGAGATGTCGGAGTGGTTGAACGTGTCGCTCTCGAAAAGCGATAAGGTGAAAGCCTTCGGGGGTTCAAATCCCCCTCTCTGCGCCACAACTCGAAAGCACAAGTTTAAGCAACTTGTGTTTTTTTCAAAAACACAAAGTGTTGCCCATCACTTGGCTTTCTCGTTTCCCCTTCAAACCCGCTTCGTTTGGCTTTGTGGGGACCCCATTGACTGTGCTCGGCTTTTCTTGTCCATTCCACAAGCAAGTTGTGGAGGGAGCCCTATATGTTAAGCACAAGTTTTAATAACTTGTGTTTTTTTGTTAAAAACATAAAGTGTTGCCCCTGTGCTTAAATTTCTCGTTTCCCTTTCAAACCCACTTCGTTTGGCTTTGTGGGGTTCCAATTAACTAAACTTGACTTATTGGTCGGGTTGTTTTTTTAAACAATTGCATATTAAATAGATTTTGATTTAAAAATAACCGACAAAAAAACTAAAGGTTTAAAAGGATTAGTTGAAGTAGTTACATAACCAAATTGAGTGTCTTGAGTTTTTGTCACAACACCTGTTCTTGATTCTATGTTACCTTTGAAAAATGTAAAATAGTTATTTTTGGAAATTTTAAATTTTTGCTTGACTTTGACAATATAAAACTATTAACATATCAATAGAAAAGGAGAGGAAAAATGGCAAAGAAAAAATCAAAAAAGAATATGATTAACCTTTTGTTAGCAATTGTTGTAATCGTGTTGGCAGTTGTTACAGTTTGCACATTGTTTATGCCTGTGTTTACTTCAAAAGCAACAGTTTTGGGAAGCACAAGCACAAGTCATATTAAAGGTGTTGACGTTATAACAGCGGTTTTTAAAGGCGAAACCTCGACAGATTTGTCTAACGGAGCAAATGCTCTTATCCGTTTGAAAAACAGTGACGATGCAGGCTTTGTTACTGGGCTTTTCTGCTGGACGTATTTCTTGGCAGTTGTTGTTAGTGCAGCAATTATTGTTTTTGCAGTTTTGAGAGTGTTTGGCTTTAGATTTAAACTGGTTAACACAATTTTAAGCATTGCACTTGTTGCTCTTGCTATTGTTGCATTCATCTGCGGTTTTGTTGTTGCTGGAAAATTCACCACTGTTGAAATTGGTGGCTTTGTTTCTGGCAAAACTGTTACAAGCGTTGGCAACTATCTTATATTGTTGGCTGTTGCTTGCGGTGGTGCAGACGCTTATTTGGCAAGGAAAAAATAAAAATCTTTGTAAACAAAAAGGCTGACTTATGTTAGCTTTTTTTGTTGCAAATTTTATCTTAAGATACTAGAAGAATAGAAAATATGAGTCGTTGTTACGAACAACGATAAAAGAAAATTGTTTAGTAAAAATTTAATAATTCTATTTTCAATTATGTAAAAATATGTTACAATAATAACATGCGGTTATGGCGGAATGGCAGACGCGCTAGTTTCAGGTACTAGTGAGAGCAATCTCTTGCAGGTTCAAATCCTGTTAACCGCACCACCACTCGAAAGCACAAGCTTATTCAACTTGTGTTTTTAGAAAAAAACACAAAGTGTTGCACTTTTGCTTGGCTTTCTCGTTTCTCTTTCAAAGTATTCGTTTTATGGGATCCCATTTTTATTATTTATTTACTTGTAAAAAACAAATCTTTAAGTGTTTAATGTCAATCAATTCAAAGGCACTGAGTTGCCTTTGTGGGAACCCTATATTTTAAATTTAAAGATTTGAACCCGCGGTTGAATTTGAATGTATCAAATTTTAAGAAAGTTGAGTTTTTGGGTAATGACAATAAATTTAATATAAACACAACAAAAAAGCCAGCATAATGTGCTGACTTTTTGTTCACTTTTTGTGAAATTTAAAGAAGGTTTTGCTATAAATTAATCTAATTGGTCTTGCCAAATATCGTCATTAACAAAACTTGTTAATGCCATGGTGAATGCTTGATAGTTTAAATCAATGCGGGTGATATTTTCGTGAGTTAGCAAGCCAATTCCGCCAGTGCTGCTACGCAAGTCTGTTTTTTCAAAAATGCCGTCCATAACTGTGCCCAAAGTTAAACTGATAATATCATTAACATATTTTTTAGGGACAGGAAAACTTGCACTTGTGCCAACACTTTTGTGCCCACAGGCGTCAGCCACAACAGCAATATTTGTGATTAACCAACTGCCTAGTTCGTTTGTTATTCCAGATTCCACAGCCATAAAAAGGTCTGCTTTTAAATTGTTTTGTTTTGCGTATTCAATAAGATTTTTAACGCGATTGTCCGCACCCAAAAAAGTGTCGCGATTAACAGGTTGGTCTGCCACTTGTGAAGGCACTTTTACACCAACAATTTCAACATCATCAAAAAATTGAGATAAGGCACGTCGAGCCCCTTCAATTTTGCCTGGATTTTGTGTTCCAATAATAACTTTCATATAAATTCTCCTTTTTTTGTTGCTGTTTTGTTCTATGCAGGCAATGGTTAACAAAAAAACCTTCTTAAATTTGCACATTGAGCGCATAGGCAATAATAACACAGCAAAATTTTATTGCATTATTAATGCCATTCATAAGAAGATTTTTCAATATTCCCATATAAACAAATCCGGAATGGTCGAAAGGGATTCTGTTAATATAATAACACACTTTGGTTGACTTGTCAAGAGTTACGAGTTTTTTACTTTAAATATAATCCAAACATAAAGTTTAAAATTAAAACAAAGGAAGAAATTAATCCAATCCTTTATTTTTGCTACATAACAGGAGAAAGAGAGTTTAAAAAAGTTTCTGTTGTCAACATTTTGGGGTTTGATTACATGTGTTATAACCTTGAAAACAACCTTTGTAAAAACATGAATTACTTTTTTAATGAACAAGGCACTGGATATCAAAGAAGATCAATTAGTATGATTGAAATGAACAAAGTTGAGTCGTTTAGAGAATTTGTTGACAACACCAATTTGCATTTGGTTGATAAGTGGGAGGAGTATGAATTTTAAAATAGTTAGAAAGCAAACTGGCGAAAAGCAAATTGAAACTTACCTTTTGCAAAACGATGTTGCCCAATTGGGCTACGCAACAGTTGATTTTAATGTAAAGGATAACAATATTTATGTTTTTATCAATCCAGAGCACCGCAGCAACGGATATGGCTCATATTTGTTTGCAGAGATGGTTAAAATATTTAAACAAAAAAATGTGCAAGATTTGAAGTTTAACATTGAAAAAAACAACACAAATGCAATAAATATTATTGTTAAAAACAATGGCAAACTTTTGTTGGAAGATAGGAAAGCCCATCTTGTGTTAAAAATAAGTTAAGGTGCAAAACGCTTTACTTTTTTTTGGGTTTATTTCATAATAAGGACATAAAAATGTATTTTTAGGAGTTTTTTATGATCGAATTTAGATACGATACACAACTTTTAATCTCAGGCGAAAATTTGGAAGAAGACGCTGTTAGAGATTATTTTTTGAAAAATTTTAAAGGAGATTGTCTCATTGCTGTTGGTGACGGATTGGGTAAATATAGTGAAACAATAAAAATTCACTTCCACACAAACGAACCTTGGGATGTGCTTAAATATTGTTCAACTCTTGGCGAAATTTACGACATCGTTGTCGAAGACATGGACCGTCAATCCAGAGGATTGAAGGGCTAGGGCTGAGACAACATAGGGTTCCCACCGCAACTTGTTTGCGGAAGGGAAGAGGAAAAACCGAGCAAAAGGCGAGCATTTGCGTCAAGCAAATCCGCAAAAGCGAGAGTTTTGACGAGAAGACATGGACCGTCAATCCAGAGGATTGAAGGGCTAACAATAAAATACAATCTTTTGCTTGGTTACTGCATAAATTTGCGACTCAAAGCCTTTTGATTGATTCTATTGTTTATATAGGACAACCTTAAAAAGTTTTTCCTTCATGACTACTTTTCCAAAAGAGGATAACTGTCTTTGGATATATTTTTCTTAGGTAATGATTTTAAAATTTTGCAAATAAGGAGAACAGATGAATTTAGATTATGATTATGTTTTAAATTTTGCAACAAAAAAACATGCAGGGCAAACCCGTGCAGATGGGGTTACACCTTATATTAATCATCCGATTTTGGTTGCAGATTTGTTAAAAAAATATAAGAAATCTAGAAATATTGATGCCATTGTTGCTGCAGCTTTATTGCATGACACGTTGGAAGACACTTACACTTCTTATCGCGAACTTGAAGACAATTTTGGCGAAATGGTTGCAAGCATGGTTATGGAGGTTACCACCGCGTCTTATATGCCACAATTGATTGGTAAAGGCAATTATTTAAAGCATAAAATGATTGACATGTCAAACTATTCACTTTGCATAAAACTGGCGGACAGACTTGCAAATTTGATTGATGCAAAAACTCTGTCAGAAGATAAAAAACAAAAGTTGGTATTTGACACGTATGAGATTATTGAATATTTGGAAGAAAAACGCGAATTAACCATTGCACAAATTGACTTGATAGGCGCAATAAAGCAAGAATTGGCTAAATTGAACAATGCTAAAGATATGTAACTTTCATATTTTTTCTTACATTCAATATTTAATTAAAAGGAGATATTATGGACAAGAAAGACTACATTATTGAAGGTGACGAGTTTGTTGCATATGTTGGTAAGCCAGACATAGTGGATTTTGAAATTCCAGATGGTGTTCGTGTTATCAAAAAAGGCATTTTCCAACAAACAGTAGGTTCATTGAAAAACGGATTGAAAATTAAAATCCCTGCAAGCGTTGAGATAATTGAAACATGCGCATTTAATAATTGCTACATAAAAAGTTTTGAAATTGACAAAGACGCGCACATTAAAACATTGGGCGATAGCACTAATTATGATACTGAAAGTTTTATTGAAGAGATTGTTTTGCCAGTTGATTGTGATGAATACAGCGTTGGTTGGTTAAGGCCAAAAGTTGTTAAAGTTCCAAAAGGGTGTAAGGTTAAAAAACTTCGTTTGTGGCTAAGCCGCAATACAAACCTTATTTTGCCCAAAATGGATTTAAGTGTGTTAGAAATGGACTCATTTCCTGCAAGCGAAACACATACCCGCGCTAATTTATTCTATGGCGGCGAAATTCCAGACGAATATAGAAATCAATTGAGTTCTTTTGCCTATGTTTATGAAAACATGGACACAGAAAACATTGAATATGTTGATAAGTTGAAAGGCAAAGGCATAACTTATTTTAAAATCGACAAAGGCATAATTGTAAACGAACTCAACAACGCAAAGGCAAAATTTGAAGATTTGCCAACCGAATATGACGGAATGCCAGTGCTTGATTGGAACTTGGTTTTGTTTAAGGAAAAATCCGAATCATTTTCTAGTTCTTCTACAAGCAGCGAAAAAATGACAAGTAATCTTTACCCAAAACTTAAATATTACGCCAACAAGGAAGAAGAAAAGTTTGACCTTGCCAGCAGAGAGTATTTTGACTATAGAGAAACAGAAAAAGCAAAGGCAAACAGTCAAAGCAGTTCAAGCAATAGCAACAGCGGAAAAGCAGGGCTTGGCTTGTTGTTTGGCTTTGGCGTGCCACTTGTAGTTACTGTTATTATGGCATACTTAAAACATGAGGGCACAATTAAATTTACAAGCCATTTTTGGGAATACCTTTTGTGCAACATGATTTGGCCGTCTTTCTTTGTTTATTTGATTTTGTTCAATTTACCAATTTTCTTGTTCCACGCGTTCAAACGCATGAATGCTAAAATAAAACAAAAACAAATAGTAAAAAAGGGCAACGCCAATTCTAATGACACTGACCCAGTTGGAGGCATTAAACACAGCCCAATGCTTCAAATTATTTACAACAACATGCAACCAAAAAATGTTAACAGAGCATATTTTTTGATAAAAGAGCAAGCGGAAAAACTGGCTATTTCCGAGAGAAAACTAGAAGAAGCACGGGCAGATTTAAAGAGAGCAGTCAATAACTATATTTACGGCACTCCAGAAGAGCGTGCGCAGCGTGAACTTTCCAACAAATTGGATAGCATAAACAAAAGCATAAGCGAAAGCAATAAAAATTCAGGCTCTGGCAGTTACGATGTTTATGACAATGAAGGCACACATATTGGAAGAATAGACAAAAAGTAGAAAAAAACAAACCAATTGAAAGAACATATTTCTTGACATTGGTTGTTTTTTTTGTTATAGTGGGTTCAATAGGATTTTCCGTTTAGAGTTATTCTAAATTAAACCAATTTTTTTGAAAAAATTAGGTTTAAGTTTTACCGAAAGGCGTTTTGCCTGGACTACAACCTATTAAAAACGCTTAATTTTTTGCTGTCGATTGACAAAAGATTGCGCGAATTTTTACAAAATTTTTTGAGGAGGAACTATGAAACAAACTTATCAACCTAAGAAAAGACAACGCAGCAAAGTGCATGGTTTTAGAGCAAGAATGAAATCTTTGTCTGGACGTAAAGTTTTAAAAAGACGCAGAAATAAAGGCAAAAAAGAATTAACAAAATAATTTTTGCCAAGTTTAAGGAAGCATATGCTTAACAAAAATAACAGGCTTAAAAAGCGAAAAGAATACAACTATGTTTACAAAAAGGGTGAACGTGTTAATAGTGTAAGTTTTTACATACATTTCACAAAAACCTGGCGCAAAATGCCTCAAATTGGAATTTCAGTTAGTAAACAAGTTGGCAACAGCGTGGTGCGCAGCCGCGTTAAACGAATTATAAGTGAAGCGTGCAGATTGAATATAGACAAATTTGAAAACAAAAATTACATTATAACCGCAAAGGAAGCTGCAAAAGATAAAACCTCTTTGGAAATTGAAAAAGAGATTCTTTCAGCGTTAAAAAAGGCTAATTTGTTGGTGAATTCAAAGCCTGAAGAAGGTCAAAATGAGTGTTAATTTTTGGTTTAAGGTTTACTATTTTTTATGTTTACCATTAACCGCCATAATTTTGGCGATTATTGGAATTTATCGCTTAACAGTGCGCTATGCTTTGCGCGGAAATTGCAATTTTATTCCCACCTGCAGCAAATACGGCTGGGATTCTGTTTGTGAATTTGGCGCAATTTGGGGTGGAGTTTTAACAATCAAAAGGCTGTTAAAATGCACACCAAACCATAAGGCAGGGTTGGACTTGCCAAAATTAAATTTAATGGGAAATTATAAATGGAAATGTTAACAAACACAATGTTTTTAAAAGCAGACATGTGGACGCATATAATTGACTTTTTTGCCAATTGGCTTGTCAATTATGGTTGGACAATTGTTGTTTTCACAATTTGTTTAAAAATTGTTTTGTCACCGCTTGATATTTTGCAACGTGTGGCTTCAAGCAAGCAACAGAGAAGCATGTCTGCAATGCAACCAGAAATTGATGCAATAAATCAAAAGTATGCTGGCAACAGAGAAAAAATTAATCAAGAAACTGCAAAATTATATAAAAAATACAACGTCAACGTTGGGGGCATGTGCTTAAG
Organism: uncultured Clostridia bacterium; assembly: GCA_934747385.1. Classification (GTDB taxonomy): domain Bacteria; phylum Bacillota; class Clostridia; order Christensenellales; family UBA1242; genus Onthoplasma. The sequence goes on along the minus strand of CAKVGK010000001.1, from coordinate 403,278 downwards.
TTTGCTTTTGCCATTGGTTTTGACTTTGGTTGTGTTTTTCAGTTTGTACGGCAGCATCCGTGCTTATGGTAATGAAAAAATTTACATAACCTACAAGCAGTTGGACAGTGCTTACGTTCAAGCAGAAACAACTTGGGCTTCTCCTGACTTTGACCAATCTTTGTTTGATGGTGACCAAAACGCTTATATTAAGCAACAGATTGAAAAAGAATACGAAAACTATAAAAAACAAAATAGTTGGTTCTGGGTTAAAAATGTTTGGAAGGCAGACACTAACACAAGTCAGTTTGTAAACTTTGACGATTACGCAAAGCATCAAGGTCTTGTGGATGAAGCAAAAGAACAAGCAAAAGCACGTTATGACGTTATAACCGCAACAATTTTGGACGGGAAAAAAGATAGCAATGGTTATTATATTTTGATAGTCCTTGCTGTGGCAGTTTCGTTCTTAACACAATTCTTGAGTGCTAAAATTCTTGCACCTAAAGGTCAAAAACTCAATACAATGAACAAAGTTATGATGGCAGTTATTCCGCTTTCAATGATTGCGTTCGTGTTAAGTTCAAACGTGGTGTTCACTTTGTATATCATCACCAACTCAATCATTTCTTCAATAATCACAACAATTTTAACTTTGATTTTTAGAAGAAAAAGCAAAAAGGGTGAAGATATTTTGATACCTAAAAAACATATTGAAGTTGTTGAATACAGCAGAAATTACAAAAAATAAACTTATTTCTATGTTAACGCATGGAAATATGGTTTGCAAAAAAACACAAAAACCAAATTGGTTTTAAGGAGGAAATATGCAAATTGAAGCAACTGGCAAAAGTGTGGAAATTGCAATTCAAAATGGGCTGCTTGAATGTGGCATGAAACGTGAAGACGTTGATATTAAAGTTGTGGAAGAGGGCGGTCTTTTCAAAAAGGCAAAAGTCATTCTTTCTTGGGGAGAACCAAAACAAGAAGAAAAGGTTGAAGATGTTGAAACAACCGAAACTGAACAACCAGAACAGGCTGAACAAATCGAACAAGTTGAAGTTCAACCAGTTGAAAAAGAAAAGAAACACAAAATTGTGGATTCAACACGCTTGCAGGCACGCGGAACTGAATTTTTGTTGGGGCTTGCACGCCTTGTGGACGAAAATGCAACTGTTGAATGCACAGCAGGCGAAAATGAACTTAATTTCAGCATAAAAGGCGAAAAAGTTGGCAAACTTATTGGCTATCATGGCGAAAATTTGCAAGCAATTCAAATGTTGCTTTCTGGCGTTAAAACAAGAGGTGAAGGAGCAATCCGTATGTACCTTGACGTTGACGGATACAAGCAAAATCGCAACCAATCAATCATAGATTTGGCCAACAAAATTGCAGAACAAGCAATCAAAATTGAGCGCAACATTCACATGGATCCTATGAATGCGTATGACAGACGCATTGTTCACACAACATTGCAAGGTCGTGAGGACGTTACAACAGAATCAACAGGCGAAGGCGAAAAACGCCACGTTGTAATCAAACCTATCTTTAAGAAATAATTTTAATTTAATAGCATTGTAGGTTTGACAATTTTGCGAACATTGTGAGGCAAATTATCAACCTATCTTCAAAAGATAGGTTTGTCCACCATTTTTCTCAAAAATGGTGCCTTATCCTATTTTTAAAAAGTAATTTTTAAGAAAATAAAAAATAGACATACCAATGTCTATTTTTTTAACAACCTGTTTAGTTTTAAAAATAAAATTAAATTTACATTATAAATTAAATTTCTCGTGTCCCCTACGGAGTCCCTAAAAAATTTTTTTTGGAGATACCTAAGGGGACACAAGAAATCGCGTTGGAAAAAATTAAATTAAAGGTATGTTTATTCACAAGTAAGGGCAAATAGTTTTTATTATTAATTAAATATTTGTTTGACTTTAATTTTTGGGAGTACTAAAATAAAAGCGATTTAGGAGTTTTTATGACAAAGAAAAAGACATTGTTTTCATCAATATTGGCAGTTATAATGATGGTTTTTGCCATGTTCAGTTTTGTTGCCTGTGGCAAAGGTGACGGCGACGGGCAAGGCAATGGGCAAGGCTTTGGCGGCAGCCCAGAAAACCAAACTGTTAATACAAATGGAATTACAGCGCAAATGGTTGTAAACCAAAGTTTGGACAAAATGGAGCAAATTTTTGGCTCAATTTCAAGCACAACAGAACAACAATCCAACTGCATTTTTAACACAAACAATTCAAAAATTAATTTGCTTACTGTTTCCAACCCTTATGCTAACAATTACACAACAAAGTCAGCTGCTTTGCGCGCTCTATATGATATTTATCAAGGGCAATATATGATGCAATATTTCACAAACTATGTAAACACAGCCAGTGGCTATCTTGCAGACTACGAGTTGGGCAAAATTTACAGTACAACTTATATGATGAATGGATTTTTTGCATACATTAGAATTTTACAACAAAATTCTGGCATCAATTTTAGGTTGGAAATTCCAGTGACTTACAATGGAATGAGCGTTAAATATCAATATGACTTCAATTTTAATTATGATTACGAAACTGCTACTCCAAAATCTATGACGCTTTATCTCACTCAGTACAACAAACAAGAGGGAGAACACCCAATTGAAGATGTTGGTGCCTATATAGCAGACATAAATTTTGAAACGAATGTTGTAAATTATTTGAAACTTATCACAGATTGTGATGACGCGGGCAATGATTTTTATAACAAACTCAACAACAATCAATTTGACGAAGCAACTTTTGAAGCAAGCAATGTTAAAGCATATTATGTTGAGCATGTATCATTAGACCCAACAAACGATGATTTCTTTGTTTACAATTATGGTGAAGGCAGTTCAAGCAGCGATTCAGTTCAAAGTGAAATTGACGACACTTTCCGCACCAGATATAATAATGTTTACAATGCAGTTAAAAACAATATGCACACAAGAGAGTTTTTGGATACTTCAACTGCAGTGAATATTGGTTCAGACCTTTACAACAATATGTACAAATATTCTCAGTTGGTGTTGGACACAATGTCCACAAAATCTGGCAATTTCCAAATTAAGGCAATCAAAAATTTGGCAGACATGAAAACATATTGCACTCAATTAAAAACTCAACTTGAGCAAGATGAGGAATATGTTGGTTCAATTAAAACTTACAACACCGCAAAACAAACTTTGACAGACGCAATTGAATATTTAAACACAATTGACCAAGCGCATTGGTTTGGCTTGCTTGACACAGCTGGCAAAATTAAATTGACTTATTATGAAGACGCTTCAGTTTATCAAATCAATTATGCAGATCTTGGCATAGGTATTTGTTTTGTTATAGATAGCAACGGCAATGCAAAATTGCACAAAACTCAATACAAAGATGGTGCGCTAATTGAAACCGCCCCAGACAGCCAAATTTAATTGTTAAAATAATGGTTTGCAATAAAAATTAAGTAAAAAAAATAGGCAATCAATTGTCTATTTTTTTGTTTAAAATTTTGTTTTGTCGTCAAGCCCCAAAAGATAGTCGGCAGAAATATTCAACGCAAGGCAAATTGTTTTTAAATTGTCGTAGCCTGGCTTATTTTTGCCATTCAGCCACTCGCTCACTTGTGATTGCTTGACCCCAATTAACTTTGCAAATTGAGTTTGATTCAAGTTTTTGTCAATCATAATATCATTTAATATTTCAACAAAAGTCATAACTTTCTCCATTAGTATAATGGTATAGAATATTAGATAATATTACTTGACATATAGAATATTCTATATTAATCTATATTTGAGAGGTTATGAAAATGATATGTGGAGTTGTTAGTGTTGATAACGAAGAAATTAATAATGTAAACAAAGGTGATTTTATTGAAAAAGTTAATAAAATAAATGATTTATATAAAATTGATAAATTATATATTTATTCGAAATCAAAAGTGCTACAAACATGTGCAAAATATTTATGCGAAATAAAAAACAAACTTTCTTTTGAAGTTGTTGGTTTTTATAAATATAAAAATTTATCTAAAAATGAGTATAGTTATTTATTTGATAAAATGATAAAGACTCAAGAGAGTAAGTATTTGATATGCGATGTGCTTTTAGTTGTTCATAAAAATTATATAGAAATACAAGTTTAAATTTTTAAATATAAAAATCATATCAATTGACTTTTGGTCTGGGGGAGTGTATAATCAAAACATAAATTTAGGAGAAAATATGGACAATAACAACATCAATCAAATGAGTGAATTTGACATTAAAGTTGAAAAGGTTAAAAAACTTGAAAGTTTAGGTGAAAAAGCTTACAAGGCTAAATTTGAAAAAACACATGAAATCCACGATTTGGAAAAATATGAACTTGGCACAAAGGTTAACATTGCTGGGCGTATGATTTTTAAGCGTACTTTTGGTAAACTTATTTTTGCGCGCCTTTATGCAATTGGAGATAACCATGACATTGACGCAACCAAACCTTTGCGCACAAGCGTGCAAATTAGCCTTAATTTTAACATTGTTGGGGCAGATGCGCTTGCTAAGTTTAAAGAATTTTGCGACATTGGTGACTTTATTGGCGTAACTGGTGAACTTATTCGCACTCAAACTGGCGAATTGACTGTTCAAGTTGAAAGATTTGAATTGCTCAGCAAGGCTCTTCGTGGGCTTCCAGAAAAGTTTCATGGGCTTGTTGACATGGAGGCGCGCTATCGCCAAAGATATTTGGACATTATTTCCAATGAACAATCTCGTCAAGTATTTATCACACGAAGCAAAGCGGTTTCATTTGTAAGGAACTATCTTGAAAAGAACGGATTTTTTGAAGTTGAAACACCAGTTTTGCAAGTTAATGTTAGTGGTGCAAGTGCAAAACCTTTCTTCACACACCACAATGCTTTAGATTTAGATTGTAACCTTCGCATTGCAACAGAAACATGGCTTAAAATGGTTAACGCTGCTGGCTTTGACAAAGTTTTTGAATTAGGCAAAGATTTCCGTAACGAAGGCATGGACCCAACCCATTTGCAAGAATTTACACAAGTTGAATGGTATGCATCATACTGGGATTTTGAAGACAATGTGAAATTCTTTAAGCAATTTATTAAGGAATTAATGTTGAATGTTTTGGGCACAACAAAAATTACTGTTGCTGGCAACGAACTTGAATTTGATGGCGAATGGGAACGTATTAACTATGTTGAAAAAATGCGCGAATTGCTTGGCTTTGACTTTTTGGCTGTTGATGACCCAGAAGTTTTGCGCGCAAAAATAATTGAGAGCAAAAAACTTTCTGCTGTTGATCTTGATGGCTACAAATCTTGCCGTGCTATCATTGACTTTGCTTACAAAAAACTTATCAGGCAAAACATTGTTGGACCAACAATCCTTTATAATTACCCAGCATTCTTAAAAACTTTGGCTCGCCGCAACGACAATGACAACCGCATTACAGACGTTTTCCAAGTTGTTGTTAATGGTGCAGAAATTTTGAATGCTTACAGCGAACTTGTTAATCCACTTGAACAACGCAAGGCTCTTGAAGACCAACTTAAAGACAAGGCAAAAGGTGACGACGAAACAATGGATTTGGACGAAGACTTTTTGCTTGCAATGGAGCATGGCATGCCTCCAATGTCTGGATTGGGCTTTGGTATTGACCGCTTTATTATGATGATTTACGATTTGCCAAACATTCGAGACACAATTTTGTTCCCTATGACAAAACCAGTGGACAATTCTGCAAGCGAAGATAAGGAATAACCGGGGAGAGTTATGGACAAAAAACAATTTGAAAAAGAGATTAAAGCAAGAACCGAAACTTTAATGTCATATTTGGGCGAAGTACAAAAAATTCCAAACTACAGAAAAGACATTGAATGTCAGTCTTATTTTCCAACAGTTAATGGTTACATTGTAAAAATGAAAAGGATTTTGTCCAATTGTTTGTCACTCAGTGATGAGGAATTTAAAAATTTGAATTTTAAGCAAATTGTTGCAGATTTGGACAAAATGATGATTGAGCCAAAAACAACGCTTGAACACATAAAGTCTAGAGGCTTCTTGCCTGCAAATCCACATTCAATTGAATATTAAGATAAACAACTTATTAAAAAAGTGCTTTTAACAAGCACTTTTTTGCACATTTAAAACCCCTAGATAGTCTGGTGGTTCAGTTGAGGTTTACTGATGAGCAAGAATCCTGTGTCCCCTTCGGGGTTCCCTAAAAACATAAGTTTTATGGGGACCCCGTAGGGAACACGAGAACAAGGATAATTTATAAACAACTAACACCGAGAACGCAATGCGGGCGAGTTTGTTTTATCTTTTAATAATAATTTTTTCTCCGCCTGTTAAAACGGGTGGCAGGTTTTTGTTGTAACTTTCAAGTTGCTCTGGGGTGATTTTAATACGTTTGCACAAATCCCAAATTGTTTCTTCTGGTTTGGCAACGAAAATTTGATAGTCAAACATGCTAAAATCAAGAGATTTGCCAATGCTTAAGTTGTCGACCATTTTAAAACTGCCTTTTTGGTAGCAGCAAATTGACACGAATATGTCATATTCCAATTCAATTATTGTTCCGCGCTTTGCTTTGGATTTGCTGTCGGTAACTGAAATGTCTAAATGGCGGCAGTCAAGTGAAGAGCAAGGCAGTTTTGTGTTTGTAACAAAAGGAAGTTCGCTTTGCTTTGCTTTCAATTCTCTGTTTTCGTCTAAATAAATGATTTGGGAACTGATAATGCCTTCAATATAAATGGTTTCGTCTTTAACATATGCGTTTGTAATTTCTGGCACAATGTTCATGTTTGCAACAATTTCGTCAATTGCAGTTTCATTCTCATTGATTGTGATTTCTCCAGAAATTTCTCCAGTATAATGTTCACAATTGCTGATTTTGTTGTACTCGCGAGTTGCAAAGGCTGGTTCAATTTCGTTATCGATGCTGTAAATGTCATCCACAACGTCAATTGCAACAGTTTTGCAAACAACACCAGAAACTTCAATGGTGTGGGTGATTGTCAGCGTTGTGTTTCCGTCCTCAATTTCTGTTTGAACATTGTCCACGCCTGCGCAACTGAAAAAACTTAAATCAAGCATATTGTCGTGGCTTAAATTTGCAATTGGCAATTCGGTTTTAACGGCAACCGTGTTGCACAACTCTTTAACACAACTTGTTTCGTTTGCCATAGTTTCATAAAGCAATTTGCCAAAAAGTTTGCCCTCAACAACGGCATATTCGTCGTAAGCAGTGACTGAGGTTGTGGCAAAGTATGAATTGTAGCACAAAAGTTTGCTTATGCTGTCTTTGGTTTCCATGTTGGTTGTGTATTCAAACTTTGTGTTCACAACGTCGGTTATTGTGCAAGCCTCAACCAAGTCTTTTTTAACAACCATATTTTCATAACTTGAAATATTGTTTGGCATGTTAAGGTTTAAATATAAAATTGGTTCAACACTAACTTCGCAGTTGACTTTGAGTGTGCCAACATTTGAAACAACTGAGTCAACAATCTTAATGCTGTTGATTGTGATGAAACTGTCGTTTGTTATTGCGTTGTCAACAATGGTTTCGCTGAAATTTTGTGTTTCTGTTATTGTGTTGGTCATGTTGTCAGTGTCAACGTACAAAATGTTAAGCAAAATTTTTCCGCTCAACACTGCCTTGCCAGAGCCTGCTTCAATTTTTTTGTCGGTCATTTTGCTGTCTAAATTCAAAATGGTTTTTATGTTCACATTTGTGTCAATTGGAACACTGATTAGTGTGTTAAAATTAAATTTGTTCAAATTCTTTGCAAAAGATAATTTGATTGCTTCGTTGTTTTCCATATAACAACCTCCCGTCTAAATAATGTATAATTAAAAAATCAAAATTATGTCATAATGAGATGAAACAACTTTAAAAAAACAATAAAACAAAAATTAAATTTAATTTTAATTAATTACAAATATATTAAAAATTATTTTTTTAACCTTAAATATATAAATTTAATAACAAATTGGTTAAATTCAAAAACCCCTTAAAACCGCAAAAATAACTATTTTCTTTGAATTTTTAACTAAATAATTATTTTCAAAATTTAATTTCGACATTTTTGTAAGCTTAATTTAAAAAATTTCCAAATTAAAGCAAAAATGTGTAGTTTTTTTATCGTCAAAAGTAACATTAATTTGTTATCATAGCATTAGTCAATCGACAAAATAGAAAAATTTACACGCCGGCACAACAAATTTTTCTAAAACCATTTTATTAACAACAAATTTTTTATCAACAGGTCAACGATAAAATTCAGCCACAGTTTGATAATCTTTAAAAGGGGAATTTTATGAAAAAAATCACAATTGTACTTGCAGATGAAGACAAAAATGTTTTGAACACTTTAAAAGACAAATTTAACAATGAAAATTTTGAGGTTTGTGCAACAACCTCAAGCGGAACTGAACTTATTGATATTATTAATTCAACCCAGCCAGATATTGCTATTATGGACATTGTGCTTGAAAATTGCGACGGCTTTAAAGTTCTTGAAAATGTTAACAAGGAAAACACAAAAATCATTATTCAATCATCTCTTTCAATTGATGGTTTTATTAACAAAGCCATTAGCATGGGCGCGACATACTATTGCATCAAACCTTTCGATGCAGACACTTTGTTTGAACGCGTTAACGACATTGTTGCAAACAAATCTTCACAAAGCAACAATTTTGTTGTGGGTAAACCAAACAACCATATTGAAGAGAAAATCACAAATATTTTCATCACAGTTGGCATTCCTGCACACATAAAAGGCTACCAATTTTTGCGTGAAGCCATCAAACTTGCAATTGCCAACCCAGAAATAATCAATTCAATAACAAAAAAACTTTACCCAACAATTGCAGAAAAATATGACACAAGCGCTTCAAAAGTTGAGCGCGCAATTCGCCACGCAATTGAAGTTGCATGGAACAGAGGCAAAATTGAAAACATAAACAATTTGTTTGGCATAAAGGTTTATTCTTCAAATGAAAAACCTACAAACGGCGAATTTATTGCTTTGGTTGCAGACAAAATGCTGATTGAAGGTGCTTAGAACACCAATTTTACTTTATGGTATTTTTTTAACACATTTACGAAAAATTTGCGTAAAAATTTGCATAAAAAATTTTTAACAAAACATTAATAATTTAGTGGACAAATAAAAATAATCTAACTATACTATATTAAGTTTAAATTAATTAAGTTTTATTCTTAATTGATTTGCTGACAATACTTGTTTGTTAAGGAAGGAGTTTTTTATGGCAAAAGCAACTAAACCAGTTTGGATTTTGTGCCCAAGGTGCGAATTGAATTATATTAAAAAATCAGACCAATACTGTGACGTGTGCAAAAAGGAAATGAAGTTGATTAAGTCAACTGAGGACGATATTGGCGATTTGGAACTTTGCCCAATTTGCAAAATCAATTTTGTTCAAAACGATCAAGAGATTTGTGATAGTTGCAAACAGGAACTTGGCATGAATGTGGACGAAGAAACTGAAAATAAGGAAATTTCAGATTGGCACAAATATATTGCCGACGACGATGAGGAAGACGAAGACGACGAAGAAGGCAATGATTTGACCGACACCATATATGAACAAGACGAAATGGAAGATACTTCTGGTTTGGTTGAAGATTACGAGTTTGGTGACGATGCCGACAAGGACAACGACAATGATGATGACGACGATGATGACCTAGACCTTGACATGATTGACGACGACGAGGAAGAAGAAGACGATGACGACGATGATGATGAGGAGGAGGACTCTGGCTCCAGCGATGATGACGATTTTTAATAACTAATGGGCACTGTGCCCATTTTTTGTGTTTAATTTAAGCACGAATTTTGGCATGTTTTGTTTTGTTTGATTAAATTTTTGTGGTTCGAAAAATATAATTTGGGGTGAACTATGAAAAAAATGCCAAACACAGTGGATAATATTAAACAAAAAATCCTTGCATTAAAGGGCAAAGAGGTAAAACTGGACGTGAATCGCGGAAGAAGAAAGGTTAGCAGCTACCGCGCAGTGATTGAAAACGTTTATAATAGCGTTTTTACTGTAAAATCACTTTTGGACATTAATTCCATCATAACCTATTCTTATAACGACATTCTTTGCGGCGAAGTTAAAATTTCAAACGAATAAACCAATTTGTCTTGATCATACTTATAGGTATAATTTTTTGTTGAAAATATCAAAAAGGGTGTAACGCTTTTTTGTGCTGTTAAAATCAAAGTTTAGATATTTAAATATTGACTTAAAAAATTGATAGAGTTAAGATAAAAATATTATGAATAAAAAATTATTGTATAGTGAAAAAATCAAATTGTCGCCCAGCCAGTTTGATTTGAATGACAATCTTTTACCATCTGCAATTTTTCAAATTTTTCAAGATACTGCAAGTGTGCATGGGGAGATGATGGGTGTTGGGTTTGAAACAATGGTTAACAAAGGATTTTACTGGATTACAGTACGCACAAAATATGATGTGCTTATTCAGCCAAAATTATATCAACAAGTGGTTGTAAAAACTTGGCCACACCCAAAAGGTCGAGTTGATTTTGACCGTGATTATTTGGTTGAAGATTTGTTCGGAAACACGCTTATCAAAGGCATAAGCAAATGGTGTCTTATTTCAACGTTAACTCGTAAACTCGTTTTGCCAAGTGTGGTGGAGTATCCTGTTGGGGCGGAGTTTGAAAGCAATGTAAATTATGATTTTAAGTTTGAAAAAACACAAACAGTGCCAGCAAAGGAAAAACCAAATTTTGTGCACACGGTTAGTTTGAGTGAAATTGACCACAACAAACATTTAAACAATGTTCATTATGCTCAATACGTTTTTGACTGTTTGCAAAATGAGCATTTAACTCATATGCAAATCAATTATATTTCAGAATGCAAACTTGGTGATGTTGTTGATATCTACTTTGAAAAGGTTGGTGAAGATTATCTTGTTTCTGGCTATGTGGCTGGGCAACTTAAGTTTTCGGCTTTGGCAAAATAAATTTTGATGATAAGTGTTTTAGAACAAGAATTAATTAAGAAATAACTTTAAAAATTAAAAAATTTTGACGGTGGCAAATGACAAGCAAACAAAGCATTTGTTTGACAAATGTTGCCGTTTTTTTTATAATTCAATTGTTAGGAGTTAAAAATGAAAAATTTCAACCCAATCAGGGGGACAAACGACTATATGCCAAGGGACGCCAAAGTGCGTGAATTGGTGAGAGAAAAAATTCTTGAAAGTTATCAAAGCAATGGCTACAACCTCATTCAAACACCAATTTTGGAAAGTTTGGATTTTTTGGACAGCAGCGATGGCGGCGACAATTTGAAGTTGATTTTTAGAACTATTAAACGTGGAGATAAACTTGACCTGACCAAACAAAACCTTACAGTTAAAGACATTGCAGAAGAGGGATTAAGGTACGATTTAACCGTTCCACTTGCAAGGTTTTACGCAAACAATAGGGAGAAATTGCCAACACCTTTTAAGGCTATCCAAATTGATTATTCTTTCCGTGCAGAGCGTCCACAAAGAGGACGTGACCGTCAATTTATTCAGTGTGACATTGACGTTTTTGGCGACAAAACAATTATGGCAGAACTGGAGCTGATGAAAACCTCAATTGACACATACAACAAAATTGGTTTTGACGATTTGACGGTTAAAGTTAATGATAGACGCATTTTGAACGCTATCGTGTTGAATGCTGGGTTCGAGCCAGCGCAAGTTAACACTGTTTGTGTTTCTCTTGATAAGATTGACAAAATTTCTTTAAATGGCGTGATGATGGAACTCATTGAAAAGGGTTTTGACATTGCAAAAATCAACACACTTGTGGACAGTTTGAACGATGTTTTGGAAAACGGCATTGATGCAAGTTTAAAATACGATGCACCACAAAACATAATTGACGACATTAAATTTTTAATCAACAACTTGCGCGCAATGGTTAAGTCAACAGTTAAAATTGTGTTTGATATTTCTATTGTTCGTGGTCAAGGCTATTACACTGGCACTGTTTTTGAATATTACACAAATGGCTTTGGCGGTGCAATCGGCGGGGGCGGCAGATATGACACCATGATTGGCAAAATAACAGGGCAAGACGTGCCTGCTGTTGGCGGCAGCATTGGCTTTGAACCTGTTACAATGCTTATAAAAGAGCGCGGTCTAACTTTTGATATGAAGCAAAATTTGGCACTGGTTTACGACTTGGACGATGACATTATTGAAGTGTATAAAACCAAAAATGAATTGACAAAGAAATATAATGTTTCGCTTTTTGTTAGACCAAAAAACATGAAGAACTTTTACGAAAAAGTGGTTGAGGTTGCCGACTTGTTAACCACTGTTAAAGACGTTAAACTTGGCAACGAAATTAAGGTTTTAAACAAAGTGAACAATTAATATTTTCACACAAAAGATAAGGAGCAAAAATTGGACAAGTTTGCAGAAATTCGCGTACCAATTGCGCACAACAATCCAAGCATAAGGCGCAAGGAAAACAAGTGTGTGCTTTGTGGAAAATGTAAAGATGTTTGCATTAAGCAAATTGGTGTTGCTGGGAATTGGACATATGACAGCGAGGACATTGTTTGCATAAATTGCGGGCAATGTGCCAATTTTTGCTCGGTTGAAGCTATTGTGGAGCAAGACAATAGCAATGAATTTTTGGAATTAATTCAAAATCCAAACAAAAAAGTGGCGGTTATTGTTGCACCTGCGGTTAGAGTTAGTTTAGGTGAAGAATTTGGACTTAATGTTGGTGAATTTGTTGCTGGCAAAATGGTTTCTGCAATCAAAAAACTTGGTGTTGATTTTGTGTTTGACGTGTCGTTCGGTGCGGATTTGACAGTTATGGAAGAGGCTTGCGAACTTGTGGAACGCATTAAAAGCAACAACGATTTGCCACAATTCACAAGTTGCTGCCCAGCATGGGTTAAGTTTGTTAAATGCTTTTATCCACAATTTGTGCCAAATTTGTCAACTTGCTTGAGCCCAATAGCCATGCTTTCAAGTGTAATTAAAAACTGGTTTGCAAAAAACAAAAATATAAAACCAGAAAATTTGGCTGTGGTGGCAATCACACCCTGCGTGGCAAAAAAAATGGAAGCAAATCTATTGCAGTTGTGCGGCGAATATGGCAAAAACACAGACTGCGTTATAACCGTTAGAGAACTTGCTAGAATGCTTAAAAAGCAAGAAATTGGCTTTGAAAATTTGGAGCAGGCTTGTTTTGATGAGCCATTCAATTGTGCTTCAAACGCAGGCGTGTCCTTTGGTGTAAGTGGAGGCGTTGCAAAAGCGGTTATTCAAACTGCACATTATTTAACAACAAACAATCAACCACCAAAAAATTTGATTAAATTCAAACCACTTGCCGGCATGAACGGAGTTAAAACTGCCAGTGTTAGGCTTTTAGATAAAGAATTAAAGTTGTGTGTCATTTCAGGCACGGCTAACGCAAGGCGAATTTTAAACGGGATGAATGAATATAATTTTGATTTTATTGAAGTTATGGCTTGCCCAAATGGATGCGTTGGCGGAGGCGGTCAGCCAAAGCAGGAAGATAATCATCTGGCGGTTTCAAAACGCGGCGAAAGCTTGTTTAAATTTGATAGTAAAACAAAAGATAGTTATCAAAATTTGAATTTAACACAACTATACAGCGAGTTTTTGGGCGAACCGAACGGAGAAAAAGCACAAGAATTTTTGCACATGAATCATAGTGCAAGATAGGAGAGAATATGGACAAATCAATTGACCAAATTAAACAGGAATTTATTGACATTTACAAGGCAAACATAAGGCGAGAGGGCGCAAACGAGTTGTTGGATTATCTAGTTAACAAAAGTGACTTTTTCACCTCACCAGCTTCTTCACGTTTTCATTCCAATTTTGATGGAGGCTTGGCTTATCACTCAATTATGGTTTATAAGCGTTACAAGAAAATCATTCAAAACGAATATGGCGAAAACTATGCAAATTTTTTGAGTGACGAAAGCATTGCAATCATTGCACTTTTGCACGACGTTTGCAAAATTGGCAGTTATGTTAAAGATTTGAAAAACAAAAAAATTGATGGACAATGGGTTCAAGTGCCATTTTATGCACACAATCAAAGCAATGGCTTGCCTTTCGGTCATGGTGAAAAATCTGTATATATCATAAGCGGTTTCATGCACCTAACTCGCGAAGAAGCAATTTGCATTAACTGGCACATGGGCAGTTTTGACCCTCGCGCAGCACAAGGCGACGAACTGACTCAAGCATATTTGCAATTCCCAAATGCCCTTCTCATTCATGTTGCAGACTACATGGCAACTTACATAGATGAAGAGATTATAAAATCTTAGAAGTTTGTTCAAATAGATAAACAAAAAATTGCAGTTGTTCTGCAATTTTTTTATAAAATATTAAAATACTTGCATAGTTGAGAACTTAAAAAATCGTTTAGATAGTGACATAAAAATGATGATTGATTTTTAACAAACTCTTTTGATTGGTCATAGAAACAATAAAGAGGTTATTATGGCACAAGCAAGTGATTTTTTAATTGGGGCAAACGATGAGCACGGTTTAAACCCGCCAACAGTTGGCAAACGCACGCCAATTTTGCCTTACATAAACAGAAGTTTTTATGAAAATGAATTTAATAGACAGTCCAAAATTGATTTTATTTTAGCATGTTTAAGGTGCGGTTTTAAAGTGTATGACGTGCACCCTGAGGTTCAGGACGTCAGCGTTTCAACTCGAGTGGTTAGAACAAATCGCGCTGGTGTCAGTTTGGTGGTTACCTTTGCTTACAATGCTTCTGGCAGTGGAACAACTTTTGACAAAGCTCAGGGCTTAGAGGTGTATTACAGCCCATACAATTCATATTCAAACCAAAGCAGAGTGTTGAGCCAAAATGTATATAACAAAGTTGTTGAATTTACTGGCAGACCAGGGCGAAAAATTGGCACGCTTTCAGTCGGAATGCTTTCAAATGTTCGCTGCCCAGCAACGCTTATCGAGGCAGGATTTATGACAAATTTTGTTGAAGCAAAATTAATGCTAAACCCAACTTTTGTGCTTAATGTGGGTGAGGGCGCATGTTCTGGGGTATGTAGTTATCTTGGTGTACCATATGTTGAAAGAAAATTGACTAATTATCCAACTATCCGCATTGGTTCACGCGGAAATTTTGTGGTGACCTTGCAATATCTACTCAATATGTATGGATATAATCTTTCAACAGACGGAATTTTTGGAGATAGAACAATGCGTGCTGTGCAACAATTCCAAACCAACAACAATCTTACTGCAGATGGCATTGTTGGCGCAAACACTTGGCGGGCGCTCTTGAATTTAAACCCTTCAAGTCAAATTTTAAGAAGAGGAAGCAAGGTCAGCGCAGTATTGTATCTTCAAAAACTTTTGCTTTCGTATTTATACCCAATCACAAATTTAGACGGCATTTTTGGTGGAGAAACTGAACGCGCAGTGAAGGCTTTTCAAGTGGAAAATGGGTTGACTGCAGATGGTATTGTGGGACCTGCAACTTGGCGAGCATTGTTCAATTCCGCGGGTAGACCTCAAAGGTAAGACCGTAACGTTTTTGAGCGTAATAGATAAAAAATTGCAAAATTTACCTTAGTTTTGCAGTTTTTTTATAAAATTTTGCCAATCATAGTCACATGAAAAAATTTATTGGAATCATTTTGATTTGTGTTTTGATTGCTGTTGTTGCTATAAACTTGCCACAAAAGGAGGACTACGATTATTTAAGAATACATATTCGCGCAAACAGCAATAGCAGCATAGACCAAGCAGTTAAATATAAGATTAAAGACTGCGTAGTGGAATATTTAACACCAAAACTCTGCAATGTTAAAACCAAACAACAAGCAATTGAAGTGGTCAACAGCGAAAAATCAAACATAGAGGCAATTGGTAAAAATATGCTTTTGGCAAATGGTATGAACTATTCTGTTAATGTTAAAATTTCAAACGAATATTTTCCAACAAGGACTTACAATAACACCACTTTGGAATCTGGTTATTATGACGCAGTTATTGTTGAACTTGGCGACGCGGTTGGAGATAATTGGTGGTGTGTTATGTATCCACCTTTGTGTTTTGTGAACGAAAATCAAGTAAGTGACAAAATTCAATTTAAGTCACGCATTCAAGAATTTATTAACAAAATTTTTAATTAGTTTTGAAAAATTTGAAAAAATTTAAAAATATTGGCAAATAATTTAAAAAAATATGGCAGAAGAGGGGAATATGAAAAAAATATTTATTGCAATTATTGGAATATTTGCTTTGACATTTGGTGTGGCTGGCAGCATTTTGGTTAACATTGGTGCTTCTCAGCAAACGGCGGCGGCTTCAAACATTGAGGCGGGGTTTGTATATGCTGCAACGGCTGACATAAAAGAAGTGCAAAAACGTTTGAAAAAATGGGGCTATTACACTGGCGCAGTGGACGGAATAAATGGTCCTAAAACCATTGCGGCAGTTAAAAAATTTCAAAAAAAATATGGCTTAACTCAAGACGGAGTTGTTGGACCATTGACGGCAAAAAAAATGGGCATAACTTTAAGTTCAAAAGCAAGCAGCTCATCAACCTATAATAGTAACGACCGATATATGCTTGCAAAAGTGGTTTATGCTGAGGCACGTGGAGAGGTTTACACAGGACAAGTTGCCATTGCAGCAGTTGTTCTCAACAGGGTTAAGGACAGCAGATTTCCAAACACGATTGCGGGGGTGATTTATCAACCTTGGGCGTTTACTGCTGTCAATGATGGGCAGATAAATTTGGAACCAAATCAAAAAGCATATCAGGCCGCTGACGACGCCTTGAATGGTTGGGATCCTACCTACGGCTCTGTGTATTATTACAACCCGGCAACAGCAACAAGTAAGTGGATTTTCACAACAAAAAAGGTAACACAAATTGGCAAGCATGTGTTTGCAGTGTAAAAAATTAAAATTCAAACAATAAATTAATTAAAAAAATAATTAAAAATAGCAAAAAAATTAAAATTATTAAAAAAATTATTAAAAAAATCAATTTAATTGGGGTTTTATATGGAAAATAAAAAAATAAAAAGTGAAAATTTTGAGCAAAATTCTAATGTGGAAAAAGATAAAGAAACCAAACAAAAAAGTAACGCTCAAAAAGCAATTCCGTGGTTTATTGTTGCTATTGTTAGTTTGCTTGTGATTTTGACTTGTACTTTGATTGCATATTATCAGGTTTACAAATCAAGCAAACAAAACGCAAACATTCTTGAAGGTGTTTATGCTTCTAGTTATTATTCAATGGTTGACAATGTTAACAATCTCGCTGTGGACATTTCAAAATATTCTACCTTGACAACAAGGCAAGCAAAACTTTCAACCCTGCAAGATATGGTGGGGGATTGTAATTATGTTTTGGCTGGTTTAAGTGTGCTTCCAATAAATCATGAAAATGTGGTTGCAACCACAAAGTTTTTTAATCAAATCAATGGGGTTTGCGAAGCTTACATGAAAGTGCTTAACAAGAATGAGGATTTAACTCAGAAACAAGAATTGTTGTTTGATGAAATTGCCATTGTTTTGGCTGAACTTAAAGCGAATTTTAACAAACAAAACTATGGAATGTATGACACTGGCTACAACTTTATTGATGCAGGGATTTTTGACGTGAATGGAATGAATGAACTCAGCACAAGCATGGGCAATTTGAGCAGCGAACAAGTTGAATACCCTTCCATGATTTTTGATGGTCCATTTTCCGCAGCGCTTGAAAATAAAGTGGTTAAGGGTTTGCCTGAAAATGAAATAACACAAGATGAAGCAAAAAATTATTTAAAAGACACAGTATTTAGTGGCAAGGCAAAACAGATTGATTTTGACAGAAACACAGAAGGCGATATTTTCACTTATGACTTTACAATCAAAACAGATTCTAACACATTCTTTGCTCAGGTTAGCAAAAGAGGTGGATTGTTAATTGGTCTTTCAGCGTATGCGGAAGGTGGCGACCCAATTTTAGGGGCGGAACAGGCGCAAGAAATTGCCAAAAATTTTGCCAACAATATCGGCTTTGAAAACATGCAACCTGTTTGGAGGGAAGAAAAGCAAAATGTTTTATATGTCAACCTTGCGCCAGTTGTGAACGGAGTGGTTTACTACCCAGATTTGGTGAAAGTTAAAGTTGATTTGACAAGCCAGAATGTTATTGGGCTTGACGCTCAAAATTATGCATTCAACCACATTGAAAGGGTTCCTCAATTTAACACAACAGCTGACCAGGCGGAAAGTTTGCTTGGGTTTGATTATGAAATTTTGTCAACAAGAAAGGCAGTGATAAGGTTGGACAGTGGCAAAGAAATTGCGTGCTATGAATTTTATGTTGAAAGGATTGATGGAATGTTCTTTTATTATATCGACTCAAACACAAACCAAATTGCAAAAGTCATGAAACTGGTTGAGGTTAAAGGCAGCCAGAAATTGGTTTAAAAAATAAATTAAATTAACAAAAAAATAAAAAAATAAATTAAAATGCGTGAAAAATATTGAATTTTTACGCATTTTTTAATATTTCAATTAAATTTTTTAAAAAATATTTCAATTAAATTCTCAAATATGAAATAAATATTGAAAAACATTAGGAAATAGGTTTTTAAAATAATAATTCATAATTTTTATTTAATTAATTTTAGTTAATTTAATTATTTGTATTTTCATTTTTTTTGTGTTATAATTTTATTGTATAACAATAAAGGGGTCTTTGATTGCTAGCATAGAACAAATATCTGGTTATGTTCTTTGAAACTGGATTTTACAAATATTTTTATGCTGATTGCAAAAGATAAAAAGGGGAAGCATTTTGAAGGGGAAATCTAAAATTGTTCAAAGGTTTATAATTTACGTTATGTCGCTTGTTATGGCAGCAGGTGTTTTGTTTGCCGGCGTGGTTTTAAACAGAACAAAGTATGTTAACGCGGCAGTAACTGCGGGAGAAAAGTATAGCCAAAAAGATGAGGGTAACATTGTACTTTCAGTTGAAAAAGTTGGCATTCTTTCCACTGGTGACGACTATCTAACTGATAATGGTGCAGAAATTTCCGATTACAACACATTGCTTAATCAATACAATTCGGCGTCCTACCCATTTAAAAAGGCTCTTTATACTAATCAATATGCAGCAGGCGGAACGAACGAAACAATCAACCAACTTTATGTGGACAATATAAGAGCAAAAAAAGATGACGAAAGCAATATCAATTTTGAAAACAACGAATACCCTAGTTATTATTTCAAAGACATAGAATTGGACGTGTCAAACAAGAAAACCGTTTATCATTCTGGTGATTACATTATGCTTGACAACAGTTTGAAAACAAAAAATGGACATACATATTATTACAATCCAGCCATTAAAGCATATGATGCAGATGGCGAAGTTGATATGGCTGAAGGTGTGCTTTTCAGTTTTGGCAGTTACATGCTTGGCAGCAAAACTGATGCAGACAATAATATTTTAACAGACCTTGTTAGAAACACTCAACAAGAAGCAGCAAATTATACTTATGCAAAAAACATTCAACAAATCAATGTAAGTGCAACTCTTAATGGCAATCAAATTGTTTTGCCAGTTGTTAGACAATATGGTAACAACAATTATCAAGACTTCACGTATATTATTCCGCAAAGAAAAGGTTTTGACGGTCACTACGAATTTGTTGTGGAATACCGCCACAATGAAGAGTTTAAACGCCAAACCTTTACATTTGATTTGGTGTTTAAGTCAACTTACACCGAACCAGAAATTTTTGGCTCAGGTTATGCTTACGCTACTATGCCAAAACTGGAACTCCCAGTTAGTGGCACAACTTCATTTAACCTTGGCAGTTCAAAAAATTACCCAACCCTGACATACGACTTTTCTAAATATACTTTGGACTACACCCACACTTTGAATGGAGTTGTGACAACCTATTCATATAGGCGCGTTGCAGAAAGGAACATTCTTGGCAGAGTGAACTACAAATTGGTGTGCACAATCACAGACTCCACGGGTACAAAAACAAAAACCCTCGGGCTTGAAGATGAAACAAAAGCAGTTTTAATGTTCACAGAAATTGGTAGTTACAAATTCGATTATGATTACATTTACAATGGTGAACAAAACAGCATGGGCTTCAGCCTGAAAAGTGACCAATTGACAATTTATGGTTTTGAATTGAAGTATTCTAAAGTCGGCTTTAACGAAGCACAAATGAGATATTTAACCATAAGTAAAAATAGCAACGATAAAGTGGTTTTGCTTGTTCCAAATGGTTATGAAAAGGGTGAAGAAACAGACGAACAAAATTTGGGTGTGGTGTATTCTGTCGAAACAAACAACGAAAAAGGCAACATAGAATCAAGAACAGGTATTGTGACAAAAACTCAAGACGCTCAAGTTGGTTATGCAACGACTTCAACTAACCCTTATAACCCTTTAGAAGGAATTACTAAGGAATCCTATCAAACAACAAATCAAGGCGGTATTTGGCTTAGTTCAAATGTTAACTATGTTGAAAACGGCGAAGACAATAGTTACTATTATTTTGATACAAAACCAATTTTAGAGTCGTCTTTAACAGACTTGGAAAAAACAAAAATAGAAAACACAACCACATTTAACAAAGTGGGTTACTATTTGGTTGTTATAAAAGTTAAAATAACCGAAGCCAACCAATTTTATCAGGTGTTTGCATTTAGATATTCCAACGAAACAACCAACATCGAAGTTAATGCTTTAACTGTTGATAAAAAAGGCGACCCAATTTTGGTTGACGGTGAAACACAATACACAACTCCAATTGGCTCAGGCAAATTTACAAGGCAAAATGTTAAAATCAGTTGGGTTGAACCTGACGTTTTTGAACGTTCAATTGTTGTTAAATATTATTCAATTAAGAATGTTTATTTGGCAAGATACGATAGCGACGCCAATGGAACAGGTTTGTTAACCAGTTCTCAACTCAGGCAGCAAGTTGTGCCAGTTGAGGTTAAAAATGGTGACATTTTTGGTTCGAATATTGGCGAAAATGAGGGCGCAAGTTATTTGCTTGAATCCACAAACGAGGGAGAGGCAAAAGCCTATCGTTCATTCACAATTGACAGAACAAAAATTACAGGCGTTTCAATGTATGCTGTTGAAACACGTGCCGCTGGCTCAAATAACAATTTTTATCAAGTTTCAACCGACCAAAATGGCTATTACAACAAAATTACAGCAATCTCCGATGGTTATGCGTCCATTTATTGGAATAACAAGGTTAGTGGGGCAATTGTTAACGCAACATATTATTTCACACCAATATTGAAAGATTCTACCGCTACCGTAAGCGATTTGGCTAAGTCTGCTTCAACTGTTTGGTTTACAAATAAGTATAAACTTGGCAGCGAAACAGGTCCATTCAAAATCAATAAGCCAGAGCAGTTAGATTACACAATTAGCGCTGCGGATGTGCTTAAAAATTGCGGAATATACTTCTTTGAACTGATTGATGAAGCGGGCAATAGTTGCAAATTTATGTACATTTGCGACACAACTGAACAGTACTTTAAAATTGATGATAAATATTTAACTAAAAACAGTGTGGTGTATGCGAACAATGTTAGCATTGAATTTGCAACACATAAAGCAATCGAATTGTTTGGAACAGACAAAGAAAACCCTAGTAACACCGAGCAGATGATTGAAAGATTTGCAAACAAACAAAGCAGCAGTGAAATTCAAAATGCGGGCTATTATGTAGGCACAGACAGCAACCTTTCTGCTTTGATGAGTCTGTTTAACATTTCGGGTGCAAACAATTATTTAACAGTTAAGAATGAAATTTTCACTGCTTACGACACTGAAGGCACAAGAAAAGCAACATTGACAGTTTCAAAATCCAGTGCAACACATAATCCATATTATTTAATGGACAAAGCAAACAAGAATGAAAATAGCAGTTCATATGTGCTGAGAATTAACTTGTATGGTGAAAACCAGTTCGGTTATAAAGACAAAAAAACGCAAAACGATTCAAATTCTTTCGTTATTGTAGAAATTAATGACGACCATTCTTTGGGTATGGTGTATTTTGCTGACGATCAAGACTCTTTAACCAGTGGTGCCGATTTTGCAAATCGCGGAAAAAGACTATACACAGGCAACAACATACTTGGTGCGCATGCAACTTCAAGCAAGGTTTTGGCATTCTATTGGGAGCAAGGCATTGGGGAATATGAAATAGAATCAATTGAGTATACTTACTACCCAACACCTTCAAGTTACAACAACAGTGATTTGTTCTTCTATAGTGGTGCAAGCGCTAGTAAAACATTGTTTAAAAAAGGCAGCACTGCTGAAACAATTGCTGAAACCTCAAAAAATTATGCGCTTATCAACTTAAAAGACGGGCAAACTGAAGAGGGTTTGTATGTCGTGACAAGAACTTATGTTGATAAAGACACAAACACAAAAGGCGAGAAAAAGAATTATTACTTTATTGTGGACAGGCAGTCTGCAATAACAGATAATAATAAGGATTATACATATATCTATTTAAAAGAAGAAACTAAGTACGAACTTAGCGAAAGTTTTGGTCAAAAAGAACAAGAGTTGATTTATTTTGATACTGACGGCTTCACAGAAATAGAACGCATTAAGTATAAAATCAGTTTAAAAACCAACAAAGTGCCAGCACAAATCAAGGTGCCAGTGGGCAAATACTTTAACGGAACTCAGGCTAGTTATTATTATGCAGGCAGACTGAATGTTAAAATTTACTTTTACGATAGAAACGAGCAACTTGGCAAAAGCAACGGAACAACAACCCTTGTTAAGTTGTTCGATTCAAACGAGTACGCCAACTCTTTAGGTGGTTTGAAAGATAATTATTATAAAGACATTTCTAAAAATGAAGGTTATTTGGAAATTGACCTTGATTCATACTTGCCAAAAAAAGTGAAAGATAAATACATTATTTCTGGCAACGAAAGCAGTTGGCTGTGGCTACCTGGTGACTATGTTATTGTGGTTGAAGACAATGTTGAATCAATGTCGGCATCAACAGCAGCACATAAAAAGGCGTTTGCATTCACAATCGAAACAGAAAAATTGCCAACAACAGACGTTTTTGCAACAATGAAAGAGCAAGATACAATTGAAAACGCAACTGCTGTTGTTGACAATAACAATACTTACACTTTAACAACCAAAGACGAATTTGTTAAATTGATTTTGCCAAAATACGATAATAAAAACACTCAAGCGCAAGTTGACCAAGACTATTTGGTTATCACACGCACAATCAATGGCAGAACAGAAACTTATTTGAGATACGAATATTCTCATAAGGCGGGCGTAACTTTGCCAGACAAAGATGCAAATGGCGTAAGAACAATTTTCTTGCCAACCGAATTGGTTAGAAATGGCGGGAAAATTGACTTGAACAACAGCGCAAAGCAGATTGAATATAAGGTGTATATAAGGTTTAAAGTTGGAAGTTCAAGTTCTGGCGAAAATGAAAAATACATTAATTGTTATCAATGCTATGTGGACGGAAAATTGCAGCAATATTATCAAAATTGTTACACAATCATAATCGACCGCATTCCACCAACAGCAAACACCCAAGCGCTTGAAACTGCGGACAATCTTGTTGGGTATTACAACCAACAAAATGGCTCAAACAGCATGCTTGAACTTGCGGTTTTGGACACTAGTTCCGGTTTGTATTTCACAAATCAGTTGGCAAAATATTATCAAGACAAAAAACCAGCAAATCTGTATGCTTTTGTTGTGAATAATAACACAGCATTCAACAAAACAGACATTGCAAAACTTTATTATAGAGAGATGGGTAGCATTTCAAATGAATCACTCAATTTGCCTGTTGTCAATTTTGCAAACTACACTCAAGTAAACAATGTTTCGACATTAACAACATATAGCTTTATTGGTGAGTCAAATAGCAATAAATATTTTGAACTGATTGAAATTGATGCTGCCGGCAACCAAAATCAGTATGTGATTTTGTATAGTCCAAAAGTTGAGAATTTGACTTTTGAATTCAGTGCAAAATATATGGGTGAAAATGGTGAAATTGAAACTGGAATGGTTAAATTAGATAACAACACTAGTGATATCACATTGTTTGAAATGCAAGCGGTTGCTGGCGGTGTTGACAATTTGATTGACAAATTCTATCATATTGAGCTTAGCAAATCGTTTAGCGGAAATCCAGCAGTGTTTAACACCAATGCGGAAACAAACTTCACAAATACTGGTGTGACTGCGCAAATTTTGGAATCAATCAGGCTTTCTGGCAAGGGCAATTATAACCTTAAAGTTGTTTCAAGAAACAGCACTGTTAACTACACAATTAACTATTACGACCAAAACAACCGCGTGGAACTCAATGTTCGCAATTTGGTTCAAGGTTCGGTTGCTTCTGGCTTTAAAATCTATTTGGACGGCGCAAATGTTGAGCAAGACGGAATTTTGTATTATGCAAAAGAAATCAAAATAATAGAAACAACAGCAGGAGTTACAAAAACAACAACCTACAATTGCAAACTTGATAAAAACAGTGTTTGGTACGAAGATGGCAATGGCAAAAAAGTTGAAAATCTTATTCAATGTAACGCTTCAACGACCTATCAAATCGCAATGGTAGACGCGTTCGGTGTTTCAAGCATTTATAGGTTCAACACTGCAGAAGGTGACATTTTCCACAGTATTAAATTTGAAGGTGCAACTGAGGAAAACAACAAGTACATTGAACTTGCAAATCGTTATTATGCTTTCACAGCGGCAACTTTGAAATACAATTCTGCCATTTACAAAAAGTTGATTTTAAGTTATCGTGTTAACGGACAAACAAAGGTTGACTTTGAAATTACAGACGGCAACAAGGTCAATGGCATTGTACAAAGCGTAATTAGGTATCAATATTCATCTTCTGTTGGCGCAAGCGTGGTGTTGGCAGAAATTAGAGATGGCGAAATTGTTCTTTTGCCATTCAAGGCAACTGAAGCAGGTGCAATTGTTGATTACAAAATTGAATTGTGGGACGGCGATATTGTGGAATATACCTACAATATTAAGTTGGACACAGCAACCAATTCAGTAACCCTCAAAAACACGGACAATGTTCAACATAAACTTGACTTCAAATATAACGAAGAATACAAAAACGTAAGTTTCAGTTCTGTTGGTTCGGGCATTATGAACTTAATGTGGACACCAGTTGAAAACGAATATTTCAATTATAGTTACACTCTGCACGAAAAATTGGCAGATGATAATGTTGAGGACTTTGACTTAGCGGGTTTAAATAGCAAGGTTATTAACACAAAAGAAACCAGCAAAGGTGTTTATTGGTTTGAAGTTCGCATTTCAACCAAGGACGGAAAATTCTTGGGTAACAAGGTTTATGCTTTCTGCGTTTTGCCTGTTTTGACTGATTTGTACTATGTTCAAACGGACGATATGGTGGCAATTAAAGCCAATTCCTCATTCAAGTTTACGGAATATCAAAGTTTGAAAACTTTGGCTGAAGAACAATTGCGTTTAGCAGGCGAAGATTTAACTTTGCCAATCACAAATATTCCACTTTTCATAAGCAACAAAGGATTAACTGTTGTTGTGGCGGAAGAGCAAGGGGCAAAATATAAACAGACCTCTGTTCAGCGTTTTGGAAAGAACGGCGCAGATTTTGCAATGTTAAAACTTTATCGCGTTTACACAAGCACTTACAGCAGATATTTGGCAACACTTGAGATTGTTGAAACAGATTATCTTGCAAGTTCGGCAGAGTTTAGTTACGATAA
This sequence comes from uncultured Clostridia bacterium, assembly GCA_934747385.1. Taxonomy (GTDB): domain Bacteria; phylum Bacillota; class Clostridia; order Christensenellales; family UBA1242; genus Onthoplasma. The sequence continues at coordinate 377,374 of CAKVGK010000001.1, read as the reverse complement.
ATTGAAAGACAACAATACAACTGAAACTAAAAACGATTCAATAAGCCAATTTGTAACTTCAATTTACATTGCAAACAACAAAACTTTGAAGTTAAAATTCAATCAAACCAATGCCGATAGTGACAATATCACAAAAAAGAATTCCATTGTGCTTAAGGTTTATCACAACGGCAAAGATTTTGAAACTGTTCAACTCAACAACCAGGGCAAGCAGGTTGAATACGAAATTAAAGGTGGCGGCAAGTATTCATTTGAAATTTATGATTTATCTGGCAACAGACACACATTTGCTTTTGGTGAGAGCACAAGCGAAATTATAACAGTCAATGTTATGAAAAATGTTTATTTCACAATGAACGGCAATGCACCAATCAACAACGCAGTATTCAATGAGGCTGTTGAATTGAGTGTTTATGAACCATTTAATTATGCCTTGATTGACAACCAAAAACCAATCACAATTGAAGTTACTCGCAACGGCGCAAAATACGATTACGAGCAAAAGAGTTATACCTACATTTTCAAAGATTATGGAAATTATAAAGTTACATTTAAAGCGACTTACATTGTTGAAGATGGCAACAAAACCATCAATCAGCAATTGATAAGCAGCGTTAGTTTCAGCATTATCAACAAGAACGAAGCCCGTTCAAGTTACGACCTCACAAATGTTTCAAGATACAACATTTTGAGTGTTAAAAATCAAAACGGAAAAGATATTACTGACGCTTTCTTGGAGCTTATAAGTCCACAATCTCAAAATGGTAGGTTGTTAACTTATCAAACTGTTATCAGCAATGCTGCTGCGTTAGATATCACTGCAGGCAAACAATCGTTTGAGGTTATTTATCAAGTAAATGACGGAATTTACCCAGCACGTCAAGCAGTGTTTGGCTTCACTTTGAATGACGAAATCCCAACAATTGAATGCTCAGTTGAACTTGGCAAAGAAACAACAAAAGGCTTTGACATTACATTCAACCCTGGCATCATATACGAACAAGTGGGTGATTCAGCTCTTTATATCAATGACAAATTAATTTGTGAAATCACCGAAAATTCAAGTTTCGAGAAAATGACACATTCAATCTCTCAAAAGACAGACGGAGCAGGCGATTATTATGTAAAACTGGTTGGTAGTTCTGGTTCGGTTGTCACAAGTTTCAAAGTTGTGGTTAAAGAACCTTTAAATATTTGGGCAATCATTATCATTGTGGTTGTGTCAGTGATAGTTGTTGGTGTGACAATAACAATTATAGTGCTTCGAAACAAAATGCGCATAAGATAAAATTTTACATTTTATTAGTGCAAATTTAAAAAAATAATTTCATTAATAAACTTGTTTTAATATCACTCGCAATAAAAATGTTTAGCGGTTTGCTAAACATTTTTATTGTGCTATTTAATCGGGTTTTTCTGTGTTTTGTTTGACTTCTTCTTTCTTTTCTGGCTTGGCTGGTTTTGTCTGTTTCAATGCTTGGAAGAAAACTTCACCTTCGTGGCTTTGGAAGTAAACACCAACAATGCCTTTGCGTTTTGTTGACAAAATGTGGAATGCGGCGCGTTTTCTTGCTCCACCCACAATGTAGCCAACCTTTTTTGAGTTAGGTTCAACAAATACATTGTAAGCGCGCAGCCTGCCAAGATTGTCTATAATTGTTATGCCGTCAAAGTTAAGCATTTTCAAAAACAAATCAGCATGCGCTTGCAATTTTTCTTCGCTATAACTCTTGCTTTGGGTAAATAATTTGCTGAAATTGATTGGCTCTTTAAGCCAAATTCCGTCTTCAAAAAGTCCGTTGTCAACGTAATCCTTATCAACAATAACGCACAATGCGCCATGCACGTCGTTCAACACGCTTGTGAAAATGTTGAGGTACATGTTTTTCATGTCTTCAAGTTTGCGTTGAGTGGTTCGCAGTTTGCTGAATGTTGCGTCAACAAGTTCTTTAATTTCCTTGGTAAAAATGTTGTTTTTGGATTTATCCAAAGAAAAGTTGACCGTTAAAGTTTCGCCACTGATGGAATGTAAAAGCATGGAGTAAGAGTTCAGTGGACGGGCAATAATACAATGTGTTTTTGCCAAGCGCTCTTTTGAAAAGGTTGCATCTTCCAGCACCTGCAAAAAGTTTTTGTCTTTAATGCTTCTAAAACTCATCACTAAGCCATAAGAAATTTTATCTTCTTTCAAATCAATAAACAAGCACCAGTCTTGCCTTGCTAATGCCAAAGTTGCCTTAAGGCGGGAATTGAACATGGTGGCTTCATTGTCCTCAAAAATTGTTAAAGCCATAGTTTTTGGCACAGATTTAACAATGGATTCAATGTTGTCTGTAAAAATAATTTTTGGTTTGATTTTCAAATCCTCTTCAGCGTAATCTAGCATATCGTTAAACCTGTTAAGGAAATGTGACATTAACAAAGGTGGAAAATTTTCAAATTCTTGTTCAAAGAATTTTGTAACACTCTCCTTGGCGTTGTCAAAAAAAATCAATTCGTTCATACTTATAAAAAGAATATAGCAATTTAATTTTATTTATGCAAACGAATTTGAAAAAAATGTTGAAATTTCTTGACAAATTTTCAATTTTGTGCTTTTTTGTTTAATTTTTGCAAAATTTTTTTATTGTTCTTGCTCTTTGAGTTTTGATTTTAAAAATATAATTTCATTTTTAAGTCGATTGCATTCGGCTTGTTTTGCTTTCAATTCTGCCAAAATTTTTTCAAAATTTGAATTAGCATTAATTACGCTTGCTTTTGTTTCCAACTCAATTTTCTTTTTCATAATGGCAATAATGCCAGAAAATAAAGCATTAATGTCGTCGTCGGAAATTTGGGGCGGCATAACATGAACATTGCAATTTTTATTTGTTTCTTTATCGTTAATCATAAATTTATTTTCCCCCAGTTTAAAGCATTTATCGTGGACAGATTTGCATTTTATTGTTTTATTTTGAGATTTTTTTAAATTTTGTGTTATTAAACTTATTAATTAAATTTAAAATAGTTTTTAACAGAACAGTTTCATTAATCAGTGAGATTATTTTCCATTAAGAAATTTTTTAAAAATTAATTCATAAATATTTATATGTATTATCTAATCAGCAATTGTGATTGCAAAATTTTTCCACTTTGTAAAGAGGAAGTTGTTTTTGGGCAAACAGGAAATGAAAGGTTCTCTTTATGTGCAAATGTTCCATACAGCTTAACAAATTTATCTTCGAATTGGTTTTTGTGTTCTGGTGGTGAGCAGGAAATTTATATAAATTTTTATGAACAATTTTGTGGTTTTGCCACAAAAAATAACACAACAATGGTGGAGCATGACGGGGACAAATATCTGTTTTTAAATTTTCAATTTTCATCAACACAGGACTTCAGGCAGTTTGAATTTTTGAATAAATCCGTGTTTGTTTTTCTGGCTAACTATTTAACAATAAACTATGACCAACAACAAATTGTGCACAAAAATGTGGAAAACTTAAAATTTTCACATTATGAAATTGATGGTGAGTTTTGTTACATATTTTTTGAGGGTCCAAGAAATTATTTGGTGGTTATAAATAAAGGCAAGGCGATTTGGGCAGATTTTTATGACGAATATAATTCTTCTGACGGCGAACGCCAAATTTTGAAACACCTGTGCGACGGACTAAACCACGGCAGGGTTTTGAGTGTTAAAAACAACGAAACAAACAAATACTTGGTTTATCTTGATGATTATGAAATGGGCCTTAAGCCTCAATTTTTAGCGCTGGAGTTTATGGATTGTGTGTTGGCAGAAAATTTTAAATATTGTGAAAATCTTGTAGACAAAAGCCTGAACTTGAACAAGGAAAATATTAAAGAATTTTTTCCAGAGTTTGACAATTATTTTGTTTTCAATTCGACAACGTTTGCTTTGTTTAAAAAAAATGCCCTAGTGGGCATTTGTGATTTTGAAATTGTTGAAGACAAAATTGTAAACATTATTCTTGATTAGATTGTTGCTTGCCAGGAAGTTCGAACAATCTGCCTAACACGTAATATAGTGGGTAAGCTGCTTGGCAAACAATGATGAGGAACAAAATTTCTGGGTATGCAAGTGGCACGTATTTAAACAGGTCGTAAAGCACAACAACGGCGGTTATTGTTAACGCCAAGCATGCAAAATACATTATTGTTTTAAACCAGTTGAAAGGTTTGCACATTTTAAACAAGGCAAGGAAGCCGATTGCCAAAATTGCCAAAGAAGCCATTGTTACAAGAACTTCAGTTGAAATACCAGTGAACATTTGATAAATATACATAGTTATTGTGCTGGCAATCAAACATAAACCTGCTGGCAAAGTGGTTTTTGCAATGTTGATTAAAAACCTACCTTGAATTTTGTTTGTGTTAGGTTGCAGCGCCAAGAAGAACGAAGGCAAGCCAATAACGAAGATTTCAAGCAGAGTGAACTGAATAGGACTGAATGGATATGTTTTGTTCAAACACAGCACAAACACAGCAATGCAGATTGCAAATATGGTTTTCATCAAGAAAAGGGAAGACGATTTTTGAATGTTGTTAACAACACGCCTGCCTTCTGCAACCACGCTTGGCATAGAACTGAAATTGCTGTCTAAAAGCACCAACTGACTTACGCTGCGAGCTGCGTCGCTGCCGGCGGCAATTGCAATTGAGCAATCTGCTTCTTTCAATGCCAAAATATCGTTAACTCCGTCGCCAGTCATGGCAACAGTTTTGCCTTGGGCTTTTAATGCTTTAACCAAAATTGCTTTTTGCTCTGGGCTAACGCGTCCAAAAATTGAATATTTTGTTGCCGCTTCCATAACATCGGTGTTGCTGAGACCGTATAGGCTGATATATTTATCATAATTTTCAACACCAACACGCTTTGCAACCTCGCTGACGGTTATTGGGTTGTCGCCTGAAATGATTTTAATGTCAACGCCATTGTCTTTAAACCATTGAATTGTTTTAGGTGCGTCTTTACGAATATTGTCCTGCAACAGAACCAAAGCAACGGGCTTTGCACTTGTTGCACTGAAGTTTGCGTCACATTCGGCCAACAAAAGCACGCGATAGCCGTTCATTGAGTAATTTTCTGCAAGTTTTTTAAGTTCAGCGGAAGGTTTGTCCATAACAAACTCGTAAGCGCCAAGTTTGAAAGCACCAACCGACCTGAATTTGCAGGCCATAAATTTTCTTTCGCTTGAAAATGGAATGGATTTTTCGGCAGAATAACAAGGTTTGCCAAAATAAGATTTAAGGGCAAGGGCAGTGTGGTTTGCGTCGTGGAATGCGTTAACCATGGAAGAAACAATTTTATCAACGTCTTTTTCCGTTTGCTTTGAAAGCAAAACAACATCTTTAACACTCATGGAACCGTTGGTCAATGTTCCAGTTTTGTCCAAACACAAAACGTCCGTGCGAGCTAACATTTCAATGCAATAAAGGTCTTGAACCAAAGTGCGCTTTTTTGCAAGACGCACAACACTAACAGCCAAGGCAACAGATGTTAAAAGGAACATGCCTGCTGGAATCATAGCAATAATGCAACCTGCTGTTTTTGTGATTGTCATGTAAATCAAACTATAATCCTGCGCTGGATTTTGCACGTAATAATTGTAGTTGTTATACGCCATTAAAATGGCAATTGGAACCATGAAAATTGATATAATCTTGATAAGGGCTCTAAGAGAGGTGAGAAGTTCACTTTTTGCCTGCTTAAATTTTTTTGCTTTTTGGCTAAGTTCGGCAATATAGTTGTCGTCACCAATTTTGTTGACTTTTGCAATGCATGTTCCACTGGAAACAAAACTGCCACCAAGCAAGGAGTCCCCTTTTGCTTTTTTAACAGGTTGGCTTTCGCCAGTCAATAAACTTTCGTTAACTTCAGCGTTGCCAGAAATCACAATGCTGTCGCAAGCAATTTGCATGCCGGGTTTAAGCACAAGCAAATCGTCCAAAACAACTTCGGTTTTATAAATTTCTTGTTCTTCGCCATCTCGAATGACTTTTGTGAAGTTTGAGTTTGTGAGGGAAAGTTTGTCCATTGTCTTTTTTGCTTTTATTTCTTGCACAATACCAATGGTTGTGTTAATAACAACAATAACCATAAACATCATGTCGCTATATGCGCCAACAATTGTTAAGGCAATTGCAACCAATAAACATGTTAAGTTGAAAAATGTAAACACGTTTTTTACAATAATGCTCCAAATGCTTTTTGAAGTTTTGGTGCTTGTGATATTAACCAAATTTTGTTCGATTCGTTTTTGCACTTGTTCGGCAGTCAAGCCGGTTTCAGCTTTTGGGTTAAAACGTGCTATGTCCTTTGTTTGTTTAGATTTTTGTTTTTTACTGTTTTGCTTAAACATTAATTCCTCTTAAAATATAAAAATATTTATATAGTATTTTAGCACATAAAATATATTTTAACAAATATTTGTGCACAATTTTATTAATATTAAATTTGAATTTTTTATTATTTAGTTGTCTAATAAAATAGATTTTTTTTAAAAAATAATAAAAAAATAATAAAAAAATAATAAAAAAATAATAAAAAAATAATAAAAAAATAATAAAAATTTAAAAAAATTAATAAAAATTAATGCAAAAATTTTAATTTTTTAAATTTTGCAGTATTAACATAATTTTTCTGCTTTGCATATTAACCATTAGGAGAAAAATTATGGAGTTTGAAGATATTGAAGTTAGAATAGAAAAACCATACCCAGAAATTGAAAATTCAACCGCCGACATGCAAACAGTCAACATATTAAAAAACTTGGCATTTTGTTCGGTTGGCGAATTGAATGCTGTGTTAACTTACATTTATCAGTCTGTTGTGGCAGACAAAACACACGCGGAGATAGCAGACATTTTTGAGGAAATTGGTATTGTTGAAATGGAGCATTTAGACATGTTAATGCATGCAATAACTGCTTTTGGTGGTGTGCCAAGATATGAGGACAGCAACGGCATGTTCTTTAACACAAGGTCTATCAATTACACACAAAAACTTAATGATATGTTGAACAATAATATTGCTGGGGAACAAGACGCAATTAAAATGTATAACGACGCCATTTTAAAAGTTAAAAATCAAAGTTTGAAAGACTTGTTTGCTCGTATCATTTTGGACGAAGAAAGGCATTTGCAAATCTTTAAAAAGATAAAAGACAGTGTTCACTTTTTATCATTTTAAAAACTAAAAAAAACTATAAAAATAAATAAAAATTAAATTTTAATTAAAAAAATTGCATTATTTTCATATTTTTTATGAAATTTTTGCAATTTTTTAATATTTTATTTGCAATAAAGCATAAGTTCGCGCAATTTTCCAAAGCGATTAATTTCTTTCAAATTTTTTTTGTTTACAACAGAATGTGCTTTAATAAGCAATTCATTGTTAAAATTGAATATGTCTTTAACACAAACTTTGCCAATTAAGAAATCTGTGTTTTGAACCTGCTTTGGTGTTTCCTCAACAGCCACAACTTGTGCATTTTTTTCTTCTTCAATTGGCAGAATTGAAGTTTGGCTAACCTGTTTTGTTTTGAAAATTTTTGGAACTTTGTTTGGCACAAATTTGCTTACGTCAACTTTGGTTTGTTTGTCGTAAAATATAACAGTATTTTTGCCGCAAGAAGCAAGCATATTTGCGTCTATCAAATCGTTGTTTTCAAACGAAAATTTTTCTGTTGTGAATTTATCGTTTAAAATAACCTCTTTAATAATGCCAAGGAATTCGCCTTTTATGTTAAACGCTTTTGAGCCTGCCGGACAACAGGCATAGCATTCGTCTTCAATTTTCAAACTTACTGCGGTGTTGTTTTTTATTGTTAAGGCGTTTTTGCCAACGTTGTAGATATTTTTTGTTGGAAGCAAAAAATGATTGTCGTTCTCACCAATAATTTCCAAAAACAACAATTTTTTAAGTTTCTTGTCAAACAACAACTTGCAAACGTTGCCAATTAACTCTCCCTCATAAAGTGACAACACTGGTCGAGAAATAAAATCACTACAATAATACATAACTACCTCTAAAATAATCTATGTTTTTTGCTGGCTGATATGAATTTTTAATGTTGATAATATTGAGGGATTTTGTCTAAATTATTTGATTTATGGAAAATTTTTATATATACTTTAATTAGAGATTAAATATTGTATTTAATTATTGTTCAGCATAATAAAATTCATTATTCAACAAAAACTACATTTATTAGGTGAGTATTAAGCGAGAACAATTTTTAGGGGTAAAATGAAAAAACGTTTTTGGGTGTTTGTGTTATGTTTGTTTGTTCCGTTTTGCTTTGTGGGGTGTGGCAATCCTAACAAAGACCTTCTTTCCACGCCAAAAGAAGTTGCCGTGGCAGCGGACGGAATTGTTAAGTTTCAGCGCATTGAAAATGATGAATATTATGTTATTAAAATAAACGACTTGGAACAGAATGTTTTTGTTAACAACCAAAACCCTTACATGGAACTTTTCAACAGCAATGGCGTGAATTATTTGCAATATGACATTTCTCGCATGCTGGTGCTGGGCGAAAGTTATTCCATTCAAGTTAAAGCATGTGCAAGTAAAAAGAAAGATAGTGAATTTTCTGCCCCAATAAGTTACGTGCACCAAGTTCACATTGAAACACCAAACACAAAAATCACAGGCACAACCCTAACTTGGGACAATGTGCTTAACGCCAACATTTATACTGTTAAGGTTGTTACACCTTCAACAATTATAGCGGCGGACGACCCTGACACTGTTGCAAATGCAACAAATGTGTTTTCTTCACAATATAGTTTGAATAAATTTGAATTTTCTTCAATGCTAACCGAAGCGGGGGAATACAAATTTTACGTTAAAGCAATCAGCCGAGAGAACAATTATTTGGAAAGTGATTTCAGCGCAAAAGTTGTTTATGAAAACATAATCAAACTTGCAGAGCCACAAAATTTGCACCTTCACAAAGTGGCAAATGATTGGATTTTGTCCTGCCTTGTTGATGAAAATACAAATAATTTGAAATTGGACTTTAATGGCGAAATTGAAACCATTGATATTAATGCTTTGTGTGTTGAAACAGACCCAGTTTGTGAAAATTTAATATATATAAATTTGAACCAAGCATTCAAAAACAAAAACATTGATTTTGGCTCTGTCAGTTATGCCGAAATAACCTGCCAAGCAGTTTTTGAAACCCAAGGCAAAAATTATTATGTCAATTCCGCTTGGTCAACGCCAACCTCACTTAAAATCACCAACAAAGTTTCAGCCCCTGTTGTGCAATTTAACCAATCCGACAATATTTTAAGTTGGCAGATGGAAAGCACGGACTCAATTTCTGGTTTTAAAGTGTATGTTTGCATGCCTGATGAGGTTCAAACCTTTGTGCTTACAAAAGACATTTTCTCTTTTGAATTGCCAGAGGGCTTTATTTCAGCCTCAGTTCAAACAATGGGTTATGGCGAAAAGGCGAATAGTGAACTTGGCAATTTTGTGAGTAGCAGTTCGTCAAATGGAGAAAACCTCAACATACGAATTGAAAATGATAATATAACTTGGAACCAGGTTGAAGGCGCTTATTATTTAGCGGAAACCAACAACGAAGTTTTGGTTGTTAACACTAATAGTTTAAGTTTGTTAACTATTGGCTATTACGTTGAGCAAGTTAACGTTACAGCAGTTGTTACAGGCAAAAGACACAACACCGCAACACTTAAACCAAACTATTCAATTAAGTTGGCAACACCAACAAATGTGGGATTCTTTGGCAGCAACAAATTCTTGCTTTCATTTGACAAAGTTGAAAATGCAATTGGCTACAAGGTTTATGTAACAGACTTGTCCAACTCAAGCAACCAAGCAATTTGCATTCCAAAAATATTTTACGCCACCTCAATTGACTTAACCAGCATGCTTTCAAGCGGCAAAGAATATCGAGTGCAAGTTCAGGCTGTGGCAGATAAGTTTGACAAGTTTGTAAGCAGCAACCTTTCAAGCCCAAGCCTTACTCTTACTTACAATCAAGTGCTGGACACTCCAGAAATGATAAAAGACGAGCACGGCAGCCCAATTATAATCACCAAGTCGGCAGACAAAAACCTTTATTCTATTAAATTTAATGGTGTTGAGGGCGCAAATCGTTACGAAATTAAAGTTGATTTCCAAATCAAAACAGTGTATAACGACAATCGCACCACACCTTACACAGTTGACATAACAGAATATTTGACCGACATTAACGGGGAAGCAAAGGCGGGTGTGCACGACATATCTGTGCGCGCATTGCCAGAAGATTTGGACAAGGTGACACAAGCCAGCAAGCCAAGCAAATATGAGTACAAATTGCGTAAACAATTGAAGCAAGTCACAAATATCAGCGTCAGCGACCCAAACCTCACTGATGGGCAGTTTATTCTTTCGTTCGACTTGCAAGAAAATGCAAAGAATTACAGCGTTGAAATAACCAAATTGAACGACACTGAGTATTACAATTATTTGGCAACACTCAATTTAACCTTGCCAATCACAGAGGTCCTTGGTTCAATTAACATAACAAAATATTTGCAACAAGCGGGCGAGTATTATATTTACATTACCGCGCACCCAGCGGACAAAGACTATTACGATTCAAGTGACAGGTCAAGCAACTTTGCCATTGTAAGCAAGTTGGAAAGTTTAACAACTCCTTACAATATTTTGCATGCAAATCAGTCCAACTCCGAGTTTTTGATTAGGTGGACGGGCGACCAACAAGCAGACAGTTACACTGTTAAAGTTGTTGCCCCTCAAAACAAAGAGTATGTTTACAAAACCACACAAACCAGTTTTAACATAAACGATAGTTTAACCGTTGAGGGGGATTATAGAATTTTCATCAAATCTGTGGTGGCAGCGAACAGTGAAAGTTCAAAAACTTACATTTCAAGCCCATTTAGCGCGCAATATGACTTAATTTATAGGTATACAGAGCAAAAGGACTTTGAACGTTTTGGCGTGTACTTGTTTGATGATTCAACAATTTACGATTACAACATAAACAATGTTACAGAACTCACAAATTTATTATGGTATCATTTGTTGCACGGCGTGGACGAAAACTATAAATTAAACATTTTTATTCCTTCAAAAACTGAGGACGAAACAACAAAACAAGCAATTTTAAGGCTTGCTGATGAGGCGTCAAACTACGTTTCTGTTTCAGGCAACACAAGTATTTACGATTTTTCAGCAGACGGAAACTGGCTTAACTTGGTTAATGGGGCGAACACAACAAACGCTAACCTTTTGGGATATATAAGCAAAAAGTTGTTGGAGGCCTACCCTGAAATGGCAATTCTGAAAAACTTCAGTTGCCAAATGGTGAACGACAGAATTTATAGGTTAGATTTCAGCAACGCGCTTGACGGCGAAAAGGTTGAAAATTTGAACTATAAAACAATTGCCAAAGATTATGCAAATCAATATGTGTATATTGACAAATCACTTAGAAGAAACACCAACTCAGTGTTTGCAATTGACAGTTGCAAATCTATGGAAGTTAGCACAACTGAACAATTGTTTATGGCGGTTCAATATGGATTTAAACCTGTGTTTGTTGGAAACAGCCAAACAGCAGAAAGGGTTTACCAAAATGCACGCCTTGTGCTTAGTGCAATCGCTTCTGCAAATATGTCTAATTTGGAAAAGGTTAGTGCAATTTTCGATTGGCTTGAATTTGCTTACAACATTAATATGGACGCAAAAACCATAACAGTTGGCATGAACAATGTTGAAGGTGAGTTGAAAGATTGGGGAAACCGCGCTGAGTTCTACTTGGAGGGTCTGCTTTATAATATAGGACAATCCACGAATGGTGAAATTGTGATTGGTTCAACACAGGCAACAAGCGAGTCCCTTTCAAAAGCATTTGTTCTGCTTTGTGGTATTGAAGGCATTGAAGCAAGAAAAGTTAATGGTAAATTACTCTATCGAGGAGCAGGCGAAACTGTTGCAACAAATCACGCTCACAGTTGGAACAAGGTCAAATTGGCAACAGACGAGGAAAGCGAAGCAAATTGGTACAATGTGGATTTAACTTACAGCGATTTACGCTATGACGCAAGAACAAAGGCTAATTCTTACAATATGGCAAGTCACTTGTTCTTCTTGGTTTCGGACGCTTATTTACAATCCAATTTGAATTTTGGTAACAAAACAAATTCACTCAAAGTTGTGAATATGGAAGAAAACCAAATTGTAACCATGCCTCAAACGTTGCAAATTGGCAAAATAGAGCAAAATTACGATTACTATTCCAACACAATTAAAACAATTTCTTACGAAAAATTGCAACAGGTCGTTAACGAATTGTATTTAACACCAAATGCGGAAAATATCACCACTGGCAAAACTCAAGCAGAAAATGCAAACTCAACTTTAAGTTTAAAATACATGAGCGATTGGGATTATAGACATTATTTATACAGTGAATATGATGGCACAATTTCAAGATTGCAAGCCTTTGCACTGAACATGATTATTTATGGCAAAAGCCGATTGGTGGAAAATGGAACAAATAGTTGTACATTTGAATTGCGAGTGGACGAAAACAGCAGCCAAAATGTTGGCACAAGCATTATTGGCGAGTTGACAAGCAATGGACTATACAAAGTTTTGTGGAAAATGAACAATATGTATATCACCGACCAAGAAAACGAAAACAGAAAGTATTTGACAGTTGAAAGTTTTTCAAGTTTCGACAACGCAAGCAAAACCACAACAATTGTGTTCACAATGCAATATCAAAACTAAATTGATTTGCGCAAAAGAATAATTTTGTTTTAACTATTCAAACTATAATTATGAAAGTTGATGCAGTTAAAACAATGGAAGAAATAAAATCCAAACTGCACGAAAGCAGCGATTTAAAAACGCGTTCTGTGCAGTTTTTTGGCACGCAAATTATGCTTTGTTACATTGCGGATTTGACAGACGATAAAATTTTAAACGACTCACTTATTTATCCAATCTGCTCGTACGAGGAAAAGCAAACTGACGACGTTTTAAGCGAACTAAAAAACAATGTGCTTGCCAACAGTGAGATTAGTTCAGCAAAAAGTGTGGAGCAGGCAGTTGATAAAATGCTGCAAGGCAATGCTTTGGTGTTGGTGCAAAATGCCAGTGAAATATTGTCTTGTGACGTTGAAAAAATTGTTGTTCGTGCAGTTAATGAGCCTCCAACAAGTGTGGTTATCAAAGGCCCAAGAGAGGGCTTTAACGAAAGCATAAAATACAACCTCAGCATGGTTAGAAGACGTGCAAAAACAGACGATTTGGTGGTTACAACCCTTGAAATTGGCAAACTGACCAAAACTCAGGTGGCTGTTTTGTATTTTGACTCGGTGGCGGACAAAAAAGTGGTTAAGCATATTCTAAAACGCCTTAATAAGATTGAAATTGATGGGTTGATTGACAGTCACTATTTGGTTAGCTATTTGCAAAAAAACCCAAAATCGCTTTTTAAACAGGTCGGTGACACAGAAAAGCCAGACATTCTGGTTGGAAAAATGCTTGAGGGCAGAATTGGCATTTTGGTTGATGGCAGCCCAATTGCTTTGACTCTGCCTTTTGTTTTAATGGAGGATATGCAGAACAGCGATGACTATTACAGCCAACCAATCCGCGTTACTTTCGTAAGGATTTTGCGCTTTGTGGGCGTCATTATGGCGGTGCTGCTGCCTGGAATGTATGTGGCACTTGAAAAGTTCCATTACAAAGTTTTGCCAATAGAATTTTTGGTTACAATTATGAACACCACACAAGGCATACCTTTTTCGCCTTTTGTGGAGGTATTGTTTATAATTTTGTTGTTTGAAATTTTGTACGAGGCAAACTTGCGCATGCCACAATACTTTGGCATAGCAATGAGCATTGTTGGTGCGCTAATTTTGGGCGAGACAGCCGTCGAAGCAGGGCTTGTTAGTCCGCCTGCAGTTATGATTGTGGCATTATCTGGAATAACCTTTTACATTATTCCAAGCCAAGCCGCTCAGTTCAGTATTTTGCGTCTTTTGGTGTTGCTTATGGGGTCTTGTTTGGGGCTTTATGGGGTTATTGCTTTTTGTGTATTTATCATTTCATATCTTTGCAGTTTTGACAGTTACAATTCCGCTTATCTTGCACCAACCGCACCATACATTGCCAGTGACCAAAAGGACATGTTCAAACGCAAGACCATCAAGGAAATGATGCAGCGTCCAAAATCCATTGCAAACAACAAACACAATTTGAACAGGAGGCGCAACAATGAAGATTAGTTATAGGCAAATGTCCATTTTGGTTATGATGAGTTTTGTTGCAGTTAAACTTATGGCTCTGCCTGGGCTGCTGTATGAGGACGCAAAAAATATGGGCTGGGTTGTGCCTGTTGTTTTGATGACTGTTGACTTTATTTATGCATTAATGATTGTTGGTTTAATGCAAAAAAACAAGAACAGATCTTTTTATGACTTTTTGAAAGAAATAATGGGTGTTGTTGTGGCAAAAGTGGTTTTGGCAGTTTTACTTTTGTATTTTGCCATTGTTTTGGCAATCATTGGCAAAGGGTTGGAGTTGTTTATAATTCAAAATTTTTACGAAGAATTTTCGTGGTTTTATTATGGCATTCCACTCATGGCAGTGGTTGGATTTACGGTTTACAAAGGCATAAGAAATATTGCCCGAATGTTTGAATTGCTTTGGCTGCCAATTTTGTTTGCCTGCATCTATATTGCCATAAAAGCGTTTTCAGGTGTGGACTTAACTTCCTTTTTGCCAATGTTTGAAGATGGGGTTCAGCCGGTTTTGTACACTGGTTTTAAATATGTTTCTTGGTTTGGGTCTTCAACCTTTTTGTTGTTGATCTATGGTTATGTGGATTTTAAGGATGCAAAAAAACGCACGCTAATTGTTTTTATGTTGGTTGCAATTGCTGTCACTTTGCTCTTATATTTTGTGTTTTATGGTTTATTTGGCGTAACCAGCCCAACACACCAATTTTGTGTGAGTGACATTTCACAATTCAATGGCTCGCGTTCCAGCATTGGGGAATTGAGTTGGCTTGTTGTCAGTTTGTGGGTTGTGGCGCAAATGGTAAGTTTTGCACTGTATTCGTTTTGTATGGTGCAGGCATTTTTGCACTTGTTCAACATAAAATCAACAACAATTGGAGTTCTTGCTTTGGACACATACATTGTGTTTTGGGGCATATGGGGCAAAAAAACGATAGAGCCAGAGGCTTTGTTTTATAACCCTATTGTCAGTTGCATAACAATTGTGGCAAGTTACGTTTTGCCATTAATATTAATTTTGGCAAACGCAATTCATAACAATGTTGTTCGGTCAAAAGAGGTGAAACATGCAAAAAGTTAAAACAATATTTAGCCCAAGAAAATTGGTTGTTTGGTTGTTTGTATTGTTGCTTATTGTAACTATTCCAGAATTTAGCAAACTAGCCATGAGCCAAACTGAGGCAATTGTAACTTTAATGTCGGTGGATTTTAAAGACGACCAATTTGCACTGAGTGCAAGCGTGCTGGCGCCTGGTGAGGGTAAAAAACCAACTTATAATTTTTATAACGCAGTTGGTGAAACTTTGGGCGATGCCATGGACAATATTTCCCTGTCAATAGGCAAAGAAATGGGATTTTCGCAGTGCGAAGTTATGGCTTTTGGAGATAATCTTTGCTCACTTGGGATTATTAGTGCACTTGATTTTATGGTTAGGTTAAAAAAGGTCAGCCGCAACGCAATGCTGATAAATTTTGGTGGCGACATTCAAGACTTTAGCGACGCCATGAAAAACTTGTACACTCAAAAGCAACTTAAAATTGAACAAGTCATAAATTTTGACAAACAATACATTCTGTCAGAAGGCAGCAACATAGACAACTTTTATCGCGGCTATTTCAGCGACATAGGCATTGGTGTTTTGCCAAAAATAACAGTTAAAAAACAGCAAGTCGACAACGCCATTCAGGTTCAGGCAAACGCACAGGGCGAAAGTGAGGGAACAGCCCAAACAGAGCAAAATGAAAAACTTTATCTTTTAAACGACGGAACAATGGGAATATTCAAGTTTGGCAAAAAACAAACTGAACTGAACTTTGAGTCTGGGCAAAATATGAATTTGTTTGTTAATAAAGAATATAAAGGTTTGCTTATTATAAACAACGTGACGGACAAAATTTACGACGACGCCACCGTGGTTATGAACATAACAAAAACTAAGCCAAAAATTAAAGTCAGTTTTGAAAATGACAAACCAATTTATAAATTGGATTTAACGCTTACAATGTACATTGAAGAAATTGTGCAAAACAAGCAAAAATCTTCGTTTATGCGTCGCAACAAAGAGTTTTACACTGCTACATTGCTTTCAAAAATAAAGGAAAAAGTGGAAAACAATTTGAGCAATGCTGTAAACTTTTGTAAAACCAACAATTTGGACATTTTAAAAATTTATCAAAACTTCAACTGCTTTAAAAACAAACAATTTAAGGAATATTTAAATCAAGTGGGCAAGGAAAACTATCTTCAAGGCATAGATTTTCAAATGAATGTGACAATTGAAAGCGAATATTAAAAAAATACACCTTCTTGGTGTATTTTTTGTGGATAACTTATTTTCTTGTTCGCGTTGGTTTAGCTAGCGAACTAACTTAATGGCGTGTAGTTGTGTAACAAAACGTAAGAGGTTTTTACAATGGGCCCCCAACAAAGCCAAAACTAGTGGATTTGTTGGGGAAGAGGAGCAACCGCCTATAGGTTTATGTTCGCGTTGGTTTAGCTAGCGAACTAACTTAATGGCGTGTTGCGACGATTATGCTCGCAAAGTTGCATTCAATGTGGAAATTTCTGCTTGCAAAACTTTTTCTACGATAGGTGAAATTTCGTTTTCCGCCAATGGCTTTTCACCCTGACGAATTGACAAAGTGAATGCAACACTCTTTTTATGCTCGCCAACACTGTCGGAAACGTATACGTCAAACACTTTTGCGTTAACAATATTCTGTTTGTCTGCCTTTAAGGCAACTTTAATTATTTCGCTGGCTGGAGTATCGCGGTCAACAACAATGGCAAGGTCACGAGTGATATATGGCAATTTGTCTGGCGCGTTGCCTGTGTGGCGGTCGTTCAAACGGCAAATTACATTGCTTAAGTTGATTTCTGCCATCAAAACTTTTTGGTTAATGTCAAAATTTTTCAAAATGCTTGGGTGAATTTCACCAATCTCACCAATTTTGCGGTTGTACAAATAAATGTCTGCACAAATGCCAGGGTGGAACATTGTGTTTTGTGCTTGGCGATATTCAAGAGTTACGCCAATGCTTGCCATAATTTTGTTAAGGCGACCTTTAAGGTTGTAAAAATCGTAATTCCCGGTCATGCTCAAGCACAAATTGTTGTGTTCGTCAGGGAGTTCGGTTAAAGGCAGTTGTTTTGCAATAAACACACGAGCCAATTCAAACAATTTAAGGTCTTTGTTGCCTTGCTTTAAGTTGAAACTGATTGTGTTAAGCATGCCAGGAATAAGGCTGCGGCGCACAACACTATAATCTTGCCCAATTGGGTTAGCAATAACAATATGTTCAGCCAAATTTAACCCTGCGTTTTGAATTGTTTTTGGACTGCCAAACTGCCAAGTGAGGGTTTCATCAAAGCCAAATAAGGCACTGTTAACTTTAAGTTTGTTAATATTTTTTTGTTCCACTGTCAATTCACCAACAGTGTGAAAATCTGTTGCAGTGTTGCTTTCAATGCTGATTTTGTCCAAGCCATAAATTCTGCCAACCTCTTCGCAAATGTCGCACTCGCGCTCAATGTCAGTGCGTTCGCAAGGAATTATTGACACAAGCCTGTCGCCATTGACAGTGGTTTTAATGTCCAATTTGTTTAAAATACGCACCATTTCCTCTGCTGGAATTTCAAGCCCAAGGCGTTCATTGATGCGGCACACGCTGCTTTCAACTGTGCGTTGAGCGGGCAGAGTGGTGTGAACATCAATAATTTGGTTGGAAATTGTGCCGGCGTTAAGTTTGGTTATCAAATTAAGCGCACGTTTTAAGCCAACTTCGGTGTTTTCTATGTTGACGCCTTTGCTGTAACGAATGCAACTGTCGCTCAACATGCCAAGTGCGTGCGCTGACCTACGAATGTTTGCAAAATGGAAGTTTGCACTTTCAAGCATAACGCTTTGAGTTGTTTCATATGTGCCAGACTCCATTCCGCCCATAATGCCTGCAATAACCATAGGCTCTTCCGCGTTGGCAATAACAAGGTTTTCTGGGTTGAGTTCGTTCTCTTTTTCGTCTAAAGTTAAAAGTTTTTCCCCGTTGTGCGCACGTCGGACAATAATTTGGTTACCTTTAATTTTGCTTAAATCAAATGCGTGCATAGGTTGACCAACTTCCAACAAAACATAGTTTGTTATGTCCACATAAAGTGAGTGCGGGGTGTGGTCAAGCAGGGTCAGACGCTTTTGCATCCAGGCTGGGCTGGCACCATTTTTAACATTTTCAACAACAACACTTTCGTATCTTGGGCACAAATCTGTTGCTTCAACTTTAACGTCAACTTTTTTGCTGCCGGTTGCAGTGTAAGTTAAATCAAGAGGTTTAACTGGCAAATTAAAAATTGCGCCAATCTCTTTTGCAATTGCGTAAATGGAGTTGCAATCTGCGCGGTTTGGCAAAACATTCACGTCCAAAACAACCTCGTTTAAACCAAGAACTTCTGCAATCGGTGTGCCAGGCACGCAGTCCGGTGCCAAAATAAGCAAGCCGTCAACACTTGCGCCTGGGTAAATGCTGTCGTCAATACACAATTCTTCGCCTGCGCAGAACATGCCATTGCTTGGAACGCCACGGAGTTCACCATTTTTGATGCATGCACCGTTTGGCAAATTTGCGCCATCAAGAGCCAAAACCACATTGTCACCAACGTTCATGTTTGTGGCGTGTGTTACAATTTGAGTTTTGCCAAAACCATATGTGCATTGGCAAATAACCAATTTGTCCGCATTAGGGTGGCGGTTTATTTCAGTTATGTTTGCAACAACCACATGGTCAAGCCCTTTGGATTTGTCAATAACTTCTTCAACTTCAAAACCAGCGTCTGTCAAACCCTTAACAAGAGTTTTTAATTCAATATTACTGGTGTTAACATAATCATTAATCCATGATAATAATACTTTCATTTTCTTCTCCTTTGCCTACTTACTTGAATTGCTCTATAAACCTTATGTCGTTTTCGAACATAACTTTTGCATTAGGGATTTTGTAACGCATTTTTGGGAAGCGGTCAAAACCAAAACCAAACGCGTAGCCACTATAAACGTTAGGGTCAATGCCGTTCATTTCCAAAACGTGAGGATGAATCATGCCTGCACCCAAAATTTCATATTGACCTGCACCTTTGCATGCTGGGCAACCTTTGCCTTTGCACACATTGCATTCTGCGTCAACTTCAACGCTAGGTTCAGTAAATGGGAAGAAACTTGCCCTAAATTTTGTTTTTGTGGCTTCGCCAAGATATTTCTTCAAAATGAGGCTCAAGTCATGTTTTAAGTCTGAAAGTGACACTTTTTTATCAATATAAATGCCTTCAAGCTGGTGGAAAGCTGGGGTGTGTGTTGCGTCTATTTCGTCCTTACGGAACACGCGTCCAAAACTGAACACTTTAAATGGTGGTTTAATTTTTTCCATTGCTCTTGGTTGAGTGTTGCTGGTTTGAGTGCGCATTAAAATTTCTGGGGTGATATAAAGGCTGTCTTGCATGTCACGACTAGGGTGGTCTTTTGGCACATTCACCAATTCAAAGTTGTATTTGTCCAATTCAATTTCTGGCCCATCAATTTGGCTGAAACCCATACCTGTTAAAATTTCGCCCATGCGAATAAAGTCAAGCGTAACTGGGTGAAGCGCGCCAATTTCATCTGTGGCGGTGTCAAGTGTTACGTCAATTTTTTCATTCATGAGTTTTTCGTTAAGTTCTGCGTCTGCAAGCAGTGTTTCTTTTGCGTCAATCAATTTTTCTGCCTCGTTTTTAGCACTGTTCAAAAGTTGACCCATTTCTTGCTTTTGTTCTTTTGGCACGTCCTTCATAAAGCGGAAAAGTTCGGTCAATTTGCCAGATTTGCCCAAAACTTCAACACGCAATGCTTGGCATTTTACGCTGGTTTTAATTTCTTCAATTTTTTCTTTAACATAACTCAAAATTTCTTGTATTTTGTTTTGCATATTTCTCTCCTTATAATCCCTTTTCAACATTGTTTGTTTGATTTGAATTGATTGGAATGGATTTTAAATTAAACGCTTTGTCTATATATTCAATTTGGCTTAAATTGTCAAAATCCTTAACATTTCTGGTTATAAACTTGGCAATTCTTAATTTGCCTGTGTTGTAAGTTATTGTGGCTTCTGCCAAAACTCTTGCGTCAATATAATTTGTTTTTTTACCAGAGCGCTGTGCGATTGCAGAATTTTCACCAGTCATGTAGCCAATTGTCAATTGGTTGGCTGTTCTTTCCTCGTTGTCGTTAAGGTAGTGATAGTAGCAATAATTTTGAACAAAGTCCATTGCTGCACCGCCGTCCTTTGCCTCGCCAGCTTTGAGTTCGTTGTAAACAGCAGGGGTTATCATAAGCCTAATTTTTCGCTGTTCAACCAACTTTGCCAATGCCATAATGTTCTTGTTTTGCATTTGACCTTGATTTGGTTTCAACGCATTTACAATTCCTATAATAATATTTGTGTCCGCAATATAAGTTTTCAAAATATTTCTCCTTTTAATAAAAAAACTCGCCCAATTGTTAAGGACGAGAATGTTTCGTGGTACCACCTAACTTCGTCACA
This sequence comes from uncultured Clostridia bacterium, assembly GCA_934747385.1. GTDB lineage: Bacteria > Bacillota > Clostridia > Christensenellales > UBA1242 > Onthoplasma. The sequence goes on along the minus strand of CAKVGK010000001.1, from coordinate 356,503 downwards.
ATTGCTCTTTTTGCTAGCTTGCTTGTAAACTTCGCAATCTAAGCCTAGCGAGCAATTGTTCCTCTCCCCAACAAGTCCATTACATTAAGCCTTGCCGGGGTCCCTGAATGAATGCTCTTTTTGCTAGCTAGATGATTAACAAAGCGTCGTGCAAATCGTGACCTCATATCATTTTCACAGTTTTGTCTGGCTCTCCTTAACAACTTTTCAGCCTTTACCGGAAAGCAACTCAAGTGCTGAACTTCACCTTTTTGCTTAACATAGCCACCTTTCAGCCCAGGGGTGACCTCTCTAAAATGGAACAAAAATGTTACTTAACACACCGTCATAGTTTTTATTAAGATTTGGTAACGCAAACGCATTTCCAATAATTAAATGATAAAACAAAAAAATCATTTCGTCAAGCAAAAACTCAAATTAATTCTTAAATCCATATTGTTTAAATTTGGGTTTGTTTTTGCAATTTATTGATTTTTGCATATTTTTGTGTTACAATCAAAAAAAGAGGGTATTATGGCGGTTATTTTAACGAATGAACTAACTGTGAACACTAACGATTTGGGCAGCAAGCCTTTTGAAAGTATTTTTGTTGCTGTTAATTTGCAATCGGGAGAAAGGCGCACTGTGCCTTTAACCGACTTTCGTGATGAATATAATCGCAGGATTTTTGTTAACAATGAAGTTGCAAGACCAACTGAAAGTTTTAACAAAATGGTTTCAAATGCCAAAAATCTTCGTTTGAGTGACGGCAGCAAAATCAATTCAATTGAAACTGATTTGATGATTTCTGCCAACACTGTTGCAACCGAATTAACAGATGGCAAAGCAAGGCAAAGTTATGGTTTGAAACAAACTTTGGGTTTGAAAACCGCCAGTTCAAATGACTATTTAGAAAAAACAAAAGTTTTTGTTCGCCTTAAAGGGGACAAGGAATATAGAGTATTCAATGCAAGCGAAATTTTTGTTTTCCGTGACGGAGTTGCCACCAGTCTTGCAGACATTCACGACCCAGAACTTTTGAACGCTATTCAAAACGGCTCTGCTTTGGAAGGTGTTAATCTTTATGTTGGCAGCCGTGAGGTTGAGGAAATGGATAAAGGCAAGTTTGAGCAAAACGCCATAATCGACCAAGAAGAATATCAAACAACTTATTCTGCACAGAACGGCAGCAGCCTTTTGCACAAAGCGTTGGGAAGGAAAGAATTCACACCAGTTGAAGACCATTTGAATGTTCGTGAATTTACTGACGACGGCACAACCAGAAAAACTCACACCAAAAGGTTTGAATTGGACGCAGAAAGGCAGGGCGAGTTTATTTATGTGACTGATAGTTACGGACAAACTCATTTTGTTAGCATTAATGATTTGTTCACCAGTGCAAACGGTGAAACTCCAGCGATTGACAAAACAACATTCGCAACCGAGCCAACTGCGGAAGATGGCGGTTATCTTTCTTATGTTGGGCAAGAAATGTTTTTAAAGGTGGGCGAAAATTTTGTACAATTAAAACCATTGACAGTGGAGCAGTTAACAAAAGTTTATTCAAATCACATCATGCAGCCAACTCCAACTCTTGACGCTAACAACATTGCTGCTCCAGGCAGTTATCGCAAAACAAAGGATGGCAGATATTTTGAAGAGTCAAACATTCAACCTTTGTGTTATGATTATGCGGAAGCAGATTTCACACATTATTTGTTCAGTTTTGTTAACGCAACAGGGGAGCATACAGTTGTTGTTCCGAAAACTGAATTTAAAAATCGCAATCAACTTAGAATAAAAGTTGGCAACGGGTTTTACGATCTCAGTTTAAATTCTCACCCAAGAACGCTTAAACGCGTTAACAAGCCAATTTCCCAATGTGCCGTGGTTCAAACAAGCAAAAATTCATCAAGCGTTTACAACAATGCGCAAGTGCTTAAACCAAGAAACAGCGATGAAATTATTGAAAACGAACAAACTTCAAAAATTAAAGAAGAGTTTTTGGAAAAATATCGCAAAGGCGAGTATAACGTTGAAACTGTTTACAATTCTCAAGGCGAACTTGTTGAATTGAGCAACGCACAAGAAAGATATAAGATGACAGACTATGCCGAAACAATCGACTCGGCAAGCGAAAACGCTTTTTATAACAACTTTATTCCAGCCAATTTAAGTGTGATTGATGGCAAATTTAAAGGTGCAGTAACTTACGACAGAAAGCGCGCCAACAAAACTTACATTAAAAATGCAAAAGCATTGGCACTTGGCAGTTTGCAACTTATGGTCACCCCTTTGGGCTTTTTAACCACTTTAGGCTTGCCAATTCTGCCAATTGTTGCAGCAGCGTCTGTGGCTTCAATTCCTTTTGCTATGGTCACAAATGCCATTCGCTCGGCAACTTCAAGGCGAAAAATCAGCAAAAGCATTGACAACCCACTTTATCACAACAGAATTAAGCAGCAAGAGCAATTTTACGAAAATTTAAACACTTTTGCAAAGCAGACTGAACTTCAATGGGAAAAAGGTCAAAAATTTGCAAAAAAACAATATGGTAAACAAGCATATTATTCATTAAACAAAAATGAAGTTGAAACAATGCTTGAAAATTTCAACATTTTGGAAGAAAAAATCATGCTGAGTTTTGACAAAGAAAAATTCACTGGCGTGTTGCACGTGGTGGACGGCAAAGCAGACATCAATGGTCAAAATGCTTATCTTGCAAAGAAGTATGAAAAATTGCTTGCAGAAAAAAACAAGAAAATCAAAAAACTTTCAAGGCAAGTTAGGTTTGCAAGGGGAAATGTAAAAATCGCCCTTCAAGACGAACTTGACAAACTCACCATTGAACGCGACGTCATGCTTAGCGACTACACTTTGACTCACGAAGATTTGAAACCTAACACAAAAGTTAGGGAACAATGTTTGGAAATGCTCAACCTTTCAAGAGGTTATTTGCTTGCCAAATACAGAGATTACCCAATGTTGGGCGACAATGAACAAGCATTCATCAAAAATTTGAATGTGGACTATAATCTTGGTTTGATTCATTACAAACATAGAATTTACAATTCAGTTGCTCAATTGGGCGCAGAACACCCAGAAATTAAAGAATTTGCAGACAAAATGCTTCAATCAGGCAAAGCAAACAAAAAGCAAGGTCATTTTGACATTAATAATAAAAAATTAAAACTTGCACAGGCTGAAGAAGTTAAAAAAGAAGAAAACTTGATTGAAAAACGCACTGATGAATTGGAACAAGAAAAAGTTGACGAAGTTGAAAAGGCAAACAATAATTCACTCATTGAAAGATTAGCCCAAAAATTGGCACAAGCAAAAGGTCAACCTTTGGAAGATGGCGATAAAATGGTTGAAAAAATATCTAAAATTTTGCACAAAACCAACCTTACGGCGGAAGATGAAAAATATATTGTTGACTCACTCAAAACGTTTGAAGCCGACACAAAAACCGCCATTGATGGACTTGAACAATTTAAAACTGAAGCACACGAGTTGAATGAAGCTGAAATAGCCGAGCAAGCAGAAGTTGAAAATTTTATTCAAATGGTTGACCTGCTTTGCGACAATGTTGAGAGTTGCAACTCAAAACTTTCAAAAATCAAAGCAATGTTTGATGGAACTTTAACCTTGGAACAAGCAAACAAACTTGAAAAACACGCCGAGTCTTTGCAAGCACTGATGATTGAAAATCAGAAGCAGGTTGAAGAGGCGATTGACGAAATTGTTGGCAAAATTTATGTTGTTAAAGCATTAAATCATGACGAACATCAAGTTGAAAAACTTGAAAATTGCCTTGCAAAATTAAAATTGTCGTTAAAAAATGTTCAAACCACAAACAAGGAAAAAACCGAATGGAAAAAGCGCTTCATTGCAGAGCAAAAAGCCATAATTTTTAAGGCAGAAAACTTGGTTTCTCAATTGAACACAAGCGACCAATCTGTTCAAACTGGCAATGACGAGTACGCTAAACTGAAAGGCGAACTTGACGCAAATATCATTTATGGCACTAAAACGTCTATTGACAAAAACATTAAAAATTTAACCTCAGTTGCAAGCGAAATGAGCAAAAATGTTGCTTCAATCAATTCCCGTATTGACGCATTGACCACAATGCAAGACAATTTAAAAGATAGCGACGACGAACAAATTGCTCAGTTGCGAGAAATGGCTCAAACCAAAATTGACGCGTTCACCAAAAAGAAAGCCTTTGTTCAAGCAACTCAAATTAAAGCACAAGAATTGGTTGAAAATTTCAAAAATTTGAAGACCTATGCTTCAGTTTTGGACGTTAATAAAGACATTGAAAAATTGTTGAGCCAAACAGCTGCAAAAACCAAGTTAACAACGGCGGAAGCGGACATAAAATATTTGGCAAATGTGATTGGCAATGTTAAAGCGGCTGAAAAACTTAACACACTTCTTCAATCAACAAGCATTGATTTTGAGCAACCAGCCCAAGCAAGGATTGAGGAAATTAAGCAAAATATGCCTGAATATTTGGCAAAACTTAAAAACTTTGTGCGTGCAAATTACAATGTATTTAACGATTGCCAAAATCAAGAAGTTAAGGAAAAGTACTATAACAAAATTGCGGACTATGCAAACATAGACCATCAAGTTGTGTTCACAATGCCAGAAAACGCAATTGAATTTGAATAAGGATTTTGCATTAAATTGCGATCTTTGTTTGACAATTCAAAAAAATTGAGTATAATAGTGTTAATCCAATAAGCAAAGTGGCGATTTGCTTGGAAGTGCTAAAATGGCACTCGGCTGACTTACGAAACAAGTTTTAAAGAGGGTATTTAACCAATTAGGGTGGAACCGCGGTATGAATTATCGTCCCTATGCAAAATTTTTGCGTAGGGATTTTTTATATATTCCTAAGTTAAACGCACAAAAAATTGAAATATGGTTTAAAAACAAAAAGGAGATTTTTATGGGAGATTTTAACAAAATAGTAAACTTATGCAAATCTAGGGGGCTCATTTTCCCAGGCAGCGACATTTATGACGGACTTGCCAACACTTGGGACTACGGCCCAGTTGGCGTGGAACTTAAAAATAACATTAAACGCGCTTGGTGGAAAAAGTTTGTGCAAGAGAGCCATAACAGTTTTGGCATTGACGCGGACATTTTTATGAATAGCAGAGTTTGGGAAGCAAGTGGACACACCGCAAGTTTTTCTGACCCAAAAATGGACTGCAAGTCTTGCAAAACACGTCACCGTGCGGACAATTTGATTGAGGCTCACAGCAAAGGAACTGTCAATCCAGACCTTATGAGCAATGAGGAAATGGAAAAATATATTGTAGAGCACCATGTTTGCTGCCCAAAATGCGGAAAATGCGATTGGACCAACATTCGCAATTTCAACCTCATGTTTTCAACTTCTCGTGGCGTGACAGATGACAGTCAAAACTTGATTTACCTCCGCCCAGAAACTGCGCAGGGTGAATTTGTAAACTTCCTCAACGTTCAACGCAGCATGCGTGCAAAAGTGCCTTTTGGCATTGCTCAAATTGGCAAAGCATTCCGCAACGAGGTTACCCCAGGCAACTTCACATTCCGCACAATTGAGTTTGAACAAATGGAACACCAATGGTTCTGTAAACCGGAAGACAGCATGAAATTTTATGCAGACTACAAGCAAAAAGCAATGGACTTTTTGCTGAGCCTTGGCTTTAACAAAGACCATTTGCGTTATCACGATCATGACAAACTTGCTCACTACGCAAAAGCGGCTTGCGACATTCAATATTTGTACCCAATCGGTTGGGAAGAACTTAATGGCATTCACCACCGTGGCGACTGGGATTTATCTCGTCACCAAGAATTTAGCGGCAAATCAATGCAATACCTTGACCCTTACACAAACGAAAAATACATTCCAAATGTTGTGGAATATTCAATTGGTGCAGACAGATTGACATTGGCAGTTATGTGCGAAGCATATGACGAGCAAAAATTGGAAGACGGTGAAACCCGTGTTGTTATGCACTTCCACCCAGCACTTGCCCCTTACAAGGTTGCAGTGCTTCCTTTACAAAAGAATTTAAGCGAAAAGGCAGAAGAAGTTTATCGCGAACTAAGTAAACACTTTATGGTTAGTTACGACGAAGCAGGTTCAATTGGCAAACGCTATCGCCGTCAAGACGAAATTGGCACTCCAATGTGCGTAACCATCGACTTTGACACTCTTGAAAACAACACTGTGACAGTGCGCGACCGCGACACAATGCAACAAATTCGCTTGAGTGTGGACGAACTTGTTCCATACATTGAAAAACAAGTAACATATTGCTAAAAAAGAAAAAAATCTCATTAAACCATTCAACAATATTGTTGAAAAGTTAATGGGATTTTTTTATATCTAATTCATTTTTAAATTATTTTTTTGTGAAACTTGCACCACAAGAAGAGCATTTTGTTGCACTGCCGCTGTTCACGCTTCCACAAAATTCACAATATCTTGTTTTGCTTTTGTTGCTTGAAGATGATGAAGCAGATTTAAGCAATTTTTTCACCCTTGGGTATGGGCTTTCAATTTCATCAAAGTCCAAACCCTCCTCGTCTTCGTCCTCTTCGTAGTTCTCGTCTTTGTCGGTGTAAATATCGTCGTAATTATATTTTTTTGCTGCGTCCTCACCGGCAAGTTCTTTCAACTTTTTCTTGAAACGTTTGTTCTTATCAAGTTCTTTTGCGGTCGCTTCTGCTTGTTCTTCTGGTGTGGTTGTTAAGCCTTTAACGGTGAAACCCACAGCCAAAGCGATGATAGGGCAAAACATAAAACCAATAGCACACATAACAAAACCAACATTTTCAATTTTATCTTGTGTGGTAGCCGCGTCAAACCAACCTTGTTCACCCATTTCAGGCACATACATATTTTTTGCCTGATTGATTTTAGAAATTCCTGCAATGCCCAAGCAAATGCCGGCAATCAAAGGAATGAGCCATAAACATCTTAAAATTTTTCTTTTCATATTAAACCTCTTTTAATTTTCCATTATTTTGTTGGTTGAATTTGTGTTTTTTGCAGATACTTTATCTTTAATTAAATATATTAACTTAATGATGAAATATAGAATTGTGCAAATTAGCATAAATACTAAGTAAATGACCAACTGAATTACAGGGTAAACAACCGCTTTGCCTATATTGAACTTTATGTCAAATAACGCTTTGGTGAAAGGAATAAGTTTTGCTGCCTTTTCGCCGTCAAACATGAACAGGTAATTTGCAGCCCAAAAAGTGTTACCAGTTTTTGTTGCTATAACATTGAATATTGTGCCAAGCAACAAAGCACAAACAAAGTATAATGTAAAACCAATCAGGCAATCAAACAAGGCGTGTTTATCTAACCTTGGGAAAATGCCAAAACTTAAAGCGAGAATAGGAACAACCAAAACGTTGGTGTGTTCAAATATAAAATGCATGTTGTATAGGTAAAACAAACCTTCACCATCAACGTCTGGACTTGCCAACGCGAATAATACGCCAATAACATTAATGATAACTGTAAAATTGAATAACTTTTTATTTTTTGTTATAAGCGAAATCAAAATAAAGAAAGCACCCAAATTGCAAAGTTGGAAAGGCAGTCTTGCAATATTAATTGAGATTGCTGAAAACATTTGAAGATATTGCATAATCAGCGACAGTGACAACACAAACAACAAAACCATTTTATTTTCTTCTGTTTGTTTCCTAAATATAAAGTACAAGGCAATAATTTCAATTATAACTGCCAAAAACCAACAGATATGCACCCAGTTGTATGCGTCAAATATAATTGAAGAATAGCCAAACAAATGTTGAGGGGCGTAAATTGGTGTTGCAGATAAAATTATAAAAGGCAGGGTGAGGAAGAAATATAAATATTCTTTTCCGCTTTTAAAGTTGAACACATGCTTTTCATTAATTGCCAAAACAACAGGTACTAACAATTGAATAAACAAAATTAAGCCAAACCAAATGGATCTAAAAGTTTTATCTATTAAGAAATTTTTAAAAGGTTGTGAAATTACAGATATGGAATTTAAACCTCTGCCATCAACAGAGGTGAAGTCTGCAATATAATGACTATAAAAACAAATTTGAGCAATAGTCAGTGCGATGCCAAAGTAGATTGCAATGTTTCTTATTGTTCTGTTTTTGTAAAACACTGCAATTGGCAGAACAACAAAGTTAATCATGGCAAGCCATCTTAGGACAGCGTAACCATAATTAATGTTTTCATTTGCCAATTCTTCAGCAGAGCGGGAAAGGGCAAAGGCGTCTGGCAAAAGCAATGAAAGCAACATTAAACAAACATAAACAATAACCATGATTTTTAAAACTTTATTTGTGATTACTTTAAATTTTTGATTGTTTTTAAACACGCAAAAATTCAAAATGCAATAGGTTGCCAACACAATGGCAATTAAGATTGACAAAATTATGTAAAACATTGTTTCTCCTTATTTTTATTGGATTTTGGTGGGTTTAATAAATCTATTGTTTTATAATTTTTGAAAGGAATAGATATTAGATAAAACAATAAAGCACAAATTGGAAGCATTGGCAAGAGATAGACAAAAGGAATCGGAATTAGTTTGAACAATGGAACAAGCACCAAAATTCCGCCTGAACTCATGGTGTATGAGTGATTGTGAGGGCCAGATGTTTGCCAGCCGTTTAATGCAAAGTTGGCAATAAAGCAGCAGCCAAAATAAATTAAGATGCACAAGCAGACCCAAGGAATGTATTTCTTTTGAGGTTTAAACCATCTTGCTGCAATCATCATAAGAGGCACGGCAACAACAAGCAGGTGGTCAATCCAAAAATTGAGAGTTACAATTGAATACCACATTGAATTTTCCACGTCTGAAACATATGTAACAAAGGTTGACAACGCACATGGCATTGAGAAATAGAACAGATATTGCCTGCCGAGTTCATTTTTCTTTATCAGACACAAAGGTAAAAGAATAAAGTTAAAATTGCAAACTTGAAACATTTGAGTGAAGAAATTTTTGAAATCAAATTGTGTGCCATAATGAGTCAGGTGCAGAAAAGCAATTCCAAGCATGCACACGAACACTGCAGAGTAAATAATCACACATTGCCATTTGTAACTTACATGCGCCACAACAAACATTAAACAGGCAACAATCAAAATTGACACCACCACCATAATAATGTGGGCAACTCCGCCAATTGTCATCATAAGCATTCCTTTAATATTGTTTAAAGAATTATTCTTTCAATTTGAGTTTAACAAAAAATGACAGCTAAGTCAAAGAAATATGACTTGCCGTCAATTTTTAATTATTTTATGTTAACGCTGGCAACAATATCCACACTAACTTCTTTTATAAGTTGCAGGGTAATTTTGTAATCGCCAACACCCTTTATTGTTGGAAAATCTTTAATTTGATTTTTTTCAATTTTAATTCCGTCCGCACTTAAAGCGTTTAAAATTTCTTGCTTGGTTATAGAGCCAAACGCCTTGCCATTTGTGCCCACATTAAGTGTGAAACAATAAACCTTGTTTTTAATTCTATTTGCTAAGGATTGATATTCTTTAACCATCTCGCCATGATGGAATGCTTTTGCTTCCACTTGGCCTTTGTGATCGTTCAAAGCACTCGCTGTTGCTTCTTTTGCAATGCCTTGACGAATAAGCACATTGCTGGCATAATTTGGGTTTACGTCAATAATATCTCCGGCTTTGCCTTTGCCTTTTAAGTCTTTAATTAAAATTACTTTCATGTTTGCTCCTTATAATATCTTTCTCCTCATAAACAGCGTGCAGGTTTTCAAGGAATGCTTTGTTCCATTTCTTAAAGTTGTCAATTATCGTTGCAATTGGCTTTTCCCAACCTTGAGCTGTTGCAATCTCCATAACATTTTCAACAAACTTGTTCATTTCTTTAACACATTTTTTGCGATTGTATTCAAACTTTTTGTCGCAAATCTGGGCGGTTGCAAGAGCATTGTTAAGGGCGTCAAAATACTCGTTCCCGTTTGCCAAATGTGAAATTTGATTATAACAATTCAATAATTCCAAATAATATGTGATATTTATTCTCATATATTTACATTATAACATAATTCTCAGCATGTTGTCAAATTTTGTGGTTGTTTAAATTTTAATTCTTAGGGCAAAATTGTTGTGAGGTGAAATTATGGACGTTATGTGCAGAAAATATAGCTGCGTTTTTAATGAAAAAGCAAAATGTAATCGCAAAAATTTGCAAGTTGATAAAAATGCCAATTGTGAAAATTTAAAGGTGGACAAATCTAAGGTGGTGACAGACGTTTCAAAAGACATGTTTGAACACGAACCTGACGTTGCACCATATCATCACTGCAAAACAATGAATATTGCATGCGACAGTGCAAATTGCATTTTTAACAAAAATGGAGAATGCTTTTCAAATGGTATTTTTGTTGGCAGCGAGCAGGTCAAAGCCCCTTGTAACTCTTTTGTTCCAAGATAATTCTTTAAATTCTTATCACTTTATAGTTTTGCCAAACTGTATCTTGTATATTTTTTTCTTTTCAACAATCAATCCAAATTATTTGACAACTTTTTTAAAATTAAGGTATACTAACATTAATGTTAGGGGCAAACAAGATATTAAGATACAAAAAAATAGTAAGCCTACTCTTGCTAATTTTTTGTTTTGCATTGGCAGGTTTAACAACCATAGGTTTAATTCTCAACTTAACTCCAAACAACATAGCGATATTGCGAACCACAGCAGGTGTTGTTAAGTTTGAATTGACAGACAACATAACAAAAGAAGACGATACAATAGATAAACTCAGCCAAAAGATTAAAATTTCTGGCAGCGGCAATAAAGGCAGTTTAGGGCGTTTAGTTAAAGTAACAAATAGCAATGTAATGTTTGATTACAAATTAAATAACCAAACATATTATTTTTCCACGAAAGATAATAATATAAGAACAATCGCTGCAACACAATATGCGGCAAAAAGTGGAGAAATCAAAATTCCAGACAGCATGACTTTGGCAACGTTTAGAGATAGTGTAAACAACGGCAACACATATTCTGGTACTACTATAGTGCTAACTAAAGATATAAATTTGGGCGGAATAAACTGGCAAAGCATTGGGTATGGTGGAAATGTGTTCTCTGGTGTTTTTGACGGAAAGAATAAACAAATAAGTAATTGTAGCATAAAATATGAAACGACAGGTGATATAGACAAAATTCTTGACTCTATATTACCCTCAGGTTTATTTGGAAATGTTTCTGGAGCAACTATAAAAAATTTAAAAATCTCTTCAGTAAGGAATGAGATCGCTCGTTTACAGGATTCAATTTTAATTGGGCAAGCAGAAAATTCAACTATTAGCAATTGTTCTGTTTATGAAAATTGTTTAATAAAAGGCAGAACGGATAATTCTTCAAGGGTTGTCGGTGGAATTATAGCGGTTGCTACAAATACAAATATTGAAAAGTGTTCATCTTCTGCACAAATTCAAATTAATGGCTCTAATAAAGAATTGAATGTATGTGCTGGCGGGATTGCTGCATGGGTTTCGGGTAATTGTACAATTTCTGATTGTCAATCTAGTTCAAATATTTCTATTGTTTTGTATTCTAATGAAAGTGATTCTAGTAGCTCAATGATTGCTGTTGGAGGATTAATCGGGTGTAATACCAATGGTAATAATAACTATAAGAGCGAAATTAATAAGTGTGTTTTTAATGGAAAGCTTAATGTTCAGTCTTCTCTCAAATTAATCAAACTTCAAATGGCAGGAATAATAGCTGAGACTGGTATTAGAACAAATATTAATAATTGTGTCGTAAACATAAGTGATTTTTTCCTAGGTAAAACTTCATTCGTAGATTCAAATATAAAGGAAATAAAAAAATCAGGATACGACACAAAATACTTAATTAATCTAGGAGGGGTTGGTGCAAATATTTACCCTATTTTTGCAGGACATTATTACGAAACAAAACATGAGTGGGTCACATGGAATCTTATTATTACGTCAACAGATAAGGAAACAGGTAGAGATTTAGTCATGAAAACAGGAGGATATTGGAAGTCCATTTCAGATTTAAATGGCGGCTCAGGACATGGTCCTTACGAAGTTTTAGAGACCGAAAATGTGGAAATAAACATGAGCGAATGTTATTACAAAGGCAGTTCTAGTTGTATGAATAGTGATTTTGCAAATTATGGAACTCGATTATCAGTTTAGTTGACTAAAAGGCATATTATTGATATAATTTCCTTATCTTGTTGAGGTTAACAATGAACTATGATTACAAGCGAAAGCGAAGTTGATTGGTTTTTGTTAACAACAACGAACTTATTTTCTTTAAGAAAATGGTTTTCTAGATAAGGATTTTTTTATGGCAGAATATAATCATATTGAAGTAGAAAAAAAGTGGAAGAAATATTGGGAAGACAATCAAACCTTTAAAACTGACGTTTGGGATTTTTCACGTCCTAAATTCTATGCTTTGGACATGTTCCCATATCCATCTGGCGCGGGGTTACATGTTGGACACCCTGAGGGTTACACAGCAACGGACATTGTCAGCCGAATGAAACGCATGCAAGGGTACAATGTTTTGCACCCAATGGGCTATGATAGTTTTGGCTTGCCAGCCGAGCAGTACGCAATTGACACTGGCAACAACCCTGTTATTTTTACTGAAAAAAATATTAAGATTTTCACCGAACAACTTAAAAATATTGGTCTTTCTTATGACTGGGACAGGGAAGTGCGCACAAGCGACCCTAAGTTTTATAAATGGACTCAGTGGATTTTTAAGCAAATGTACCTAGATGGGCTTGCAAAATGTGTTGACATGCCTGTTAACTGGTGCGAAGAACTTGGCTGCGTGCTTGCAAACGACGAAATTGTGGACGGAAAAAGTGAGCGCGGAGGCTATCCAGTTATTAAAAGGAACATGAAACAATGGGTTATTGACATGCCTAAGTATGCTGAAAAATTGCTTGCAGGGTTGGATACAATTGATTGGCCAGAATCAACCAAAGCAATGCAACGTAACCGAATTGGCAAGTCAACCGGCGTTGAAGTGGATTTCACTCTTGTTGGTGGCGGCAAGTTTTCAATTTTCACCACCTGCATTGAAACAATTTATGGCATAACCTTTATGGTTGTGGCACCGGACAGCAAATTGGTGGACGAACTTAAACCACGTATTAAAAACTGGGCGGAAGTGGAAGAATATCGACGTCAAACTGAAAAATTGAGCGATTTGGAACGCACTGAACTGAACAAAGGCAAGTCTGGCGTTAAGTTGGAAGGCATTTTTGCGATCAATCCAGTTAACGGCAAGCAGGTTCCAGTGTTTGCAGGCGATTTTGTGCTTGCAAGTTATGGCACTGGCGCAGTTATGGCTGTTCCAACGCATGACCAACGCGACTTTGAATATGCAATTGCACACAATATTCCAATGATTCAAGTTATTGATGGAGAGGATGTAACAAAACATGCCTTTGAAAAGCAAGACTATTTGAACAAAGGCTGCAAGTTGATTAATAGTGAAGAGTTTAATGGTTTGACAGTTGAACAAGCCAAAGTTGCCATTACAGACAAACTTGTTGGCATGGGTGTGGCAAGAAAAACCATTAACTACAAATTGCGCGAATGGATTTTTGCTCGTCAACGTTATTGGGGTGAACCTGTGCCAATTGTACATTTTGCTGATGGCACAACCAAAGCAGTTGAAGACAGTGAGTTGCCTATTGTTTTGCCAGAACTGGACGATTACAAACCAGCAAAAGACGGCAACAGTCCACTTGCAAAGGCGGATTGGTGGGTTAATGTGACAGTGGACGGCAAACCAGCCAAACGAGAAACCAACACCATGCCAGGAAGCGCTGGTTCAAGTTGGTATTATTTGCGATATATTGACCCACATAATGATAAAGAGTTTGCCAACAAAGAATTGCTCAAACATTGGATGCCAGTTGACCTTTATGTTGGTGGGCCAGAGCATGCTGTTGGGCATTTGCTTTATTCCCGCATGTGGAACAACTATTTGTTCGATAAAGGGCTTGTTCCTGTTAAAGAACCTTTCAAAAAACTTGTGCACCAAGGCATGATTTTGGGTGCAAATGGCATAAAAATGGGCAAACGATACCCTCAATTTGTGGTTGACCCTAACGATATTGTTGCAAAATATGGTGCGGACACATTGCGTTTGTATGAAATGTTTATGGGACCTCTTCAAGAAAGCAAACCTTGGGACGATAACGGCGTAAACGGCTCTCGTAAATTCCTTGATAGAGTTTGGCGCCTGCTTCACGAAAAACAGATTGTGGACGGCGAAAATGCTAATTTGGACGCAATTTACAATGTCACAGTTAAAAAAGTTACAGAAGATTACGAAACTCTTAACTTTAACACGGCAATAAGCCAAATGATGATTTTTGTAAACGCTTTGGCAAAAGAGGAAACTTTGCCACGCACAATGGCAGAAGGTTTTGTTAAACTTCTTAACCCAATTTGCCCTTGCATAACTGAGGAATTGTGGCAATTTTTGGGGCACAACAACACAATTGCTTACGAGCCTTGGCCAACTTATGACGAAAACAAAATGGTTGTTGACACCATTGAAATTCCAATTCAGGTCAATGGCAAATTCCGCGGAAAAATAACTGTTTCAAAGTCTGCAACTGAAGAGGAAATCAAAGCCAAAGCATTGGCAGAGGTCCAATCTTATGTGGCTGACGGCTATAAAAAAATTATCTATGTGCCGGGCAGAATTTTCAACATTGTTGTTTAACTTGACAAATTGTAAAAATTAAATATAATTAATTTTGCTTTAAGTTAAATGCATTTAAAATTTAATTAACAATCCAGTTGCTTTTTAATTAAAGCAACTAACTATGCAGAGACGAAAGTGGTCGAGCGTCAAAGCGCAAGTTTTAAATTATTTGCTAAACGCAAATTTCAGCAAAAACTTGGCTTTTCCTTATTCCCAAAAACTAAACATTTTTGGGACCCTAAAACTCGTTCGCCCACATTTGTTGAATTTAAAAACAAGTTACTTTTTGATTAAAGTAACTTTATATGCAGAGATGTCGGAGTGGTCGAACGAGCACGATTGGAAATCGTGTGATGTTAACAGCATCCATGGGTTCAAATCCCATTCTCTGCGCCACAGCGTCGCAACTCGACTTATTGGTCGGGTTGTTTTAAATAAAAACAACCACAAATTTATAGGGTTCCCACAAAAATCATTGATTTTTAAGGGGAAAGGAACAATGGAGCAAGAGGCTTATGTTTGCGAAAAGCAAACTAGCAATAGCGACAATTGTGACGTGGTTGCTCCTTGTCCCTTCCACAAGCCAGTTGAAGCGGGAGCCCTATATGTTTAAGCACAAGTTTAAGCAACTTGTGTTTTTTTTCAAAAACACAAAGTGTTGCCCATCACTTGGCTTTCTCGTTTCCCCTTCAAACCCACTTTGTTTGGCTTTGTGGGGACCCCATTGACTGTACTCGGCTTTTCCTTGTCCCTTCCACAAGCCAGTTGAAGCGGGAGCTCTATATGTTAAGCACAAGTTTAAGCAACTTGTGTTTTTTGTTGGAAATTTGTTGGCCATATGATATAATGAAAAACATATAGGGGAAGAAATTATGAATATAGTTAAAGATATTAAAGACTTGACAAAAACTGAAAAGGTGCTGTGCTTGTTTGATATGGACGGAACCTGTGTTGAGTATGGTACTGGTGAAAAAGCACAAATTTTGGCAAATGAGAAAGATTTTTTTAAGTTTAAGCGTCCTCTTAAAACTGTTTTGAAAAAAATGAAAATATTGAGCAAAACAAAAAATGTTAGGGTGGGAATTCTCTCAAATTGCTATTTTGAAGAACAGCGTCAAGACAAAATTTTTTGGTTGAAAAACAATGCTCCATTTATTAAGCCGGAAAACATTACAATTGTTGTTTTAAATAATGAGACCTACGAAATAGGAAAAAAATATTACATAAAAGCAAAATACATTCAACAAATTGCAAAGCCGGACGAAAAAGTATATTTCTTTGAAGACTCACACGATATAATTAAAGCAACGCTAAAAGTGCTGCCGGACATTCATGTTTGCCATATAAGTGAAATTATAGATTGAAGGAACAATATGGAACAGGACAATTTAAAAAATGTTTTGAAACGGATTTATAAAAAAATAAAGCAATTGTTTAAGGACGAAAACACTGGGCATGACATTGGGCATTTGAAGCGTGTACTAAACAATGCTTTAATAATTCAATCTAAAGAGGGTGGCGACCTATATCTAATTGCAGTTTCTGCTCTTGTACATGACGTTCATCGTCTAATGGCACATTTTGCTCATAGGTTTATTTTTCCAAATGAGAGTTTGGAAGAGGTGGAAAAAATATTGAGAGAATGCAATGTGGACGAAAACAAAATCGCTCAAATTTTGCTTGCAGTGGAGAACCATGAGGACAAAACTCACAAAGACATTCCTTTAGAGTGGCAAGTTCTGCAAGACGCAGACGCCTTGGACGCTTTGGGCTCAATCGGGCTTAGGCTCAGTTTAAAATATTGCAAAGTTAACAAAATTCCTGTTATGGACAATGCTTTTGACCTGAATTGCAAGGAATATATTCCAGACGTCAACCCAATTTCAACTTGCCATTATGTTTACAGAACAATGATTCCTAATGGCGAAAACATGCACACTGCCACTGGGCAAAAAATGGCAAACAAAAAGTTGAAAAAACTGAAAGATTTTATCAAGAAAAATGCAAAATAATTAATTTGCAACTACTTTAAAACTGATAACTATGCTTCCAGACGCAGGCAAATCTTTCAAATCAAAGCCGGTTGCAGGATTGTAGCCGGTTTTTGTTTCACCATCTATTGTTACGCTGTCCTCAACAAAAGTTGTTCCTTCAGGAATTTCGTCCAAAAATCTTAATTCGGTGTTGGTTAGGTCCCCAGAATTGGTTATGGTTATTGTGTAGGTTATTGTGTCGCCAGTTTTAACAGCAGTCTTGTCGGCTTGTTTGTTCAACATAATTTCGTTGTTCAAAACCGCAATGCTTAAATTGTTGGACTGCAAACTATATTGACTTCCAGCAACATTAAAACTATAAGTTCCCTGCGTTTCAATGGCTGATTTTTCAATGTGTGAAGCAGTGGAAATATTGTAACTTATTTCCATGTCCATTCCACCAGCGCCAAGCGTGATTGGCAGTGTTGCACCCGCAATCGGGTCAATGTCAGGATAGGTTTGGCTGCCAACTTTCACACTTCCTTCAACAAAGGTTGCGCCTTCGGTTAGACTGTCTAAAATGTTAATATCTTCAAGATCAATGTCCATATTATTAGTTATGGTCGTTGTAATTGTCAACAGATCGTTGATTATTGTCCAGTATCTGCTGGACGTTTTAACAATGCTCACTTCATTGTTCAGACTGTTAGTTTTAGTAATGTTGCTTTCGGTTTTAACCGAGGCTTTTTCGCCCGCGTTGTTAGCATTGGAAGTTAAAAGTGCTTTATTTGTAATTGACATAAATGCTCCTAATTCAGTATATTTACAAATCGTACAAAAGTTTAATACAAAAAAAAGAAAATCATTTTAGATTTTCCATAAGTTTTTTAATTTTTTCTTTGAGTGCGTAAAATCATAATGGATTAATCTTTTTCAATAATTCCACAGGCAATACGTTCTCCAGAATTGCCGGCTGGTTGGGTTGTGAAATCGTCGGGCGAGTCGTGAATTATGACAGATTTTCCAATCACTTCATTAACTGTAAATCTGTTTGTGCAAAACACCAAAAAGGCGTTGCCATTGTTGCCTAACAAAACAGGCATGTCACCTTTATGGTTTGGGTGTTCGGTTCCGCCGAAATGTCCGCCAGCGGAGGAAAAATCGCCAGAACAGTCTCCATTTTCGTGAATGTGAAATCCAAAAATGTTGGTTTTTGTGGTGGGCAAATTGTGAATTGTTGCTGCAACAATCACATGGTTTTCAAATTGGAAAAATTCAACTTCGCCAAATATGTCTAAATAATCACCTCTGCCATATATGGCTGCTTTTGCGCTTGGAGGAATGGTGTAAATTTTGTTAATCAATGTTTTTGTTTCACTTAAATTTTGTTTCATTTTATTTATTATGAAAAAATTTAATTTTTTGCCAATATTTTAAAACTTGTAATTTTAATTTGCTTTTAAAAAATTTTATGTTAGACTGAAAAAATATATGGTTAAGTTGCCAAAAAAGGGATTTATGATTGAATTTAGAAAATATCAACCAAAAGATAGAGAACAAGTTAGAAAAATTTGCATGGACACAGCAAAAGGCAGTTTTAAAACCAAGCCCAAAAAGAGGGAGGCTGTTGCCAGAATGTATGTGGACTATAATTTGATTTACGAGCCTGAAAACTGCTTTGTTGCCGTTAACGGCGATACTGTTTGTGGCTATTGCTGCTATTCAACTGACATGCAAAAACTGAAGACAGGCATAAATAAAGATTTGGCAAAGCAAGTGGCAAAAATCAACCCTATTTATGCATGGTTTTTAAAAATTTGTACTTCGACTTCAATTAAACTGAGCAAATTTTATGGGGGAAGTGGTTTTCATTTGAACATTGCGGACGATTATCAAGGGCAGGCACTTGGCGGCAAATTGCTGGCAGTGATGGGCAAGCATTTGAAAAACTTGGGGTTTAAATACATGTATTTGGTGACCGAAAGCCGCAAAACTCGTGGTTATGGGTTTTATATGCACTATGGTTTTGAGGAAGCAAAAAAGTGTGGGTTAGGCACACTTTGTTTGACTTTTGATTTAGATAAAATTGACGAAAAATTGAAAAAATACAATATAAACTTTGAAGAAATTAAATAAACTTATTCTAAACAGGAGTATTCTAGTTTTTTATTATAAAATTTTTCATAAACGTTTTTGTTAAACTCAAAGTTTGCGTTTGCCAAATATTCAATATTTTCTTTATTATTTAGTTCTGGTTTTGGCAGGATTGGCTCGCCGATATGTAAAATAAATTGCTTTTTAAAGGTTCCGTCTTTGCGAGGCTTTAAATTCTTAAAGGTAAAAAACATTGGAACAATTGGAACATTAAATTTTGCCGCATAATAGAACGCGCCCGGAAGCAAAGGTCTTGGTTTTTCATAGCACCACCACAATGCACCTTCTGGGTAACAAAGCACAACATGCTTTTTGTTTAGCAGAACCTCAACCGCTTTTGTTAAGTTTCGCATGCAGGCCGGGCTGCCAGAAAGAGGTAACGTTCCGCCTGCACGAAGCATTGATCCAAATACTCCACGATAGTTGTTAAATTCTCCAACAATAATGTTGAGTTTCCTGCCCAAAGTGGCTTTTTTAATTAGTGTGCAGTCCAAATCGTGAATGTGGTTTGAGGTTAAAATTGCACCTTGATTTTTTATTAACTTTAAATTCTTTTTGCCAACAACTTTAAGTTTAAAAAGCCTTGCAAAAATGCAACTAGCAAAATTGAAAATTGGAACAGTAAGCATAGTGCCAATTTTGTTAAAAACGCCTTTTCTAAGATAGTTGTAACTGGGTTCAACACTCTTAATTTTTTCGTTTGGTTGTTGAACATGGGAATTAAAGTCCTTTGTTTGTTCTTTTAATTCAATTTTTTTAATAATCTCAGTTCGCTTCATCAAACTTAATCCTTTCAATATGGTCCCAGTTCACCGTGTAATTTTTGTTTATGGTTTTGAACAAAACAATCACGTATTCAAATGTAATTATTGGCCCTAAAAACACAATTGCCAATTTTTCACTTAAAGTTAATTTTTTGTTATCCTCTTCAGCCACATTTATTAAGTTGAACAAAGCAATAACCACATAAATTAGGCAAATCATCAAGGCTGCAAATGCGAATGCCTGACCAGTCAAATTTGATTTAAGCACAGCAAGCACAATGCCTGCAAACAAAAAGAACAGAGAAGCAGCGACAGTTAAGCCAATGAAGCAATAAACTGGCACAAGTTCAAATAAATATTTCAAATTTGCACGAACCACTTTGCCTTGTTTGAAAGTTTTGTCCATTAACTGCTTGTGATATTTTTGGTTGTTTTCAAAAAACCCTTTAAGCCAGCGATATCGGCGCTTGTTGTATTCTTTATGACTGATTGGTTCTTCACTGTAAAGAATTGCGTGTTCATAATACAACTCTTTGAAATCTCCCAACATTGCATGAATGCCAATTTCAACATCCTCGCAAATTGATTTGAATGGAAAACCTTTATATTTTGCCATAAATTTTTTGCTTAACAACATGCCCTGACCGCACATTGTCAATGCGTAGCCGTGGTCGGATTTATATTTATTGCCCATGGTGTCCACTCCTGTGAAAGTCAGTCCGCTTAAATTTGCAAATAGAGTGCGATTTTTTTTGTTCTTAGACTCCCAATTTTTAACACGTTTTTTGCAAATAATCACGTCTGCATTTGTGACCAACGCATTATTCATCTCTTCAACAAATCTTTCATCTAAATATGCGTCCGCATCAACAATAATATAAGCGTCGTAAATCTCACCTTTTGTTGCAAATATGTGTTTAATCAAACTGTCCAAAGCGTCTGCTTTGCAGGTTTGGTTTGGCTCCACAATGCAATCAAAATTTTTAAGTTTGTTTTTAACAATTTCAATGGTGGGGTCGGCATCATTGTCCACCACAACAAAATTATCGAAACAATCCTGAGGGTATGTTTGTTTGTTGATTGAGTCCAACAGCATGCCTATGCATTCGCTTTCGTTTTTGGCAGGTATCAACAAAGCAATTTTATTCTTCTTTGGGTTAAACAATTTTTTTTGCTTTTTAAAACCATAACACCAACAAACAATTTTTGGTATATAACTCAAAAGTATTATAAAAGATAATACAAAATAAATAATTAAAACAATTTGCAAGAAACTCATATAATTTATCCTTTGTGATGTTTGAATAATTATATCTTAAAATAAAATAAAGTCAAAGTAAAAAATTAAATTTTAATTCTAATTT
Organism: uncultured Clostridia bacterium; assembly: GCA_934747385.1. Taxonomy (GTDB): domain Bacteria; phylum Bacillota; class Clostridia; order Christensenellales; family UBA1242; genus Onthoplasma. The sequence continues at coordinate 335,471 of CAKVGK010000001.1, read as the reverse complement.
TTAGGTCATTAAAATGATAGTTTTTTTAAAACTCTAAAATTATTAGAAATCTACAATATAATTTTCTATGCTTGTCTTACAAAATTAATCTGTTATAAATTAAAAAATAAATTAAAATTCATTAAAAATAACAAAAAAACAACAAAAATAGCATTTTTTATTTAATTTTTGTTAGATTTTATTTTAATTTTTGGTGTTAAGCTGGTTGTATGGAAAAATCAGTTAATAAAAAATTAAACATTTTATCTTTATCAGGATATGCTGCGTTGTTCTTTGTCTGCTTAGTTTTGGCAAATGCAAAAATTAATGAAGTGAGCCCATTTTTATTTGCGTTTTTGTTAGCCTGTGTTTTTGTTGGCATAGACGAAAAAATCATGTCAGTTTTCAGCCTCACTGCTGCCATGATTGTGAATTGCAGTTTGTCAGCATTTTTAATTGCCATAACTTCGGTTGCTGTGTGCTTGGTCAATTATTATATTCACCGCTTAATAAAACAAAAAATCAAATTGGCAACAAATATATGCGTTTATTTGCTTTCGCTTTGCACTTATGTTTATTACAACTTTTTTAATGTTTGGAATTTGTGTGCATATATTGTTCTTGGTTTGATTTCACTTTGGGTGTTTACGGTTGTTTGTCAGGTTATGATTTTAAGAAGAAATTGTTTCAAACTGACATTGGACGAAAGTGTTTGCTTTTTGTTTGCAATAGGCGTGCTGGGTTTGGGCATTGCGCCTGTGCAAATTTGTGGATTTGAAATTTACAAACTGGTGCTGGCTGTTGTTATTTTTGTTTCAATCAGTGTGGGCAGTCCAATGCTGACATTCGCTTTGACTTTGGCTTTTAGTTCGGGTGTGGGCATAAGTTTGCAGTCACTGCTGCCAATTGCAGAGTTTGCCGTTGTTGGCATGCTTGCAAGCATGTTTAGTGCTCCAAACAAAATAAAAATCAGCATTGCAGCCTTGCTTGGTGCGGGATTTGTGGAACTATATTTTGTGGGCGCTGAAATTAACACACTCTATTCCTTGTTGCCAATTGCTTCTGCGGTGGTTGTGTTTTTGCTTATTCCAAACAAAGGGCTTAACACATTGGCAGATTTGGTTTATGTTAAGAAAAGTGAACTTACAAGCCGAAATTTGATAAACACAACAAGGCGGAACATTCACAAACGAATGAGTGAACTTAGCAACATATTTTTGGAAATGAAACAACTCCATTTGAACATGATAAAAAAGGATTTAACTCATGCCGAATTGGTTGCAATGCTAACAAGAGAAATGATGAGCAGTTGTTGTAAGGATTGCTTGGAAAAAAATAGGTGCACTCGCTCAATTGGGTTGGACAATCAAAGCAATATGGAAAGTCTGATTGAAATTGCACTAAAAAAGGGCAAGGTTAGTTTGCTTGACATTCCTTCTGGTTTAACAAACAGGTGTGGCAAGGTCAACAGTTTGATTTCGCAAGTAAATCGTTTGGCGGACGAATACAAGCAATATAAAGGCATGATTGCAGACGTGAATAATGTCAAATATCTGCTTGCTGATCAGATGGGGGCAGTTTCACATTTGCTATTAGACATTGGTGACGAAATTGACACAAATGTAACTTTCGACATAGCGCGTGAAAACAAGATAATTTCAAGGTTGTTAAATCACAATGTGGAATGCAAGGAGGTTTTGCTTTACACTGAAAAAAACCAAGATTTAAGTGCAATGCTTGTGGTTAAAAACTCAGAAAAAGATTTGAACACAATTGAAAAGATTTTAACAGAAGTGCTTAAAACTCCAATGCAAATTTGTTCAATAAAGCCAATGGAGGAAACAGGCTTTAATTCAGTTGGTTTGCGTAAAAAGAGCAAGTTTGATTGTGCCTTTGGCTTGGCAAGCTGTTGTAAGGCTGGCAATGATGAGTGTGGAGATTGTCACAGCATAATTCGTTTGAACAAAGACAAATTTTTGCTTGCGCTTTGTGATGGAATGGGTGCGGGGAAATCTGCTCATCAAATGAGTGCCATGACTTTAGGTTTAATTGAAAATTTTTACAAGGTTGGTTTTGACAATGACATTGTTTTGGAAAGCGTTAACAAATTGCTTGCAATCAACAATCAGGAAAACTATTCGACGCTTGACGTTTGCCTGCTGGATTTGCCAAATCAGTATGCTGATTTTATCAAAGTAGGAGCGCCTTTCGGGATTATTAAGCACAATACAGACTTGGAAATGGTTGAAGGCGGAGCCTTGCCAATTGGGGCACTGGACAATATCAACCCTTCAACATACAAAACGGCAATTTCAACAAAAGACATTGTTATTCTTACAACGGACGGCATAACCGATGCTTTTGAAACGGCTGACAATTTTAAAGATTTTGTGTCGCACCTGGTAAGCACAAATCCGCAGGTTTTGGCAGAAGCAATTTTAAGCGAAGCATTGAGGTTGAACGACAATTCAGCCAAAGATGACATGACCGTGCTTGTTGCGAGGACGTATTTAAAAAGTTAAATATAAGTTAAACAAATTTTAATCCATAAAATTTAAAAATAGTATTGCAAAACTGGCAAAAGTAGTGTATAATTATTGTGTTTTTAAAAAAAATTAAAAATTTTTGCAAAATATTTTAAAAATATTGTCAATTTGCAAATCACAAAAGGAAATATTTTATGGAAAACGTGCTTGAATTTATTAAAAAAAATAATATGATTAAACCAGGCGAAATTATTGGCGTTGCATGCTCTGGTGGTCGTGATAGTATTACTTTGTTGCACTATTTGAATTCTGTTAAAGCGGAATTAGACTGCGAAGTGGTTGCAGTTAATGTTGACCACGGCATTCGCCCAAGCAGTGCTTTTGACACTGAGTTCGTCATGAACTTTTGCAAAGAGCATAACATTAGGGCTTATAAATTCAAAGTGGAGGCTCTTAAAGTTGCTAAGGACGAAAAACTGACTCTTGAACAAGCCGCACGCAAAGTTAGATATGGCGTTTTTGAAACTGTTATCGGGCGTGGCCTTGTGGACAAAATTGCTTTGGCTCACCATATGAACGACCAAGCCGAAACTGTTTTACTTAACATTATTAGAGGTTCAGGTTTGACTGGTGCTCGCGGTATGGAACCTGTGCGCGACGGAATTTATATTCGTCCATTGCTTGAAACCCCTCGCGAAGAGATTATGGAATATATAGACGAACACGGGCTTGAATATGTTGAAGACGAAACAAATAAGGATAGTGAATTTAGCCGCAACTATATTCGCAACATTGTTATGCCAGACTTGAGAAAGCGCTTTAAGGGCGTGGACAAAAACATTATCAATTTCAGCAAAATTTGTGCTGAAGATGATAGTTACATTAACAGCCAAATTGATTACGGAACAATCATTGAAACTCAGGACATAACAAAAATTCCATTCTCATACTTTTATCAAGACGTGGCAATTGTTAACCGCATTTTAAGAAAAGTGATTGGCAGATTTGCAAAGCAAGACATTGAAAGCAAGCATATCAAAATGATTCGTGAATTTGCTTTGGAAGCAAACAATGGTGCAATGATTAATTTGCCATTCAAAATAAAAGTCAGCAAAGAATACGACTACATTGTTGTTGGCAACATTAAAAAGCGTGACATTGTTGCGGGTGAATATCCTTTTAGAAGTGGAAAACTTAAAATTGAAGGTTATGGCACAATTCGCACAACAGCAAGCAAGGTGAAAAACGAACCAAAATTGCACCAACACATTGTTGACGCAGACAAACTTCCTTTAGAAGCTGTTTGGCGCTTTAGACGTGAGGGTGACACATTTGCACCCCTTGGATTGGGCGGCACAAAAAAGTTGAAAGAGTATTTTATTGACAAAAAAATCCCACAACGTATGCGTGAACAAATTCCAGTGCTGGCAGTTGGCAACCAAATTTTAGTTGTGGCAGACATTGAAATTGCCGACAGCATTAAAGTGACAGACGAAACCAAACAACTTTACAAAATCAATTACGAAAAAGATTTGATTTAGCAATTCCTTTGCAGCGGTTATTGTGAAACAGATTTAGACACCAATAAAAAAATTCACCAATTTGGTGAATTTTTTGTTGCCCACAGACCTAATTTAGACAAAATCATTAAAATTTATGGTGTTTGTTTATAGAATTAATTATGTTTGACAAAATAACAGAACAATGGTATAATAAATATTAGATAAACGTGTTGCAAAGGAGTGTTTATGGAAGATTATTTCTATTTTAACAAAAAATTTAACAAAGCTTATGAAAAGAAAAAAGATTTCTTGTATGAAGGCGCATACATTTTTAAGTTTTGCGAAGCGGAAGTCCGCGAAAAAATTGAAGAATTTGAAAAAGAAGATGCAGCTTCAGGTTTAAACATGAGAGATAGAGTTGAACTTGAAGTTTGGAGAAACAGACTTAAAGATATTGAAAATGGCAAGGCTCGTGGTCTTTACAGAGAATTTAGAAAAAGAAATGTAGGCTACATGGCGGGACATGCTGAAGCAAAAACAGACGAAGCACTCAGTTATTTGTCCGCTGTTATGGCTGAACGAAAGCAACTTAGAAAATCAGGCTTTTTAGGCTTGAAGAGAAGAATGTTTAACAAAAAACTTGACAAACTCAGAGAAGATTGCAAAGAAGATTACTCAAATATGGATAGTGGAAGTTTGTCAAAAGAGTTTAAGGACTTAGACAAATTGCGCGATTCGGTTGAAGGCTTGCTTACTCAGGAAGATCAAGTTAGATATGAAGTTTGCAAAAAGTGTTATGAAAGATTGGAAAACGCTCCACATTACAGCAGTGCAGAAATAGAGTATAAAAAGCAACATTCTTATTTGAGCGACAAAGAGATAAAACAAGAAATGTCAAAAAAGCATGACAAATTTATGGAAAATAATAGAAAGAAAAATCAAGAACTTCAAGAAGATGCTGAATTTAAGAAACGTGTTGCAAGAAGAAATGCGAGATATGAGGACCAAAGATTAGATTTCTAAAATCTGCTTAGATAAATTGTTTTTAAGAGGTGTCAACATGGGGAAATTTGAAAAAATATACGACAAGTACAGAGCTGAAATGTACAAAAATGCCGAAATTTACAAAATGTGCGAAGGTGCCATTCACAATGAACTTGAGAAATATCAAAAAATGCTAGATAGAGGCGAAAGTTTGAGCCTTGGTGCCAAAGCGAAAATGCAAATTTATAAGGAAAGATTGGTTGACATTGACAGGGCTAGGGATTTGGGCTTGTATCAAGAATTTAAAATTAAAGATAAGCATTATCAACCCGGTTACGCTGAAGCAAAAACAGACGCAGCCATTAAATATCTTGCAAAAGTTGAAGCGGAAAAGACTAAAGATGAAAGTTTTGATTTGTTTGGGTTGAGGGAAAGAAAAAAGCAGAAACAACTTAAAAATTTGGCAGAAGATGAGGACAAGTATAATTCCAAAAAGGTATATTCTGTTCTTAAAGCTAAATACGAAAGGTTGGAAAAACTTTATAAAAGCACAGAAGGCAACCTAACTCGTGCGGACAAAATTAAATATGATAGTGCCAAAAAATACTATGAAAAATTGGAATATTCAATGCCAACTTACAGCCGTGCTGAATGGTTGTACAAACAACAACATTCTTATTTGAGCGACAGCGAAATGAGGCGCGAAATGGCAAAAGACAGTGAAAAGTTTGCAAGGAAGAACAACGAACTGAACAGAAAAGCGCGTGAAGACGCCGAATTTAAAAAACGCGTTGCAAGAAGAAACGCAAGGTATGAAGACCAAACTTTAGATTTTTAATTAATGAGATTTTCAATTATGAAAAAATTCACCATAAAGGTGAATTTTTTTATATACTCCTCCCAAATAATCTGGTGGATTTTTATTTTTTAATTAAGGCGTTTGTCACAGCCGGTCAATTGAATGTTTAAACTTAAATTTTTGTTGGCAAGGCGGCTGTAAATTCTTTCGTCATAGCGATCCAAAATTTTCTCTTGGCTTAAGTTTGTGGAAATGAAGGTTGGCAAATTGTTCACTTGGCGAGTGTTGATTAAATTATACAAATATTCCTTTGTAACATTCTTCAAAATTGGCTCTGTGCCAAGGTCGTCAATCAGCAAAATGTCCGCGGTGAGGCAGTCAGCAAAATCAAAGGATTTGCCAATGTGATAAAGGCGTGCCAATTCGTTCAACTCAAAGGCAGTTTTGTAGCAAACAACTTGGCATTGCCTAAGCATTTCGTTTGCAACGCATTCAAGCAAAAATGTTTTGCCCGTTCCAGCGCTTCCAACCAAGCAAATGTTGATTTTATTTACTTTTGGGTATTTTTGGCACCATGATTTTAAAATTTCGCAGGTTTTTTTGTCTGCGTCGTTCATAATGTTTTGGTTGCATTCGTCAAAAGACTTAAATTTGGTTTGACTGCTAACTTTTTGTGAAAGTTTTTGATTCAAAACCTGTTGCAGACATGAGCAAATTTTGCCTCCAACAACGCCAGTGTCGTTGCAAATTTTGCATTCGTATTGCGGGGTTAAATTCTTTTTGTCAATATTATGAAGTTTTAAATAGTCGTTAATTTTGCCTTTAAGTTCTTGCAAATCGTATTTTAAAGTTAAATTTTCTTGTCCGTAGGTGCTTTTTAAATATTCAAGTTGAGTTTTGGTGTAGGCTGAATAAAGTTTGTCAAACTCATCGTTTTGGCGCAGGGCTGCAACAAAATCGTCTGCTTTCTCTTGTGCAGAAATGCGTTTTAACATAAATTGTTGTTTAACGTCGTCAATTAATTTTCTTTTGTTCATGTTATACCTCCACTTCGTCAAGGTTTGTTATGAAACTTGCAATTTGTTCTTTTGTGTAATTGTTGTGAATAAAGTCAGTTTTTTCGTTGTCCTCAACTTTGGCAAGTTTAACTTGTTCAAGTGTTTTTAAGCCCGCACTGTTCCAATTTGACAGGATTTTGTTTAAATACTGCAAGGCATTTGTTTTGCCAGCGCTTAAATCTGCGGCATATAAAACAATTTCGTGTGTAAAATTCCAATCATTAGTCCAAACCGCATAAAAACTGCGGTCAGCATTGTTCACGTTTCTGTTTAAACTGAGGTGAGTTAAAACCTGTTTGATTTTGTTGTCCGTTGCCAAATTGTCGTTTAAATATTGCATGTATGAACTCAAATTCACAATACCCAAGCGGAAAAGTTTAAGCAAAATATTGTTGAACCCCTCTAGCGTACGAATGGAAGATTTAAAGCAATTGTCCGCCACGGTCACAAGCGTTTCTTGGTCGAAGCCCATGTTTAACCAACTAACAATATAAAAGTCAATCTCCTTTGTTAAATCTTCATAATGCAAACCAAGTTCGCGATTGACGGCAATAGCAATTGAATATAAATTTTCCTTTTCATTTTCGTAGTTTTCAATTTCAGGCACAGAAGTCAGGCGCATTTCGTAATATTTGGTTAAATATTCATCTAAAACATTGACGTCCAGCCTGCGTTTTTTGTTTTTTAAGGTTTTTACAACGTAAATTATTGTGTTAAGTTCAAAACCAAAACTGTTAAGCCATTTGTTCAAAAGTTCCTTGTCTTCAATTTGAATTTTGCGCTTGCTACCCATGGCTGTTAAAATAAGACCCATTTGGTCGTCAACAATGCCAAGTTCTTCAATTTTTGCGTTTACTTGGGTTAGTGTTAGTATTCCTTGGTGAACCCAATCTTTTGCCACTGTCAAACAATAATAAGGGTTTAGATTAAAACCTTTGCTTTCCGTGCAAAACTTTACAATTGCAATGAGTGCGGCTTGCTCAATGTGCTTGCGCTCAATTAGGTCGTAAAATTCCGTCATTTCATTTGGGGTGAGCATACGTTCGCTAAAACTTTCTTGCAACTGAATGTTAAAGTCGGCATATTTGTCCACCTTATATTTTTTTACGCTGCTTGCATTTGAAATAATCGGCAAAAATCTAACCTCAACAGGGTCGGTTGAAAGAACTTTAACCAAACCCATTTCCTCCCAGTATTTGAAAAGGGAAATAATGTCTTCTTCGCAGACCTTCAAAGTGGACGCAAAAAATTCAAGTGAATTATCGGTGTCGTCTGCACTGGAGCATTTGCTTAAACCAAGCAAATACGCTTTCACGCATAGGTCAGGTGCTTTTGGCAGATATTCATTAATAAAAGTATTGTCAACTATGGTTTTGTTGCTGGCAGCGTAGCCAGGGCTAAATTTACAGAAACTCATACTGCTATTTTAACACATATTTTTGTATTCGCCAAAGAAGTTATCCATATTTTAACTCCAGTTATCCACAATTTGTGGTTATTTATGTGGATAACTTTTGTTTTACTGTGTGTAACTCGAATTTTGTAGATTTTGGGTGGGTTGTTCTATGAGAGGAAATCAAACCATAATTTAAAGTATGATAAATTTAGTTTTAAACAAAAACAAAAAATCCAATTTAATAAAATTTGTTTGTGTTGGGTTGCTGGTGTTGTTTTCTTTTGCCTTTTTTGCCTGCAAAAAGAAGGACAACCTTGACAAAATTGCCAAGGACTTAACCAATTATACCTTAGAGGTTAATTTTGACAACGACAACAAAATGGTTGAGGCAAAGCAAAATGTTAGTTATATTAACAACACAGAATCAGTGCTTAAAGAAATAAAATTTCATTTATACCCAAAGTTTTTTGAGCAGGGCGCAACTGAAAAAATTGTGCCTCAAACAAAGGTTAACGAGTGCTACAAACATGGTATGAGTTATTGTGAATTTAACATTTTAAAACTGCAGGTAGCTGGAACAGATATTGGTGTGGTGTTTGAGGGCGAAAATGACGGCGTTTTGGTTGCAAATTTGCCAAACAGCCTTATGCCAAACAAACGCGTTCAGTTATATATGGAATATACAATAAAATTGCCAAATTGCGAACACAGATTTGGTTATGGGGACGACACCACCAACCTTGCAAATTTTTACCCTATTGCATGTGTTTTTGAAAACGGCGAATTTTCAACCAAGCCATACAATGCTAATGGCGACCCGTTTTATAGCGATATGGCAAACTATGAGGTCAATTTAACATTAAACAGTAACCTCATTGTTGCGGGCACTGGCAAGCAGACAGAAATAAGCCAACGCAAAGGCAAAACTGTTACTAAATTTAGCGCCAAGGTTGTGAGAGATTTTGCTTGCGTTATAAGTGAAAATTTTGCGTTAAAAACTGCCAAAGCGGGCGACGTTGAAGTGAAATACTATTATTATGACGACGGAAACTCAGACCGTGCACTTCAGGCGGGCGTTGATGCAATAAACACATTTTCTTCAAAATTTGGTGCTTACCCCTATTCCACTTTTTCAATTGTAAAATGCGACTTTTTGCATGGCGGAATGGAATTTCCAAATCTTGTTATGATAAGTGACGACATAAACTCGGTGGACGACTACATTAACGTTATAATTCACGAAACGGCTCATCAATGGTGGTATGGCGTTGTGGGGAATGACGAATTTACATTGCCTTGGCTTGATGAGGCGTTGACTGAATATTCAACCGTTCTATTTTACGATTACAACAAAGGTTACAATTTGACGCATGACCAAATCATTAAGGCTGACAAAGAAAATTTCAGTTTGTTTGTTTCGGTTTATGAGGACGTGCTTGGCAAAGTGGACACAAGCATGCGCGCGGTTGATGAGTATGCCACCGAACCGGAATATACCTATTGCACTTATGTTAAAGGCAGTCTTATGTTTGAAAGTTTATATCAATTGGTTGGTGAAAAAAAGTTTTTTAAGGCGTTGGTGCAGTATTTTGAAAACAATAAGTTCAAAAATGCTAAAACTGAAGACCTTGTGGCTGCTTTTTCAAACATAACGGGCAGTGACATGCAGTCTTTCTTCAATAGTTGGATTAAGGGTAAAGTGGTTATAAAATAATAGATAAATTTAATAAAAAAGGAAAAATATTAAATTCCTTTTTTTTGTTGTGTTTTTAATAATTATTTATTATAATTTTATAAATGAAATTATTTTTGTCATATCTTAAAAAGTATAGATGGAAAGCAATTTTCGCAGCGTTTTTAAGGCTGATTGAAGCTATTATGGAATTGCTCAATCCTCTTTTGGTGGCAAAAATTGTTGACGTTGGTATTACAACTGGCGATTTTAATTATATATTAAAGATTGGTGTGGTTTTATTGGTGATAAATGTGCTTGTTTTTGGTGTAAGTGCAGTTAGCCACAAATTGATTAGTTTAACATGCTCTGGTGCGGTTAAAGAAATCCGCAAAGGCGTGTTTGAACATATTTCCACTTTTTCACACAATGAGTTGGATAAATTTGGCACAGCCAGTTTGGTTAATCGTTTAACAGACGATATTGACCAAGTGGAGGATGCAATAAGTTTGGCAATGCGTTTGATCATTCGTGTGCCAGCACTGCTTATTGGTGCGTTTGTTTTAAGTTTAACGATTGATAAAAAAATGGCACTGCTATTTTTGGTGTTGATACCAATTGTTATTTTAATTTTGGCAGTGTTTATGAAAAAGAGCATGCCTTACTTTGGTTTGGTGCGCAAAAAGTTGGACAAAATTAGCCAAGTAACCAAAGAAAATTTGGATGGCACCCGTGTTATCCGAGCATTCAATAAGCAAGACAAGGAGTTTGAGCGTTTTGATAAGGTCGGCACAGATTACACAAACACTTGCTTAAAAATTTCCAAAATAGCGGCACTTTTAAATCCGGTTATCTTTTTGGTGGTGGATGCAACAACAATTGCAATTTTAGCAATAGGTGGCTACCAAATTCAAATAGGTTCATTAACACAAGGTAATGTGATTGCACTTATTGACTATGTTTCAACAATCACAATTTCTCTTTTAGTTATTTCACAAGGCATTGTTTTGTTTGTTCGAACTGTGGCAAGTTGGCACCGTATTCAGGAGGTTTTACAAACCGAACCAGTAGTTAAAAACGAGCCAAACGCAAAAGCATATAAAAAATTAGATTATGATTCTTTAATGGAATTCAAAGATGTTTCATTCAACTATAACTTGGACACTCAAACACAATCATTTATTAAAAATTTGTCATTTAAAATTTATACCAATCAAACAATTGGCATAATAGGAGGCACAGGTAGTGGCAAAACGACAATTGCAAGCTTAATGGTGCGTTTTTACGACCCTACTGGCGGTGAAATTTTGTTTAAAGGTAAAAATATTAAAGATTTTACAATTGAACAATTAAGGAAGGACATCAGTATTGTACAACAACGCAGTACACTTTTCAGTGGCAGCCTGCGTGAGAATATGAAAATAAGGAACAACAATGCCAGCGATGAAGAAATTATCGAGGCATTAAAGGTTGCTCAAGCGTGGTCGTTTGTTGGAGAATGGCGCAATCCGTTGGATTATCAAATTATGGCTGGCGGCAAAAATGTTAGTGGTGGTCAAATGCAAAGGTTGACTATTGCACGTGCACTTATAGGCAACCCAGAAATGTTAATTTTGGATGATAGCAGCAGTGCACTTGACTTTTTGACTGACAGCAAATTAAGAAAAGCACTTAAACAACTCAACACAACCAGCGTGTTCATTTCTCAACGCGCAACCTCAATTAAGTCTTGTGATTTGATTATTGTTCTGGATAACGGCGATGTCGTTGGTATGGGAAAGCACAGCGATTTGATGAAAAACTGCAGTATATATCGTGAAATTTATGAATCACAATCAAAGTAAAATTTAGGAAACAAATGGAAAAGAAAGAGAGCGGCTACAAAAAACTATTATCAAGGTTGTTGCCATATGTAAAACCACATAGGGTTACTTTTTATTTGTCCATTTTGTTCGATGTTGTTGCCATTTTCCTTAATATGCTTATTCCAATTTGCACTGGTAAAGCAATAGATTGCATGATTACGGCAGGACAAGTTGATTTTAGATTGCTTACAATCATGTGTATTACAATTTTTGTTTTAACTGCGGTTAACTCGTTCTTTGATTGGCTGGGAAGCATTTATATGAACAAACTCACCTATAAAACATCACAGTCAATAAGGAATGCGATTTACAAAAAATTAAATAGTGTTCCAATCAAGTATATAGATAACAACTCACACGGGAACATTATGAACATAATGGTTAACGATGTTGAAAATGTTACAGATGGATTTTTGGAAGGTTTTAAGGCGATTGTGTGTGGCATTTGCCAAGTTGTTACGGTGCTAATTATAATGTTAACGCTTAATTGGATTCTTGCTTTGGTTGTACTTGTTATGGCACCAGTTTCACTTTTGGTGGCAATTAAAATCACAAAAAAGAGCAAGGAACTTTATCGTCAGCGAGTTAATATTCAGGGTAAAATCAGTGGTTATTGTGAAGAAATGATAACCAACATGAAAATAATCAAAGCTTTTAATAATGAACCTGCAACAATCAAAAAATTTAAAGATATAAACCAAGATTTATACTTTTCTAGTGAAAAATCACTCTATTTTGCCTCTCTTGCTAATCCAGCAAGCAGAATGATTAATAACATTTTATATGGTATCGTTGGTGTGTTAGGTGGCGTTATGGCGCTCAAAGGTGGCATAACAATTGGTAAAATCAGCTCATTTTTAAGTTATAGCGAAAACTACACGAAACCATTTAACGAAATCACTGGCATTTTTGCTGACTTGCATGTTGCAGTTGCGAGTGCAAACAGAGTGTTTAATTTAATTGAGGAAGAAGACGAACTTAGTGACGAATTTTTGCCAGAACTTAAAAATTGCAACGGCAAAGTTTCAATCAAAAATGTGGATTTCAGTTATTCAAAAGCGTTTAAATTGATTGAAAATTTCAATTTGGAAGTAAACGCAGGCGACAGGATTGCCATTGTTGGGCCAACCGGCTGCGGCAAAAGCACAATCATCAATCTTCTTATGAGATTTTATGACGTAGATAGCGGCTCAATCAAAATCAGCAATAAGGATTTAAGGAAAGTTAAACGTAATTCATTTAGGCAATTTTATGGCATGGTGCTGCAAGAAAGTTGGCTTTACAATGCTAGCATAAAAGATAATGTGGCTTACGCTAAACCAAATGCCTCAATGGATGAGATTGTTGAAGCATGTACGCTTGCCAACGCTCATGATTTTATTATGAAATTGCCTCAAGGGTATGACACAATCATAAGCGAGCGTGGAGACAACATTTCCGCAGGTCAAAAGCAACTTCTTTGCATTGCGCGCATTATGCTTTTAAAGCCTCCAATGTTGATTTTGGACGAGGCCACAAGTAATATTGACACCCGCACTGAAATGATAATTCAATCTGCTTTGGACAAAATTATGGAAGGACGCACCTGCTTTATTATTGCTCACCGCTTGTCCACAATTGAAAATGCAAGCAAAATTTTGGTTATGAACAAAGGCAAAATCATCGAAACTGGCACACACCATGAGTTGCTTGAAAAAGGCGGCTTTTATGCCGAACTTTTCAACTCTCAATTTGGCAATTAGTTAAAAAAACAATTTGAATTGTAAATCATGGTTCAAATTGTTTTTTATTGTGAATACAACAAACCAATTTATAAACTTAGCGAAATAAATTGGTTTATTTCAATACAACAAACTAAATTTAGAGTTTAGCAAAATAAATAGGTTTATTAAATAAATTTGTTAGTTTGTGCGTGAGCGCTTAATTTTGTTTCGAATATGGTTTTTAAATATCACTTAAAATCAATTTAATGTCAGCCTGAGCGTAGTCGAAGGGGCTTGCGCCGCAGGTGTTGTTGAAAATGACGATATAATTAAAAGCAAAACAAGTTTTGCAAGATTCTTCGACTGCGTTAACACTCGCTCAGAATGACACTGAAATTTTTCACTACTTATAGATTGTGTTGATAAAAATACAAATTAAATTTGATATTATAGTTACGTGAACAAATTTTGTAATGTTTATATTACATAAGAACAAAAAGAGGATTAACAATAAAACAACTTGCAGAAGCAATAAGTGTTACTGACGCGTCTGTGTGCAGATGGGAAAATGGACAGGCTGACATTGTTTGGTATAATTTAATCAAGTTGGCTAAATCTTTTGGTGCTTCAGCTGATTATTTGCTTGGATTGGAAGATTGAGTGTTTTGAGATTGATTGAATAGGTTGGTGAATATTTTTAAGTTGTTTTCTATTCTTTTGTCTTTGCCAAAATTTAAGGCGTGAGTTGCGGCAATTGCTGCGTTTTCAAAATCGTTTAAATAGTAGTAGCAAAGTGACAAATAATCATAGGGTAGTGCACCCCAACAAACTGGGTTTGAAATATAGTTCAATTCCCTGTTTTTTATTTTCAACATTTCATTAAACCAAATTGCACTTTGCAAATAATTTTTGTTTTCAAAATATGCACACGCAATTTCAAAATATGGCTCGCGAACATAATTGCATGTTAAAATTGAATATTGCAAAAATTGTATTTGTTTATTAAAATAATAATTATTTTTAATTTTTTTGCTATTTTTTAATATTTTTTTAGTATTTTTCAACGAATTTTTTAAATTTTTATCATTTTTTTTGTTTTCTTCATATTTTTTTAAACCAATTTGTTTATAGCAATTTGCAATATATCTCAAACTTGCGGCACGCTCCTCATTCCATTTTGCGGTTGGCAAACTTAAATGTTTTTTAAACATTTTAATTGCTTTTTCGTAATCGCTGTGGAACATATATTCTCTTGCAAGATAGTGCGTGTTGCGGTCGTCTTCTGGGTTTTCTTTAACAGACAATTCCAAAAGAGGTAAATAACTTGCGCGGGATTTTGTGTTGTCTGCCATATGGTTGAGTTGTATTTGTGGCAGGTCAATTGTTGCCAAATTTGTTGGCTGTGTTTCGGTCAAAATTTCGTGAACTGGGTGAGTCCAAACATAGTTTCCATATTTGTGAATTTTGTCCGCCATAAAAACAGTGCCTTCGCTTCCGTCTGGATTAAAGTTCCAAGTGTAGCGATAGCGCGCTCTTCCAATATTTTCATTCCAATTTTCTTTTAAAACTTTGCTCCAGCCGGGAACAAAAAATTCGTCAATGTCAACGCTAACGCAAATGTCTGTGTCCGCGGGAATTAGGTCTAGACTATCATTTCTGGCAGAGTCGAACCTAAAGTTTTTGTAGTGTTTTTGTTTGCAGATTATGCCAAGAGATTTAAACTTCTCGTAACTGCCATCTGTGCTGCCGGTGTCCAAAACACAAACGTAATCGGCTTCTTTAACAGAATTGAACCAGCGATCAATAAATTTAATTTCATTTTTTGCAATTGCATACACACATATTTTATACATAGTTCATTTTATGCTCAAACGAGCGTTTTTGCAAATTCAACTTTTGTGCATGTGTGCTGTTTTGTTGACTTGGTTAGGCTTAAAGCGATATAATATTAATATGTTAGAGTTCAAAATCACAGATGAACAATATTTGGATTTGTTAAACGACTTGCTTTTTGCACTAACAAGGGAAACGGAACAACAAATTCCTGAAAATTTAACCATAAAACAAAAGCGTTGGCTTTTGGACGGGCTTTTGGAGGTTCGCTCGGCGGGCGAATTGGAAGACAGCCTGCTTGCCATGCAAGACAAATTGTTATCGTTCGAAAACTCAAAGCGAGGAGTGGTGGAGATTGATGGTTTAAAGCATGAGCATGGCGTGGCAGTTTTTGACGGAACACTTGCCAGTTTAAATGTTGACGTTTGTGTTTTGTTTGGTAATTCTTTGATTGCTCAAATTGATGAACAAACTGAAACTGAAAAAAACATTCTGCTTGCAGCGGGTTTGCAGGTTAAAGAAACTTTTGCAGAGCAGCAACAAGAATTTCATAATGTGCTGCCAAAAACAAAAATCTATGTATCCAATGGTTTTAATTTGCCATGCAAAAAAAATTGTTAAAATTTTGGTTAACGAAAAACAAAATAATTTGCCAAACGATTTTGCTGAATTTGAATCTGCATTGAATGAGTTGCTTTCATTTTTAAAAGAAAACAAATTCAAGTCGGTTGCTTTTGACTTTGCAAGGTTGACTGAAAACGATTTGGCCTTGGCGGAAATCTTAAAAAGAAAAATTAAATTGTTTAAAAAATATAAAATAAAAATTTGTTTAAAAATTTAAAAAATTAATAAAAATGCGAAAATTATTAAATTTTTCGATAAGAAAATGCAATATTTTAAATATTTTTTATTTTTACATATATTTGAATAAATGAATATTGCTTTTTTCAAGAGTGTCCAACAATTGGCTCAAAACATTGAGCAATGAATTTTGGCTTGCTTTTGCAAAATTGATAACTTTTTTATTTGAATTGAAATCGAACAATTGTTGAGTGAGTTTAAGCCCCTCAACAATTTTTTTTGCAAGGGCAAAAACGTTAAAATTTGAAACCGCATTTGTTGAGTGAACACTAAGTTCAAAACAAATGTTTATGTTAGAAATTAACTTTTCAAATTCAATCTTTGCGTATTGAATTGCCTCTAAAATTCGCTTGTTTACATTGTTGTTTGCACCAAGACAAAAGTTTTTGCACTCGTCCAATGTTAAAAACAACTGATTTAAAATTTCAGTTTGGCAAGTTTCGTGTTGTTGGTGAAATTGTTCATTCATCAAATTATATTTGTCAGCTGGCAAAATTTGAAAATCATTGTAAAGCATACTTATTCTATGTTTGGTAGGTCTGTTTCATACCTGAACGAAATACTTTTAAAAAAACTTAGCACACTGATTTTGAAAAATAATTAAAAAAATAAAATTAAATTCAATAAAAAACCTGATTTTTTGATAAAAATATGCAAAAAATATAAAATTTTTTAATTTTTTGAAATTTTAATTGGTTAATTTATGAATTTAAAATTGATTTTACAAATCAAAAATCATCATTAATTTTTCAATATTTACTTATAAATAATCTAACAAAATATTTGATAAAAAATTTTTAATGTGTTAAACTAATTTTGACAAAAAAAGACACAAAGGGGTAACTGTCTAAATGGAAAAGAGAAATGTTTTAATTTGTTTGTTGGTTGCAGTGTTCTCTTTTTTGCTTTTTGGTTGTGAGCAAAAAGTTGCAGTTGAAAATATTTATTTTAATGCGCCATCTGCTGATGGTGTTGTTTTGCTTGTGGGGGACGTTTACACTCCAGAAGTATACTTTAGCCCAACCTACCCAACCAACAAAGGTTACAAAATAATTTCTGGCAACGAAAAAATCATTTCTTCAAGAAACAATAAATTGACAGCCTTAACGCCAGGCAAAACATACATAAAAGTTGTGGCGGACGAAAACGAACTCATTCAAGACGCAATGACTGTTCAAGTTGTTGCAAGCAGAACAAAGTTGGCAACTCCAACCGTGGCATATTCCGCGGAAAAACAAGCATTTACAATTTCTTCTGCCAGCCAGGACGGCTTGGTGAATGGCTACACGATTGAAATTAATGGTGAAAGCATAGATGTTGGCAACGTGCAGGAATATACTTTGGCAGATTATAACAAACACTTGCAAGCCTCCACTTCAACTGCAGGCATTTCTGCTTACGACAGGGATTTGACAGTTAGAGTGCAAGCCACAGTGCCAAATTACACAAGCGCTTTTGAAAATTCAAACTTTTCACAAACAATAAAAATTAATCAAGCAAGTGCACCAATAGGCGTGAGCGTTGTTGGTGGCAAATTGAATATTAGCAAATCAAAGGCAACTCAATACAAAGTTTTTGTTAATTCCACACTTTTTGCAACAACCAATAAAACAGTTTTGGATTTGGCGGAAATTGACAAAAATTATGCAAACTCAACTTTGCAAATTTCAGTTGTTGCTGTGAGCGCTGCAGGCGATGGGGTTGAGGGTTATAACTCTCTGCCAGTTGTTCAACAAGTGAAGTGTGCGGAAAATGTTGAAGCAAACATGGTGGGCGAAATTATTTCATGGAACAGAATTGAGGGCATTGAAAAATATGAATTGAGCCTTGGCACTAACGAAACTGCAATTGCTTCAACAAGCGTCAATTATTTTGACCTTAAAACTTTGCAAGGTTATGAAACAATGTTTGAAACAACAAATCAACCTTATCAGTTGACAATCAAACCAATTTTAAGCACTGATTGCAGAAATGTTGTTTTGCCAAAAAATCAACAGACAACAATCAAATTCAATCGTTTGTCAAACCCAGTTTTGACCTGCACGAATAATGTTGTTAGTTGGAATGAAATTGCCAATGCAAAGAACTATCAGTTGATTATAACAAACGGGCAAGGAACCGAAATTGTAAACATTGCTACAGAAAAGCGTGTGGTTGACTTTGGGTTGGCGGAATTTGAATCTAACCAAGCATATACAATCAAAGTTTTGGCAAATTTTGCTGTGAAAGATGACGTGTTCTATCTTTCTTCAAAAACTGAAGAACTTAACGTTGAAAAAGTTGCAAAAGCGCAACTTTCAATCGTGGACAGCAAACTTTTGATTGAAAGCGTGGTTGATGATGAATTTTTGGTTGAAATTTTCAGCCCAAACAATCAATCAGTTTATAGCAATAAATTTACTGCTGTTACAAACCCAGTGAGTGTGGACTTGCAAAAACTTGGCGTTCAGTTTGTTGCAGGCACCAACAAAATCCAAGTGAAACATTTGGGCAATGGCTCAAACAAAATTGACAGCGAAATTGCTGAAATTAGTTTTGTCCAATTGGAAAATATTGAAAACATTAGCATTTCAAACAGTTGCGTTTCAGTGATTGCTGGCGTGATTAACACAACCAATTCTACAACTTTGAAATTTGAAATTTTTAAAGGCAGCGATTTCGTAACACAAATAGAAAACGGCGCAAATTTAGCGGACTTAAACCTTGAACAGGGTGAATATACAATCAATTTATCAGTGCTTGGCGACGGAAGCAGAACTCTTTCAGTTGTTGACCAACTTGGTAACGTAAAAATTTGTGCGTCACGAAACTTTAATGTTTTGTCGACACCAACAATTTCAACACAACATGAAACTGCTGAATTTAACATTGTTCAGCAAGAAAATGTTTCAGCATATCAAATTGCTGAAAATGGCAATATAACAACTGTTAGTGAATTGAATTATGCTTTCGACTTAGCAAGCGGTCAAACTAGAACATTCACAATCAGGGCATTGGGCGACGGCGAAACTTATATCAATTCAAGGACCACAGGCGAATTTGTTTTCACACGTTTGGCCACTCCTGAACTTACATTCAACAATACTAACAATTCCATAACTTCAAATTTGGGCGAGAGTGCGGTTTACGAACTTAAATTTAACAATAACGACATAACAGCAAGTTACACTTTTGGTGAAACTTTGACAGACCTTGTTGTTGGCGCAAATTATTTTGAGCTCACTGAAATTGCGCAATATGCGCCAGCGGTGAATTACATTAATTCTTTCCCATGCAGCCTTCAAGTTAACAAGGCAACGGCAGAATCTGGCATAACAATTGCCGGCAATAAATTGGTTATTGCCCCAACTGACAATGTTGAGCAAATGACTTTGGAAATTAGTTTTGTTTCAGCAAGCCAAACTTTGGTGATAACTGAAAATAACTATCAACAACAGAGTGAACAACTTGATTTAAAGAAAATTGGCAATGGCTATTCACTCAATTTGTTGAACGACACATTTGAACCAATTCTTAACATTTTTGCAAACGAATTTTCAGTTAAAGTTAGATATTTGGCTTCACATTCAACTGAGGGTGACAGCTTGATTACGACTGAATACTCTCAACCGGTGCAAGTGAAATACGCAACAGCAACAACATTTGACATGAGTTCAAGAGAAGACCAAAAAATTACGTTTAATTCTGCGGCAACTTATTCTTATAATGACTATTTAATTATAGTTAATGATTCATATTTATTATACTTAAACGAAAGTGCTGAAGTGAACAATGAACAACAAAAAATCAAATTTGATGCGGATTATGTTTTCAACAATATTTCAAGTCCAATTTTGCAGGAAATTAATAAGTTGACAATTGTCACACGCAACACAAAAACAACCGAAAGCAATTTGTTGCTTTCAAATCGCGGTGAAAGTATTTATATTGCACGTGCACAGTCAGTTAACCTAACAAGCACAAAAAACAACGCGGTTGAATTTGGCAACAATTCACGAATTATCAGTTTTGAAGACGACGCAAAAGAGTTTGAACGCACGTTTATGTTGAAAGTGTACAACGACATAGACAGCGAAGATAAATTCACCAACAGCATGATTTCTGCTTCTCCAAACGATAAATCTGCAATAAACTATTCTTTCAATTTGGACGAAATGGCTGTAAATTTAATAGGCAGCAAGAAAATTGCCGCTTTTGTTAGAACTAATTCAATCAAAACTCAAGAAATTGATGGCGAATTGAAAACAATTTATATGTTCAATTCATTGGCTTCAAATATTTTGGAATTTGAAATTGTTGAAATGGCAAATATTTCAACAGACGGAACTAAACTTATTGTGAACCTGCCAGACAATGTTGATGGTGTTGATATTTACAAACAAACAGTTTCTGGTTTGGTTAAACTTAACACAAATCTGGTTGAAAGCAGTTTTGACCTTGGCATAAACGACGGCGAACTGACATTGTTTGTTCGCACAATTGCCGCAGAGGCTGGCAACTTCACAAACAGCGGTTTAAACGAACAAATCAGTTTAATTAAACTTGCAAGCCCAATTGTTGGCGTTGAAGACGGCAGAATTGTTGTGACAGTTGACAGTAAAACTGCAGAACTCTTCAATAACACGCAGTTTGACCCTAATTTAGATATTGAAAATTTGAATGGCTGTGTTTTGAGAGTGGTTAACAAAAATTTAGGTAAAACTTGTTACATTTATCTTGGCGCGGATGACGTTACAATTAATGAAAATAAAATAATAATTGAGCCAGAATATTTGCTTCAATATGGGGTTACAACTCTTGCAAAAGAGAGTCTGGAATTTGATTGTTTGGCACAAGTTAACACGGGTGAAATTTTCTTAAATTCAAACAAGACTTCTGCAGATTTTTATGGCTTAATTGCACCTATTAAAGTGAATTTGCCAGCAGTCGTTGACCCAAAAACTGAAAAAGTTCAAACCATTAGTTGGCAAGACACTGGACTTAACAAATTGAGCAACGGAACAGACGTTTTGCTTGGTTATTTACTTGAGGTGGTAGACACAGAAGGCAATAAATATTTAAGCAGTGACAACTTGGTTTATCTTCAATTTAACGAAGAGCAAAATAACTATGTGGAAACAGGATACCCATCAATAATCACAGCAAATAATTGTGCTTTCCCATATGGATATCGTAACACCGAGGGCGAAATAGTTAAGTTTAAAACAGGTAAATATCAAGTTTACATTAAGGCTCTTCCTAAAACTTTAATTGCAGGTTACAATCTTTGCAATTCAAAAAATAGTCAAGTTTGCAGTGTGACTTTGCTTAATACTCCAGCACCAACAGTTGTTGATGGCGTGATTGGTTGGGACAAAGTGGACGGAGCAACCGAGTATGCAATCACAATAACCAGCATGAACGATCCTTCAAAAGTTGAATCAACCGTGGTTTACACAAACAAATTTGCATTTGAAGGTTTTGACGCATTAAATGGTAACTTTAACATTACAATTAGGGCGTTAAGCGACCTTCAAAATGTTGTTGGCAGTGAGGAATGTGAACCATTGAGTGTGCACCGTCTTGCACCATATTCTTCAGTTATTGTTGATGATGGCGTGTTGATTTTGAAGACAAGCATTTTGTATAGGGATGCTTTAATCAATTTCCGCAACACTGAAACTGGCGAGGTGGAAACATTAACTTACAGCAATCCACATTACGCAACAATTATTGACGAATTGGTTAACAATCAAGGGCTCAGCAATTGGAAAGACGTAAAATCAGATATCTACACTCCAACTATTGATTATTTAGTTAAAATTGATGAAAGTTTCATTTTAAAATTGAGCAAGGGCAGTTACACAGTAAGCGTTCAATTGATTGGCAACAGTCGCTCAAACTTTAGTGTTGTTAGCTCGATTACTAAGCAAGAAGACAATGTTAATTCATTTGTTAAACTTGCATTCGACAGCGAAAAACAGGACACGGAAAACAAAACTTGGATTAGGGTTGATGAGCGTGGCGTGTTTACTTTTGCTTGTCCAGAAGAATATGCGCTTGGGGGCTTAAATTATCAATTTAACACTCAAGGCATAGACGTTGATTATTCATTCTTTAAAAATGTTATCATTTACAAAATAACAGTCAAAATTAACAACACAGAACACAATTTATTTGCAATAGATTACTACAATTACATTAACAACAAATCAAAATTAAGCAGTTCAATGCTTCACGAGTTTGAAAATGATTCTTTGTTTGCAGTTGTAAATTACCCATACACTTCAGTTGACCACACCGAAAATCTTTATTTCTGTGTGTTTAAAGACAATCAAATCAATTTAAACTTGGACGAATTCCATTACTATTCAACCACTCAAAATTATGGCGATAATGGCGTTTCAATTGCAACAAGCATAAATCAATCAAACGAAAATGGCTATTATTCAGTTTCTTTAATTGAGGGCGGTGTGTTTGTGGTTGAAGTTGGCTTGCTTGGAAGCGATTTGACAGCAGTTACAAACAACGGGACTGCAAAAGTTTTGGCATATTTGACCTCTAACATTTACACCTCTAAATCGTTTATTCGATACACAGACAACAACTTGCAATCTTACATAAATTACAGTTATAGTTTGGCAAATGTCGAAACAAGCGAAGTTAGCCGCACTTATTCTGGTGAATTGATTTTTCAAAATAAAATCAAGTATGACGAACAAGGCAATGCATTGGATTACCCAGTTTATCAATTGGAAATCAGTCCAATAGTTTACTATGACGGACATTCAGTTGAAACTGCACCATTCATTTATTATTTGTATCACGACCAGAACACTGTTCAAAAAGTGGCAGCGGACAATCCAATTCCTTCCTTCTCAGCCAAGGAATTTGTTGAAGTGCAAAAACTTGAACATAACGATAGTTATTTAAGGTTTGACTTCTCAAAATATTTTGGACCTGGCAATTATTCAATCAAAATAAGAACTTTGGCAGGCGTTGGCAGCAATAATTTGGATTCAAAATACTTACTCAATTCTCGTTTGCCATCAAGTGGACGTTCGTTTAACAGAATTTCTAACACAGATTTAAAAGTTACAAACGGCAAACTGCAGTTTGATTTGGCATATGTCATCAACGCTATGTCAAAAACCTATATCACAGATTATGAAATTGTTATCACCAGTTCAAACATTGGACAAACTGAAGAATACAGCCTCAAAATCAACCAGTTCAGCCAAGGTGTGAGCATTGCTGACAATGTTTTGACATACACCTTGCCAGAAACAATTGAAGTTGAAACAAACAACGGTGCAAGTACACAAAGTTTGACCTTAAATAATGGCGAAAGATATAGTTTAAAAGTTCGCGCAATTCAAACAGCGGAAAAAGACACTGGCGTGCTGAACGCAACCTTTGTTCAACAATCTGGGGCGGACAAAACCACAACAATTGAAAAATCACAAGGTTTTGAAATTGTTGACATAAAACAAGGCTTGATTGTTTGGAAAGTTAAAGATGAACAAAATTACAATGGTGTTATTATTCGCATTGAATTTGAAGACGGCAAAGTTGTTGAAGAAACAATCAGCAAAGACCGCACAATGAGAAAATCAATCGACGGAGTTGAATATTGCTATTACGAAATTGGTGACAATGAATACAACTGCGTTGATGGGGTGGCAAAAGTTAAAATTTCAGCGGGGAATTACAACTTAAAAATGCTTACAATTGGCAAATTCGACACACAAAACAGCGTTGAAATTTTGAACAGCAACTTCACGCAAGCAAAAACAATCAAAAGGTTGGCAAAAGTTAAGGAAGCAGACATTGTTTCCAATGCTGGCGTATTGACGTGGAAATCAGACGACCAACAATATGTTGACAAATATGTTGTAACATTGTCTGGCAACAAGACCTATTCTTTCACAACAGGTCAAAATTCAATTGACTTTGCAAACATTTTGGACGATAACGGGCTGGCTTTAGCGGTTGGCACTTATTCAGTAACAATCCGCGCATTGGGTAATGAGTGCATAAGTTCAATGCAATCCAACATTGTTGTAGGTTTTGCAAAATTGGCAAAAGTTGAACAATTAAGCGAAGTTGAAGATTATGTGACATGGCAGGCTGTTGTGGGTGCTCAAGGCTATAACATTACATTTAAATGGTATGTTGACGGCAACCAAACGACTGAAACAAAAACAGTTTTGGCAACTGAAGAATTAAAATGTACCGCTCCTGAAAATATGTCTGGCAGTTATAGTGTTGAAATTCAGGCAATCGGTGTTGGCTCTGGCAAAGTTTTCAATGGTGATTTGTTCACTTTTGAAGGCTCAACCGAACGTCCAATTCCAGTTGGGGAAATAACATTTAACACAATAGATCTGTGCTTGTACATTCCATTGAGTGAAAACTTAAAAACAAACGATATAATCCGCATTTCTTACAATATTGCAAAATATAACTTCACCTCTTCCGGCAGTGGGCTAGATGCAGTGATTGCAGAGATTGTTGAAATAGAAAACAGCAGTAATTATATCAAAACAATAGACGGAAAGATTTATTGCGTGTATCCAATGGCAACAGCTGGTAAATATAGTTCAATTTCGGTTAACATTGTAAGAAAAGGAAGTTTAACTTCAACTTCAACACCTTATGCGGACATTGACTTTAACTATTTTGCATATGGCGACGGCTCGCAAGAAAATCCTTATGGCTTAGCCACAACAAATCATCTGTTAAACATTGCATTTAGAACTGATAAGTGTTTTGAACTTGTTCAAACCATTGATATGACAAATGTTGACTTTGAAGCACAATTGAACGCAAAAGGTGCAATCATTGCAGAAAACTTCACTGGCGTGCTTAATGGCAACGGCAGGGCAATTATCGGGCTGAACAATGTCAGCGTTTTAAACGGAAATGTTTCTAACTTCCAAGGCTTGGCATTATTCAAAAAAATCTCAAATGCAACAATTAAAAACATTAATTTTGCAGAAACTGATAATAATGCAACAAAATTCGTCAATATATTTGCACAAAAACAAGCAAATATGTTAAAATATTCGTTGATAGCAATGACGTCAACCAATTCATTGATTGCGGACGTGACAATGCCAAAAGCAATATTCGTTGTTGAGGGCAGCGGCATGTTGCAAAATGATGCATATATCGGCGGTTTGGTGGCGGAAAGTTACAACACAACATTCTCAGGCTGCATTGCTAACATAACTGTTGAATTTAATGCAGACTTCAGCACAACTTTGGGCAGTGTTTACATTGGCGGTTTAACAGGTTATGCAGTGGACTGCAAAGTTCAAAGCAGCACCAGAGCAACAACAGTTGGCATTTCTGTTGTTCAAGGCAAAACCAATCGTAGGTTTAAAGCCATTGGCGGCGTTGCTGGCTATTTTGAAGCAGAAAATTTGGCTGCGTCAATTGACGGTGTTGAAGCAACAGTAACACAAATTACCAACATTTATGTTGATCACTTTGGTGGAATTGTTGGTTATGCAATTGGTGCAACAATCACAAACTGCTTGGCTCAAGGAAGCATAACTCACTCAGCGTTGGAAAAAACAAACACTGGCGCACTGGTTGGTCAGTTACAAGGCGGCAGCGTAACAGATTGCACAATCAAAGTTGAATTTGATTTAACAATTTCAAATTACAACTACACCAACATTGGTTTTGTGGCAGGCTATGTAACTTCGTACAATCAAGTTCAAGCAAACATTGCAAACTGCAAAATCAATCAAACATTCACAAACAAAACAAAAATTTCTGCGGACCACACGTCCGTTGAGGAAATGGGCATCTATGGCGATGGTCCAACAAACTATTCGCCTTCTGGATGCACAAAAATAGACTAAAGGGGTATTATGAACTACAACGATTCGATATTGGAAAACAAAGAATTCAAATTTGTTAAGCAGTTGCTTTACAACATTGCAATTGGCATTGTTGTTATTTTGGCAATTTGTCTTGTGTTTGTGTATGCTTTTCAGTTTAAGCCTTACAAGGTTTTAACAGGAAGTATGCACCCAAGCATCAAGGTTGGCGACATGGTTGTAGTTCACAAATCCAACGAATATAAAGTTGGCGACGTGCTTAAGTTTGACCAAACTGAAACAGCACAATTACCAACTGTTCACAGGCTTCTTGCAATTAAAGATGGAAAGTACATTTGCCATGGTGACAATGTTGCTTATTCATTCTCAACCAACGAAAGTTGGAAAGAGGAAGCAGATGTTTTGTCTAACATGACTTTGGCAGAAATTAAAAGCGGTAGCCACAACTATCAGTATGTTGATGCCGAAGATATTGAAGGCAAAGTTGTGACAACTCTTGCAAACTATGGCACTTATCTTGACTTTATTGCTCAACACAAAATGTTGTTTATTACAATAATTTTAGGCTTGTGGTGCTTCACTTTCGTTGTTCAAAACGAAATTGAAATCAGGCAAAGCACAAGGCTTGCAAGATAGTTTAAGAGCGAAGCAAAATAGGGGGTTTTTAGCATGATTGCAAAACGAAAGAATTTAAGCAATCTAATAAAAATTATATGCGTCTTAGTTGGCGCAGTTTTTGCTTTTTCTCTCAGTGTGGTTTATGGCGCATTCAGTTGGCAAAGAACACATAATTCGGGTTATGCCACTGGCACGTATTTGCCAAATCAAAGTTATCAAATTATTAACGACACATTGCCAAACGGCATTCCTTTTGGCGATGGTGTTAAAGAATATGAAATTGCTTTGCAATATTCCTACGATTATAACTTTAAGTTCTATGTTGATTACACACTTAAATGGTCAAATAATAAAGACACTTCAAACGTGATTTTAAACTACTCCAATCGTGACGCTTGGATTGTGGACAACTCAAGAATGTATTATTGCCATACAGTTGCGGCAGGCACAGGCAAACTTCCAATTATTGTTGGTGTGGATTTTGTGAATTGCTATGACGAAACTTATTTCGGGGCAGCACTCAAAATTGAAGTTACAGTTAAAATTGTTAAAGAAAACGAAAGTTTGGAACAATCTGGCACAGCGGGCGCGGCTTATGGTGAATATTTAAGCCGCATGACAACAAATACAATTTCAAATGCTTATGTTATGGTTTACAATCAAACAGATATAGGCAGTTATAAGCCTAAAGCGCCAGTTGGCAAAACAGCATACAAAGTTGGTAATTCATCAGTTATAACAGAGGACACAAACGGGGCAACAAACACTAGTAGTGCAACAACCAAGAAGATTTTTGGAAACAAAAATTACGTTGGTCTTGGTGTTTATGTAATAACTGGAAACTCTCCTATCAACTTAAAAGCAAAAGTGATTGGTAACTGGCAAAAAGATGATGCTTCTTCGGGTAGTACGGCTGGTGATGTTCATGTGAACTCAAACACTATAAAATATGACTATTCTGCAGGTTGGTCTGATAATTCAGAAACTTACGACAATTACGTGGATTCGGATGGTAATCATGTGCGCGGTGTGCAAGAAATTAGAACGTATCAATATCAAATTCCAGCACACACTGCAATTTATATTGAAGTTGTGGATTCCGTGGAACTTATCACACGTGGTTTCTTTGCAAATGCAAACTACACAGATTTCCACATAGAAACACAACTCAATTTAAACGAACAGGGCAACATAGCCACAACAAACGGAATTGGAACAACAACAATCACAACCATTGACGCAACAACTTCAACTAATTGGCCTGATAGATCAATTTCAGTTTATAACAGGTCCAAGTTTGACGCAGCGCTTTACACTACTGGCTCAGGTCAGGAAACTTACAAAACTCAAGTTAAAATTGTTAACAATACTGCAAACAAATTGTCGTTTACTGCAAGTTATAAACTTAAAATATATGTAAGCAACGGCAACTCGGCAGCAGAATATGGTGAAATTTATAACTTTAACGATGCCACACACTGGGACAGAGATATTCTTGACTCCACAGCATTGACGGTTAATTCAAAAAATGCAAATCAAATTATTGCACCTTATTCTGCAATCACTATTTGCACAAGTTTCTCAGTTAACAATGGCATAACTGATTTGCTTGTTGGTGATTATGTGGGGTTGGACGTTTGGGCAGTTCTTGAACCAACAATAACACCTTCAACTTCAGCTGCGGCAGATAGCACTCTTGCCTTGGAAACGGAAGTTAGTGGCACAACTGTCAAATTATATGCAAAGAACCTTTCAGGCAACAAAGTTTCTGGCGTAAATTTAACTTTGGGCTATTCTCATTACAACAATCAAGCAAACATGACACCGGCAAACCTTACTTCCAAACCTGACACTTGGGATAGAGATTATTGGAAATATTACATTCTAGAAGATGGTAAATATGTTCAAGTGACAGAGCTCCAAAACTCCACTATAACAACCGGAGGCGTGCCAGTGTTCAATGCTTCTGTAACATATTACACATTCGCCGGTTGGCAAAGTCAAACTCAAACAACCACAACTTACGACAAACAAGTTATGCCAGGTGAAAAAGTTCTTTTAGGCACCCTTACAGTTACTGCTGCTCAAATTTATGATTTCAGCAACTATACTCTCACTGGCACAGTGACAGACAAGGCAGACGTTGAAATGGTTAATGAAAGCACAGGGCTTGCATATTTAATCAACAACTCAACAACAAAATCTTATTATGTTGCCTTTAACAAGGTGGCAGGGGACAGTCACTTCTTCAATAATGGCAGTTCAAGTGTATTTTATGGGTTAATTCGCCCAGGTCAAGTTGTTAAGGTTACTTTTTCACCAGTTCCAACTCAAGGAAACGGCAATTACACTACCTCAGAAGAATTGACATTAACAATAGTGGAGGACACCACTGGTTATTTAACAACAACAGATAACTCAGTTATCAATAGTCTATTAAATAGAATGAAAGAATGTTATGGTTAAATTAAAAGGTTAAAATGAAAAAAGTCAACAAAAAACTGAACATTTTCGGTTATGCACTTGTTATTGTGCTGGTGTTTTTGTGCGGCATAAATGTAAGTTATGCTTACTTCACCGCTCGTGCAACAGTGCAGGGCAGTTTAGATTTTTATGACTTAAACATTCAATTTGCTTATCATCTTGGAACTGGCTATGACGAAACACCAACAGGCGAAACAGAATATGAAATTATTCCAAACTCGGCAAGCATATTGCGTGGTGTGGAATTTGGCTTTAAAACAAGTTCAAATCAAAGCATAGATTCAGTTGGATTGTTTGCAATGAGTAATTCTTGTGACTGTTATGCGAGAGTTAAAATAAAAGCAGTTAAAATGATTGCTTCTGGCTCAACCTATGTGGAAGATAGCGCAGACACAACAGATTATGGTGAATACATAATTTTGACTATAGCACAACACAGTGGTGTTGAATTCAATTCAACAGATGGCTATTATTATTTTAAAAATGTCATTTCAGCAGGGATGTATGGTGTTTATCAAAAAATAGCAACTGGTGCAAAAATTTCAACCTCTGCTCCACCAGACATAACAAATGGCTATTTAAAAATCTCACTTTTGTTTGAGGCTGTTCAAGCGGACAAACAAGCAGTGATTTCAACTTTTGGCAATGCCGCTGCAACATTTATGGGATTATAATTTAAAAGGAGAGATATGGTTAAAAGCAAAAAGTCAGTTTCAATGGTTATTTTGTCAGTTCTTGTGCTGATGATTAGTCTTTTGCTGGCTGTTGTTAATGTGACCTCGGCATA
Source organism: uncultured Clostridia bacterium (assembly GCA_934747385.1). Taxonomy (GTDB): domain Bacteria; phylum Bacillota; class Clostridia; order Christensenellales; family UBA1242; genus Onthoplasma. The sequence goes on along the minus strand of CAKVGK010000001.1, from coordinate 305,611 downwards.
TTTCTCCGACAATAGTTCCTCTGGCAAAACAATTTACACAGTTATCAACACTGCGGAAGCCAACTTAAATGTTTATCAAAAAACCAGCACGGGCACAACAAAAATTGAAAAGGGTGAAAACACCAAACTTTATTACGACGAATCAACCAAACTAACCAATAAAATTGCGTTAAGCAGCCTTCCTGCAGGCTACACCCAACTTGAATACATTGAGTCCACAGGCACGCAAAACATAAGCACAAATTATGTTTGGAAAAACGAAACAACGAAAGTCTATTTAGATGCTGCAGTAACAGTTTTTAAAGCAAGTACAACGCTTTTTGGTGCTCAAACTACAACCATTGCATATGCTCCATTTGACCGAAATGGAACAGGCGTCTATGAAGTATATGCTGGCACAACAAATTTTGGGAATGTGTTGACAGTAAACAAAAACGAAAGATTTAATACAGAATTTTCAACAAATAGTTCAAAAATGCTATCAGTAAAATATAATGGAAAATCCATTTTTAGTGGTACGTATAGTGGCACAATGGTGATGGATAACGTGCCAACAAACATATTTTCAAATAATATGGAATCTGACCATTATAGAGAAATTGTGTCAGGCATGAAATGTTACGCATTTAAAATGTGGGATAATAATGTTTTGGTTCGTGAATTAGTGCCTGCTAAAGATGTTAGTGGCTCAATTGGAATGTACGACCTTGTTGAAAATAAGTTTTACACAAACGCGGGCACAGGTACATTTGTGGCTGGACCACAAGTCAATCATTTGGAATTGATTTTAAAGAATGAAGATTTAGGCACGTCCTTTGGCGTGAGATATAAAGTTGACTTTTATGCTGTAACACCAACAGGCAAAGTTAAATTGGACGCAACAATTTCTGGAATGACGGCACCAACAAGCACAACAAACGGATTTAAACTTGTTTCAGGATATTACTATTATCAAAACAATGCTGGCACAAATGTGGTGTTTGAACCAGCAAACAGCGAAAGCGCACCAACAGAAAAATATTTAATGACAGGTTTTTCAATAAACTACAACAGCACAACTTCAAGCCTTTTGGGAGGCAACGCCATTTATATGGAAATCACCATTGAAAATGTTAACATAACTTAATTGTCTACTTTACAAATGAAAAGACACTTAAGTTAATTAAAATATCTTATAAAACAAAATAAAAAAGGAGCATTATGGCAGACAATGATTTGAGACAAACAAAAACGCCATCTGGAGCAAAAGCGCCAGCGGCTGTTTCAAAGCCCGCAGTGGCAAAACCTGGGGCAAATACTGCCAGAACTGCACCAAGTATAACAGCCAGACATAGTGCTCAAGAAAGGGCGAGCATGAGTAGAACATCAAGTTTAGCAAACACAGTGAGTTCAACAGGAACAATCAATGAGAGGCAAACTCCAATTGTGCCAAAAAGCAGTTTAAGCGAAACTGCTAATATTGAAACGAAGCAAGAAAAAATACAGAAAAAAATTGACCAAAGATTAAAATCTTCCAACATAAGTATGGACGATTTGGAACAGATAAACGAGCAAAACTTGAGGCAATATCGCAGCCGTGTTACTCGTAACAGAGTTGTGATTATCACCTTGATTGCGTTGCTTGTTGCAACCATTGCTGCCTTTGCAATCGTTATCAGCGTTAGACGCATGGCAAACAACTGCACCTTAATAATTCACGGAAATGTTGATGCGGAATTTGTTGTTAATGGCGAAAAATTAGATAAATTCCGCACCCCAATTGGTGTGCAGGGCAACCGAGTTTATGCGATTAACACAGATATTGACATTCATTCAACTGGCAGTTACAATGTTTATTTCACTATTGAAGTTTTCCAGTCTGGCAACAAATTGAACAACACATTTGCTTACGAATATAATCACAATTTGTTCCGCTCGGCCGATGGTGGCAAATATGTTAGTATTGCGCCAATTTCTGGTGGACAAAAAATTGATTTGTTTGAAGGTGTTGTGCTTGATGATGCCTATGAAAACACTTTGAATGTTGATAATTTCACTATGCAAGTTCACATTTATTTTGAAAGAGCCTAATCGCTCTTTTTTCATAATTCTTTTTTTGTCATATCGAACAAGCGAATGCGCAGTGAGTGTATCTATTTAACGTCAATCTTATAATTTAAGGATGTTTTAATTCAAAACACATTGAACAAAATTTGATTTTTTTTGAGGATTGTGCTAACATATTTACAAGCAATATTTGCGAATTTCTTAGGAGAAACATGTTAGAACTTAAAAATATAACTTACATTGTAAAAACAGGGAAAGAAAAAAAAGTTATTTTGGACAATTTTTCATATACCTTTCAAGATAATTGCGTAACTGCCATAACTGGACACAATGGCAGCGGCAAATCCACGCTCACAAAAATTATTATGGGCATTGTTAAACCAACTTCAGGCAAGGTTGTTTTTAATGGTGTGGATATAACAAATTTAACCATTGACGAACGAGCAAAATTGGGGCTTAATTACGCTTTTCAACAGCCTATAACATTCAAAGGGCTGACTATAAAAGATTTAATTGACATTGCAACAGGCAAAAACAACACAATCCCTCAAGCGTGTGAATATCTTTCGAAAGTTGGCATTTGTGCAAAGGATTATATCTATCGCGATTTTGACAAAACCCTTTCAGGTGGAGAACAGAAACGTGTTGAATTGGCTTTGGCTTTGGCGAAACATGGTAGTACCATAATTTTTGACGAACCAGAGGCGGGAATTGACCTTTGGAGTTTTGACAAACTCAGTGGCGTTTTTGAGCCAAACAAGAGTTATATTGTCGTTAGTCACCAAACACGTCTTTTGCAAAGGGCGGACCAAATTATTGTGATGAGCAAAGGCAAAATCACAGCAAGTGGAGAAAGCGAATCTGTGCTTAAAAACATGGGGCAATCCAGTTGCGGAAAAATTGAGCAGGGGGGCAAGGATGTTAGATAACATTTCCAAACAGATTTTGGAGAAAGTGGCAGGTTTGCATGAAATCCCTGCCGGTGCTGTTTCATTAAGGGTGAATGGCAAAAGCGAATTGCTAAAATCTAGCGCAAACATAGAGATTGAACGAAAAACAGACAAACCTGGCATTAACATTTACATTCATTCTTCTTGTCAAGGTGAGGCCTGTCACATTCCGGTTGTGGTTAATCAAGAAGATTTGTTTGACATGGTTTATAACGACTTTTACATTGAAGATGGCGCAGTGGTGACAATTGTTGCTGGCTGTGGAGTTCACTCAACAGGTAACGCGGGGCATGACGGAATTCACACTTTTCATGTTGGCAAAAATGCAAATGTGACATATATTGAAAATCACCTCGGGCTGGGAGAGGGAGAACATAAAATTTTAAACCCAACCACAATTTTAAAAGTTGGCAAAGGCTCGGTTGTGACGCTTAACACCACACAGATTGGTGGGGTTGACAGTGCGGACAGAAAAACTAAAGCGGTTGTTGGTGAAAATGCAACGCTTGTGATTAATGAAAAAATTTTAACAGACCGTTTTCAAGTTGCCAAAACAAATTTTATGGTTCAACTTAAAGGTAAAGACAGCAAATGCAATGTTGTGTCCCGCAGCGTTGCTCGTGGCGAAAGTGAGCAAATTTTTAGGTCAAACGTTGTTGGTAAAAACGATTGCTTTGGACATGTGGAATGCGATGGCATTGTGTTGGACAATTCAAGAATTTCTTCTTTGCCACAAGTGTCCGCTTTTGACAATCGTGCAAGCCTTTCCCACGAAGCGGCAATTGGAAAAATTGCAAGCGAACAAATTGTTAAACTTATGACATTGGGATTAAGTGAAAAACAGGCAGAAGAAAAAATAATTGAAGGGTTTTTAAAATAATAAAAAAATAAATAAAATTAATTAAAAACACTTAATTTTTAGCATTTTTTAATAAATTTTAAATATTTTTTAAATTTTTTATTAAATTGTAAATTAAAATTTTATTTTTTATTAATTAAAAATATTAATTAATTATTTTTTAAAATAATTTAATTTACACAAAACAATCCAATTCATCATTTTTATTGGGTTGTTTTTTTAAAGCGAGATATTTTTGTTTTGTGCTTTCTCCGCCATGTAAATGTTTGACGCTAAAATTTTCTTCCAAAATCTTTTTGGTTTTTAGATATAATGAATAGTCAATATATTTCAACTTTGTGCTCACGTCGTGGTGGACAGTGCTTTTTGGTAAACCATAATATTTTGCGGTGGCACGAATTGTGGTTTTGTTATCAATAATGTGATGAGCAAGAGTTACAGGGCGAGAATAGATTTCTGTTTTCATAATTATCTCCTTAACAAAAATCTATTGCGCAATTTGTTGGAATATGTCAAAACTGATTGAAAAAACAAAAAATTTGTCACGCTTTGGCAGCTTCTGCCAATATACCTGTCTTTTAAATATTTCAACCCTTTTTAATGTTTACTTTAGGGTAACAAAAAAAAACAGCAAAGGCTGCTGTTAATTTTTTTCATTTTGTTCTTGGTATTCTTGCTGAATTAAATTGTATCGTTCGGGTGAAAGTATGGCAGATTCAATCCTTTTTCTTGCACCTGGGAATTGGTGTTCAACTTGGGTTACAAAGTCTTTAATTTCCTTACGTTTACTGTTATCGTTTGCTGGGCAAATGCTCTTTAAAATAGGGAAACTTTTGCTTGCGTTTATAATTTTGCTTTCCTCTGTTAAAAACAGTGGACGAATTAAGGTTATGCCAGTGTTCGACATGTAGCTCATTGGTTGCATTGTGCCAAGCCTGCCTTCGTAAATTAGTGACATAAAGAAAGTTGTGACAACGTCTTGCTTGTGGTGTGCGAGCGCAAGCTTGTTACAACCCAACTTTTTACAGACTGAGTTGAGTGCTCCTCTTCTCATTTTTGCACAGAGTGAACAAGGGTTCTTTTCCTTTCTTATTTCAAACACAACCTTGTTTATATCGGTCTGTTCAATATGAAGTGGAACATTGATTTCTTCACAAAATTTCTTTAAACCATCGTAACTTACTTCGCCAGAATAATTGTCAATTGTGACCGCACAAAGAGTGTAATTATACAGTCCAAATTTTTTAAATTCAGCCAATGCTTTCAACAAAACAAGACTATCTTTACCGCCTGAAACACCAACGGCGATATTGTCCCCGTCCTTGATTAGGTGATATTTTTCAATTGCCTTGCGCATTGTGCTTAAAACTTTTTGCATAAAATTTTTCCTTTTAATTGATTTGATTTTCTAAAATTAAATTTAAAAAACAGCAAAATTTTTTTAATTTCTTAAAAATTATAACAAAAATATTGAAAAATACAATAAAAATTAAATATTTTTTAAATTTTTTTTAAAAATTAAATAATTTTATTCGGCTAAAAATAGTATTTTGCAAGGTTTTTTATTTTATTGTTTAATTATTGTTTTATTTGACTTAAAACCTTAAATTTTATATAATAAAATTAATAATTGTGTTGAAAAAGCGCAAATTAAGGTGAGGGGTTATGAGGAAGAGACTATTTAACATTTTTATAGTGATTGCATTTGTTCTGTCTTGTGGATTTTTGTCCGCCTGTGCAAACAGATACAAGAAAATGGAATTTGCTATTCAGTATGCTTTTGTTAATGAAAATGGAGAGATTGACCAATGGAGAGATGTTGGTTCTAATCTTTCATTAAACTTTGGCAACGAGAATGACGAATTAAAGATTGACGAAAATGGAAGCAACCTTGTCTTTAAAGTGAACATTAAAAATGTTAAGTCAAAGTACATTGACGATATTGTGGTTTCCGAAAATAGTTCTTCCTTTTCAAAAATTGTTAAGCAAGACGAAAGCTTTGCTTTGGCCGTTGATGGAGTAAAGTCTTCCTCAATTAGAATTTACGAAACAAAGTCTGGCAAAGAAACAAGTTTCCGCTTAAACATTTTTGAGAGTTTGAAAAACATAACCGCAAACACCAGTTTTAAGCCGGCCCTTACGGTTGGTCAGTCCGTTAATTTGGACAGCCTCATTTCAGCCAACCAAAATAAAAGTGCTTTGATATTCGACCCAATCAACACAAATCAAACAGCGGTTGACTATTCTATTGCCAGTCTTGGTTATTACAGGAACACCGACGAATGGCTTGAAGTTAGTTCTTCTTCCAACAGAATTTCTTTAAACGGCAACATTCTTGAAATCAAAACTGGATTTGATTCAAGTGTGACCCCAATTGTGAAAATTAAAGCAACTTCTCGCTATTATTCTAGCGAAGACAATGAAATTAGCGCAACATTTGACGTTTATGTTATTGAAGATTTGAACAGTTCAAATGCACCTGTGTTGACTGAAAGTCCAAACACTTCCGAGCCTATTCAAAACAAAACATTGTATGTAAACAATGGCAGCGAGTCTAAATTTGAACTCTATGCGGGCATTGCAAACATTCAAGACCAATACAACAGCAAGTATATTGACGGTGTTATTACTGCTGACGGCGAAAAAGCGTACTATAGTTTGAATGTGTATGTTGACGGACAGTTGATTGATATGGACGATAATAATTATCACGGAATGAGAATTCAATTGCTTCAACAGGCAACTTCTGACAACAGAAATTTATTTAAGTACGAGATAAGTGCCGATGAAGAAACATATTTAACCTATCCAAAATGTGAGGTTAAATTTGAATTGGTGGTTCATGGCTTAAACTATGTGGTTCAAACTCCAAGATACGCAGCAACTATAAACATAACCAAACGCAGTGTGGTTAAAGACATAACATTGAATGGACAAACCCAAAATGAATTTTCACTTGGAAAAATTTATTCAAGCACAAACTCTTCATCAAGTTATGCAGGTTTAAACCTTTTGGTTGATGTTTTACCAAACGACAATATGGGTCACTCTGTGCTAATAAGTGCAACAGAGGGTTTGCAAATCACTGGCAGAAATGTTGAAATTATAACACCTCAAACCATTAATGGTGAAAAATACACGATGTCAGTTATCAATGGCTCAACGATTACAGTCAATTTTGCACAAAATGCAGATTTGAATAACCAAAAAATCATGTTCACAACCTTGCTTAAAACAGAAGATAGCACTGGTGGTTACCTTGCACCATACACTCTTAATGTTCAAAAGGTTGTTACAGCCAACAGGTTTGAATTGTTTTCATCTTTGGAAGGAACTGAAAATTTTATTGACAAAACATTTTTAACCGACGCCAAAAATGAAACAAAGTTGTATTTAAAAGTTTACTACTCTGGCAATAACCTAGCGTTGGGCAGCATTAATCTTTCAATGCAAAATGGCTCTAAATTCACTTTCATAAACGGAAAAACCGCAATTAATTTGGAAGAAGATTTTTCAAGTGCAAGCATTGTGAGTGAAAGAACTGGGCAACAGGCTGGCGAATCATATTCAATTTACAGCATTCCAGTTAAAGCAACGAATTCGGCAACAAGTGCAGCTGTAACTATTTCAGCAGGCGAGCAAGACGGCTATGCTTTGTTTGAAAATTCTTTTACTTTGAAGAGTGTGTTTGTTGCCTCAAATGGAAGTTTCTCAATTAAAACTGAGGGCTCAAATATATTCAGACTTGGCGACGATAATGTTTGGAACTATGCAATTGTTAACAATGTAAATCTCAAAAGTGAAATTCAATTTGGTCAAATTTTGGCAGACGGAAATTTTGGCCAATCCACTGTGGCGAATGTGACTTTAACAAGGACTGGCAATGCAGTTAACTTTATTGCAATTGGCAACCCAAGCAGCGCAAATAAATTCCAAATTTGGGGAGTTAATGGCGGGCAAACTTCTCAATTGACAGCTAACATAAACTACTACATTAAAAATAGTGAATCGGGTGCAATTGAGCAAGCAACACCTTCAATAATTAATTTTGAAGTTGCCGTGTTTAACAGCGTTAACAGAATAGACATGAGTTTTGCAACCGGCAGTTCAAACCAGATTGTTTACATAAACGAAAAATATCCAAAAGTTGCAAGTACAACATTGAGTTATTCGGCAAGAAGTTTAATTTCAAGTCCTTCTTCCTCGGTTTCATTCAGCGGAAATAAAAGTTTTGACAATGCAAATGCTATTAAATTGAATTGTGTGAATTATTCTGCAAGATATGTGGAAATCTACGCTGGTGACACAAAGTTGAACCTTGACAATAATGGCAACTTAACTGGCTATTTAAGCAGTTTGAGTGGTAACTTGACTGTTAAATTGATTAAGAAACCAGAAGGTTCAGCAAAACAATTGATTTTAATGCTTTCAGCATATAGTTTTGACAACGAACTTCAAATAACAAATTCAATAACAATCAATTTTGGCGATTACACTGCTTCTTCTGGCATTGAATTGTCTGGCGAGAGTTTGGTGAATGAAAATAACATTCCTAACCTTTATATGTCCTTTATTGAGACACCAGATAACGGCTCTGTTCAATCGAGTTTTAATGCAAAAGTTGTTTACGATAAAGACGTAAATGTTAAATATGACGATTTGGATTATCAATTGTTCCAAATTCAACAAGACGACAATGGCAACGTTATTGAAGAAAATGGCAAGGCTCGTCGAATTGAAATTGTAAAGGCTGAAAACAGACTTGGTATTGATATTTCAAAAAATACTATAACAATAACTGCACAAAAAGCACTTGGTGGCGGAATGTTTGTTTTGCGCCTTGTTGCTCAAGACTCTTTTAACGAAACCAGCCAAACTTATGATAACTTCACAGAACTCTTCATAACAATCACAGATGGCTCGGTTAAAGCAAGATATCGCATTAACACTGAAAAAGATTTTGAAAATATTAAAAACAACCTAACTTCCCACTATGTTTTGGCAAGAGATTTAACAATCAATAACCATATAACTTTCAACACTTTTTCAGGCTCAATCAGCGGTAAAAATGAAATCATTCAAGCGTCTGGCAGCGTTGCAAGTGAAAACCGCAATTTGAACATTGTTGTGGGTGAAGTTGCTAGGACGGATGATTTATATCTTGGTATTTTTGCAAAGTTGGCAACTGGCGCAGCAGTGACTGACTTAAATTTGAATGTTAGTTTCGCTTCAGTTGAGATAGAACAAACCAGCAGAGATAGGGCAGTTTATATTGGTGGTTTGGCTGGCGTAATTGAACAAGGCGTTACAATTGAAAATGTTGAATTCAATGTTAACTTTTCAAATATTAACCTTGCGGACGGTAAAATTGCGTCAAATGTTTTCATGGGCGGTGTTGCAGGTGAATTGGCAACTAATTTTGCCTTGGACGGTTCAAAAGTTGTGGTTAAAGGTGCAATTGAAACTTCATTCAGCACTGGAACATTGCATTTTGGTGGTGTTGCGGGCAGTTTGACCGGTAAAATTTCAGGCAGTTACTTACAACCAAGTGATTTGAAAGAACTTGGATTTAATGTTGGATTGTCAGTTGATATTGTAAATATTAGTGAAAATTCAAAAACCACAAATGTTTTGGTTGGCGGTGTGGCAGGTATTGCTGGAATAAATGCAACCATTCAAAACTTGGTTTTAATGGGCGAGATTTTAGTTTCAGCGCAATCTACTGGTTTTGCTGCGGGCATTGCGGGCAAGACCGATGGCACAACCATTCAAAACTCTATTTTGCTTGGCGTAAATGTTGAGGCCGACAGCAACAATTCAAATTTGGCGGCTGCGGGCGTTGTTGGTCAGGCAACAGGTGGGGCGATCACTGGAATTAAATTTATTTCATTGAGATTGGCGGATATTTTCAATTCAGGCATTGAAATCCAAAGGCAGAAGAATATAGGTTATGTTAGCAATACAAATGGTGATGCAGCAGGCATTGTTGTTGCTGCTGACGAAAATGTTCAAATCTCAACCTGTGCTGTGGACAACTTTGTTAAAGATTCAACATTCTATTCAGTTTCAGGCAAAAATGTTTATGGCATTTCAAATGCTGGAGTGGTTAACCAATGTTATGTTCGCGCAAATTTAAAAGGCACAAATGTTGAATTGCTTACAAATGGCGCAAGCAACTCTTACTTTATTGGTTCAATTGTTGGCGCAGCAAGTTCATCTTTATATACAAATTGTTATAAAATTGAATTTACAACTAATGGCTTCTCAGTTAATGGTGCGAGTTATTCAGACTGGGCAATCGCAAATAAAGATGGTTTCAATGAAATTACAATAAGCGGAATAAATAGTACAGCTGAAGTTTGGGCGACAAATTCTGGTTACAACACTTTTGTTTGCGAACATATTGCTGAAAACGGGAACAAACAAGAATATAAATTCTTTGCTCCATATTTAAAGAATAATTACTTATTAATTCCATCTGAAATTAACATTATTTTAAATAAAGAAAAATTAAAAGAAATTGCATCATTCTATGATAGTAAATACAATAACAATGTCGACACAGACATAGTTGACACAGAAATAAACGAAATTGTTAAGCATCATATCACAGAAACTGCGATTGTAAATTATTATTTTGACGCAGATGCTTCAAAGAGAGCGGAAATCAACACTCATAATATTGAAGATTTGGTGACGCTTTCAAAAGTTCCAAATGATAAAAACACAATTGGCGGTATTGTTTACAAAATCATTAAAGGTTATGAATATGCAAGCATTGTTAACAATAATGAAATCTATTTCAAAGGTGTTAGCGGAAAAAATTACATTTTAGTTAAAGCGTATTCAGTTTTCAACCCAGAAGCATGCGACTATTTCTTATTCTACACTCAATATTGGTTCAATAAAATTGTTCTTCAAGGCAGCAATATTCAAAAAGTAGGCGTTGAAAACCCAGTTTATCAGTTGGATAGTTACAAGGGCGCTAAAAACTTGGATTTGGAAGTTTTGGCTTCCAATAGTTACAAAGGTTCAAATTATTCTTCGTTATTTGACATTTCTGACATTGAAAAATACATTAAGATTGAATTTTCAGAGCTAGGGAACAACGCTCCAATCACAATCACAAAAAATCAAAATTTGTTTAACCATTTCATCATCAACAGCAAGGACAAAGATGGATTAGACACTTCTGTTCCAGTGACATTTACTGTCAAATTGAACAAGACTCAATATTTTGGTGAAGATATTTACCCACAAGATGGGGGAAAGGACGTTTGGGAAGAAAATTTAGCAAGCGCAACCCTCAATATTAACATAACTTCTTCTGCCACAGCGCTTGAATTTAACACTGACCAATTGGAAGGCGAGTCGGGTGAAACATTCGCACTGACCGCAACATTGCACACTGGCTATGTTGGCAAATATGACGGCACCAACAAGGCGGAAGATAACGACAAGGTTAAAATAACAAACAGTGGTGACGTTGCAAGATTTGAAGAACCAAACCACGATAGTTTGCGCATGAAATTTGAGGTTTTGCAAGGTCAAGCAGAATATGAAAGATTGTTTGCTCAAGCAAACGCAGAAACAATTTTGGATTTGTTTGACATTGTTGCTTACAACACATACAACAGTTTAGACAAAACTTACACTTACAAAATTTCAATTCAACTTAAAGACAAATACCAAACAAGGTATTTAACCGACAGCATTGTGTTCGGTGTTAGAATTTTTGCAAAAACAAACGAAGACATTGACGGTGACACTGAAATTAAAATCACAATCAATCCTTCAAGATTGTCCACAAGCATAATCATCAACAATTATGCGGCAACCAGCGCAGAAGCAATGGGCAACTACACACACTTAATTACTTCCAGCCAAGTTGAAACAGCAAATATTACACCTGGCGGCAATGGTGGTGTGTTAACAATCCGTATGCAACCAAGCTATGCACACATTAAACAACTCACATTGAAAAGCAGTGAACTTTATGTGCCTAGTTTGAACGCAAACGTTAAAGTTCGTTTTGAACAATTAATTTATCACACAACTTTAGACAAATATATCAGCATTTCACCAAGTTGCACCTTAACTGAGGACAATTTGGGCGTGTACTTAAATTTGGCTTCAAGCACAACTGATGGCATTAACTATTCATTTAACGGAACAATTTATATTCATGTTGTGTTGGACAAAAAGTTCAGCGGTCTTGCTGACGAAATTAAACTCACTTTGGATGTAACCAACGCGGACGACACACATATTGTTAAAACAAAATCTTTGGTTACAGATTTCCTTCCTGGTGTTGAACTTGAGTACGATAGTCAGTACGAAATCACTCCAAAGGACGCGGACAAAGATATTAAATATTATTTAGTTCAACAAAAAACTTACAATAACATAGCAACATTGAAAATTTATGGCTATCAATTCAATGCAAACCCAACCGTTTCAATAACATATTTAGATGGAGAGCCAGTTGGTCTTGACATTGATAGTCAATGGATTGATGACCAATCCTCTCTTGTGCCAAATGCAGACGGCAGTTACAGCATGCGTTTGAAAATTGGCATGAGAAACAACGTTGAAAAAGCGTTTAAAGTTACAGTTGGCATGAGTTTGATTAACAATGCAGAAATTGTTAGCAACTCAAAGAGTATTGTGTTCTACCCAACCGACTATATTTTGAATGCGGAAAACACAGAATTTGGCTTTGGCTCAAATTTGAGTTTGGCAATCAACCAAGCGCGTGACTTGGAGTTCTCTTTCGCAACCCAAAACGAGTTTGTGGACAATTCAAATGATATTTACACCAAATTGCTTCAAGATTTGGAAGACGAGGTTCTGGCGACTGATGCAGAATTTGAAGGTAAAAGTTTATTAAGTTTAACTGATGAAGAAAAGGCAAGTTTAAAAACGAAAAAGTTTGAAAAACTTAAAGCCATGTTCAGCTACAAAGTTAACGACGCTGGACAAACTTCAACCTTTGCTGAAGGAAGTGAAATGTTCATAGTTAGCACAACAAACTATGGCTCTGATGAAGAAAATGTAACCTATTTGAATTTGAAGGCAAAAGGCAGTTTCAAAACAAGCGTAACTTTCAGTGTTAACTACCAATATGAATTGGACGAGGAACAAAGTGTTTACAAACTTAAATTTGGCAGTGCTTCCAACACTTATCCTTATCGCTTAACAATCACATTCAACATGGAATTTTACACTGCAACAACTCGTGAATCCGCATTTGCAATCAGCAGTGCAGACCAAATGTTTGATAGTGCTGGCAATTGCATTTTGGGTGAGGGTCAAAACTATGTTTTAACCGAAGATATTGAAGTGGAAATTTGCAAACCAATCACAACCAAAATTGCAAGTCTTGACGGCAACAACAAAAAGATTAAAATCAAAAACTTTGTTGTTACAAGCGATTCAAGTTCAAGCGAAACAGCAGGCTATTATGGATTGTTTGCCACAATTGACGCAAGCACATTGATTTACAACCTTGTTGTGGATTACAGTGAATTTAACACAATTTTGAATGGTCAACTCTCACTCGCTTATGAAAATGTAACCTCAGTTGTGTTTGGAGGCTTGGCTGCAGTTAACAATGGTTTGATTTATAATTGCGACGTGGTCAACGCGGGCAGAAACACAAAAACAGTCAATTTGTTAGTTAACAACAGCACTTCAACAACTATTACATTTGGCGGACTTGTGGGCATTAACAACGGCACAATCACCAACTCACGTGTTGGCAGAAGCCAGTTTACAAAAATCAAGGCAACAGACAGTTCACAAAGCAGTTACACTGAAGAATTTGGTGCTTTAAATTTTGTGATTGGCAACCGCACACTTGGCTCTGGTCAAGGTTTCCAAACATACATGGGCGGATTTGTGGGCATTAACAACGCAGAAGCAGTTGTTTCAAGTTCTTACATTGCCAACACAAGTTTATACACTTATTCCATTAACGACAAAAACACAGAATCCAAAATTGCAGGTTTTGTGGCAGAAAATGCAGGCAGAATTGCGTATTCATACGTGAAAGGTTTGGAAAGCACAATTTCAAACGACAGCCCATATTCAACAGGCGCAAAAGTTGAAGCATATGCAAATGCAAACATTGCAGGCTTTGTTTATGATAACCTGACAGGTGCAAACATAAACAACTGCTTTGCAAATATAGAACTTGTTTCTAAGTCAGCGTTCATGGCAGGCTTTGTGTTCCGCAACAACAGCGGTGCAAAAATTGCACAATGTTATGCTGCATGCACTTTCTCAAATGTGAATGGCGACACAAGCCTTACAATCACACCGGAACAACCTTTCGTTGGTGCAGACACCACGGGCGTTTTGTCCAACGGTGAATTGGAAAATTGCTATTGGTACAAGGATTTGGCGGGCAGTCAAAAGTTTATTGTTGCAGAGGAAGACGGCAAACCACAAGCAACTGGCTTAAGCCTTGCAAACTTTGCAAACACAAGCAATTTGGTTAACTTTGTGTTTGTGCTTAGCAACAGCAGAAACGACAGGGAAGAGGGAATATGGTCTTTCTACGACAACCGAGGCAACAACGTTAAATTGCCAGAACTTACAATTGCAAATAATGTTGCACATTCATTTAGATATAAATCTGGCGAAAGCACAACAGAGGACGGCATTATCAGCACTTACACTTATGCAACCAAATTTGCTTTGGGCAGCAAGGCAAACCCAGACATTATCAGTTCAGTGCAAGAATTTAACGACGTGTTCACAAAATATGGCACAACAAGCGAATTTACGGGCTATGTCCGCTTCATTGACGACATTGATTTTGCAAGTGACAAAACAGCCATCAAAACTCGCAGACAATTTGTTCTTGGTGGAACAAAACAAGATACAAATGTTGTGACTTCATCTCGCACAAGTGTGGACGGCAACGGTATGTCTATCAACAACATTTATTTGGACGTTGGTGAAGATAAAGAAGAAAGCGTTGGTCTGTTTGCACAAATTAACCAAGCATATGTTAAGAACTTGAATTTAACATTCTCAAACGGCAAATTCAGTACTGCAAACTCAATTTACTCAGGCGGTTTGGCAGGCAAGATTACAGATTCTGTTATCATCAACATTTCTTTGGACGGCGCAAACACCACAATTCAAGGCGCAAACTTGGTTGGTGGCTTGGCAGGTTTTGTGCATGGTCAAAGTTTGATATATGGCATTTCATCAAACCTTAATGTTGCAACAATCCTTTCAAACACAACTGAATTATATTCTTCAACAAAACAGGCAGCCAGCGTGAACAATAATTACGAAAAAACTTTGTCTTACGCAGGCGGTATTGTTGGTGTTATGGACGTGAACACACGCTCATACTCAAATGAAGGGTACAATTTGTCTTACTTGCACATTAACGACAATGCAGTCAGCGAAAATCCTTCTTTGCTTATCGTGGCAGACTACGCGGGCGGTGTGGCAGGTTATATCGGCAAAAATGTCAAAGCAACCAGACTCACATTCAATGTCGGGCCAAACAATCGCATAGATGGTCAATATTCAGCGGGCGGCTTAATTGCGGCAAGTGTTGGCGCAACAATTGAGGCTTCAAAAGTAAGCGCAGCGGACGAGGACAACGCTCAATTCAAGTTCGACGCAAACATTGCAAAATATGTGCTTGACATGACCGCTGGTTTGGACATCGAAAATATTGGCAACACAAATTTAATTGAATCATACAATTTCGGTGGCGGTTTGATTGGTGTAAGCATTGGATCAACAATCTTCTCATGTTACAGCAAAGCAGGCTTCTATTCTGGCAACGTGGTTGGCGGTCTTATTGGTTTGGACATTCTTTCAAACAGCAACTATAACTACGCAGTTTCATTCCTAGACTTTGCAAACGGAAACATGGAAACCCTCAAAACTGTTGGTGGTTTGGTTGGTAAATACGACAATGCAAGCAACACAACATTCGGCAAAGTGTATTCTGGGCTTGGCAACAAAACTGTTGGTCAAAGTTATCTGTTCTCCACAATAATTTTGGACAATAGCGCTTACAATCAAGTTGAAAAGAGTTACACTGACAATGGAAAGGAATATAACGTTGAATTTAACAACTTTATTGGTGAAGACAATGTTAAAGACCACCAAGTTTCTCAGGTTTATGTTGGCGAAATTAACTATACTCACGCGGACAAAACAAACCTCATCACAGAAACAAAAACCACAGGCACAATCAAAAAACAAATGCAAGATTTGTACGCATTGGAATATCCAGACGTTCAACTTTCAACCTACATTGCAGTATTCGGCATTTGGGATTCTAAATACTGGAATTTGAACACTAACAAATACTATTTCCCATTGCTTACAGACGAGCAAAACGACAACTACGAGCAAATTAAAGGCACAAACGACTTTGATAAAATTAAAAACAACCCATCTGGCAGTTTCAAAATCACAGAAGATATTGACATGCTTAAATACAATGGCGGCGACAATTTTGTGTTTGACGTTGAATTCACTGGCGTGTTGATTGGTGAAAAGCCAGACGGCACAACTCCAAAAGTTTATAACTTGCATGTTGCAGCAAGCAATAGCAATGATGACGCAGGTTTGTTCAGGGCAACTTCTGGTGCAACCTTCCGTAACATTGAATTTTCTTGGATGGAAAATGGTGTTGGTTACAACAACGGCAATGCTGTTTCCATTAAAAACTTCTCAGGTTTAAGCGGACAGGACGAACCAAGAGGTGAAAACCCAACAGAAAAAGTCAGCACAAGAATAAGTGCGGTTTATGTGACTGTTGGCAGAACTTCTTCAAACACACAAACTGCTGGTGCAGAATTGTTTAAATCGGGCAGCACAATCACAGGCTTTGCAGGGCTTATTTACGACGCAACTGGCACAAATATCATCAATTCAAGTTTCTCAGGCTTAGTTACGGCAAACATTAAAGATTCAGAAAAAGAAGCAGTTGGTGGCATTGTAGCAAAAGGCAAAACAGCCACAGACGTTGAAAACACAGACAATAACAACACAATGAGCATTGTTAACACCAATGTTGGCAAAGAACAAACAACAAAGTTCAACTTTAATGCAAACAATATAAGCAACATATCAATTGGTGCTTTGGCAGGTAAACTTAGCACAACTGCGGTTTCAGGCAACCTGGTTAATAATGTTACAATCGAAATGAACAGAGGTTCAACAACAGCAACTAACTACATGGCTGGAACTAACTACATGGCTGGTTTAATTGGTTATGTGGAAGATTGCAACATTGAAAACAACAAAACTGTAACAACACTTACAAACAATGCAACAAATTCAGATGCAGCAGGTTCAACAAACATTGCTGGTTTGATTGGTGGTTACACTTTATCAACAGAGGGTTCTGGCAGAAAACTGGAAAACAACCATGTTAACACAAAGATCACAACCACAGGCAGTGTAAATCTCTTTGCTTCTGCAGGCATTGCAAGAGTGGCAACTCAGTTTGAAACAAAAATCATTCAAAGTTTGTTCACTGGCAGCATAACAGCCAGTGCAACAAATTCAACAATCGGCGGTGCAGTTGCAAATGCTAAAACTGACAAGGAAAGCGTTGGTGTTAATGTCTTGTTTGACCAAGTTTTGGCAAATGTGAACATTGCTTCAACAGCAAAAGCAAGCGACACTGCCACAAAAACACTTATTGGTGGATTGTTTGGTGAGATTGTGGGCAATGCAAAATTGTCCAACACCATGAACATGGGCAGGATTATTCCAACAATTGATGGTTCAAGTGCAAGTGGCACTCACAATTACAAAATCGGTGGCCTTGCGGGCAAAGCACAATCAGTTTATTTGCTTGAAACAAGTTATTCATTCAGTTTAACAAGCGTGCTTTCAAACAATATTAAAGGTTCAGCAGCCGTAAGAAATGAAAGCAAAAACACTGGCGCATTGTTTGGTGAAATTGAAAAGTTGTATGTTGGCGATGAAAATAGCAATACAGATTACAACACAGCAGCAGGAAAGACGAATAATAATGCAGACATTTATTATTCAACCGACTTCGCTTTGGTTCCAGAAGACAGCAAACTTGGCACAAACATTTCTGCAGGCGTGTTTATAAGGAAAGAAGATTATCATCAAAAGGCAATTCAAGCCGGGCTTTGGAGCAAAACAAAAGGCAAATTGTCCAGCGTTCAAAATTCACATATTCCATACATTTCAAGTTTGCTTGAACCAATGCGTGAATTTGAAGTGTTCAAAAATTCAACTGACGAATATGTTGAAGGTTCAGCTGCAAATCCAAAAACTGATTATTCTTCACTTGTGGCACAAGATAATGTTTACTTCTTGCTCACTATGCAAGACAGCGACAAAATAAATTATGAAAATGCAGAAGTAAAAGGCATTTTGGTTGGCGACGGCGGAATTGCTAAAAAATTCCATGTGAAAACAATCAGTGAGAAATCTGCAATCTCTAACATTCATGTTGCAGGCAATGGCGAAGAATTTACTGCATTCGCAGATGTTAACAATGGCGTAATTTTCAATGCGTCTGTTTCAGGCAATGTTAAATTAACTGCGGAAAATGGTTTGTTTGCAACAACAAACTCAGGCTTAATTTCATTCAGCAATTGTTCAGCAGACATTTCAGCTGGCGGCTCAATTTCAGCCATTGCTTTCGCAAACTCTGGCGTTATAAGCAGTTGTTATGTAACAGGCAACATTGAGGTTGAAAACGGCAAAGCATATACAATCGCTTATCAAAACAAAGTAAACGACAATTCTGGCTACATTTACAATTGCTACGCAGCAAGTTATGTTAATGTTGCGGATGCCGGGGAAGACAAAATCTCTCTTGTTGGCTTGGAAGACGGAGAAACAGCAATCAACGGTTCAAACAACTTTGTTGACAGTTTGGCAACACCAAAGGATAGTCAATTTAATGGCACGGGTGCTGAAAACAAGGGTGCTGAAAAATTGAACACCTATCAGTTAATGTCAAATGTTAAAAACAAAGATGGTAAAGATATAACCTTGCTTGCTGGCAATTGGTTTACAACTGCAGCAGAAGGTAAAATCAATTTGAAAGCAACAACATTCGGCTATAACTATAACTACCCAATTTATAATTTCAACAAGTACAACATGCTTACTGAGGGCTCTGAATTGCAATTGCAGGAAATGTTAAATGTTCGTGCAACTGGTGACGGCAGCGATAATAAAAACTTTGAAATTTCTCACCTTGGTGTGTTAAGTTCAATTCAAGGCGTTATTGCAAATGAAGATGGAAGCGGCAAAAAGTACAAACTTACTCACGATTTGGACGGATTCATAAGCAAAAACGAAAGTGGAAATATAACAAACATTACATGGAATGCTGTTGGTGCGTATTCTTCAGTGTCAGGTTTCAGCGGCGTTGACGCCAACGCAAAAATTGGATTTACAGGCACATTTGACGGCGGTTACAAAAAAGCAGACGAAACAAAAATCAGCAAGCATGTTATCAAAAATTTAAGCAAAAACGGCTTGTTCACAAACATTAATGGCGCAACATTCAGCAACATTAAGTTTGAAGGAGATTTCACAGGCATTGTTAATTCTGGTGCGTTGGGCTGCGACATTATTGAAGGTGGCGCAACTGTTGAAAATGTGGACATTTCTTCTTTGGAATTGACCACTGGCTCAACAGAAGGATATTATGGAATGTTGTTCGGCTCATACACTGGTTTAAACACTTCAAGTTCAACTGGTGGAACTGGCTCAACTGAAACAGGCTCTGGCTCAACAGGTTCTGGCACAACAGAAGCAGGTTCAACAGGTGAGGGAAGCACAGGAGAATCTGGCTCAACAGGCGAAACGGGTTCAACTGAAAGCGGAACAAGTTCAACAAATGTGGTTACAATTAAAAATTTAATTACAAAGAAAACTTCAACCAGCGGAAACAATGGCGCGAACGGCGCTAGAATGACCAGCAATAATAATGCAGACAAAGCTGTTTATTATGGTTTGTTGTTCGGTAAAGTTGAAAATGGAACAGTTAATGTTAACGAATCCCCAGCAGATGGGCTATACATTGACTTTAACTTTGGCGGAAACACAGTCGGCACAGCTGGCGGTTTGGTTGGCTTGGCAAATGGCTTAACTTTGAGTGCAGATAATTCAGGAACAATTGTTGACTTGAAGTTGACAAATCATCAAGCTATTGGTGGATTGATTGGCTCAACAACGTCAGAACAAAGCACAATCAAAAACTTTGACGTTCAATTTGAAGTCAACAGTGAAAGCGCAGATTTCTCAGCAAGCAATTTTGGTGGCATGATTTGCTCGGTTGCTGGTGGCAGCATTAAATTTGACAGCTGCACAATCAAAGAAAATGAAAGTTCAAATTTAAAAGGCTTGAAAATCAGCATGTTGGACAAAGGCGGCTATTATGGCTTGCTTGCAAGCAGCATAACTAGCGGTTCATTAACTTTGGGTTCAGCCTTAACAATTGATGGTGTTTACATTGTTGGCTACAAAGGCACATATGAAAATTCAGACAATGACTTAACTCAAGGTTTTGGCGGTTTTGTTGGCTTAATGTCCGGTGGCACACTCAACATTAGTGCTCAAACTGCATTTGCTCCAAAATTGGCTTCTTACACATGTGCAAACCTTGGCGGCATTGTTGGTAAATACGTAAGAGAAACAGATGATGAAAAGAATGCGTTAATCAAAATTGATGGGCTTGGCGAGGGTATTCAACTTAAAGGTGTTAAAAATGTTGGTGGCGTTGTGGGGTACACAACAACCAATGTGAATTTCGATAGTTCAAACAACTACATGACTAACGGAACAAAAATTGCAACACTCACAACCTCAACTGAGGATAAATTTGCAGCAGATTTAAAGACTGCGGAAAACTGGGGCGGTTTGATTGGCTGTTTTGCAGGCAACAACAATGATGAAAACACTGAAAAAGCATATCAAATCCTTTCAGGTGCAATAAACGGCAACACAATTGAAATAGACAACACAATAAATGGCTTGTCCGTAACCAATGTTGGTGGCGTTGCGGGTTATATGAAATCTGGCATAATTAAGCAATGCGAAAACAAAGCAAAAATTGACGGAGGCAAAACTACTTCAACCTCTGGCAAAGTTGACTTCTATTCAATCATGCAAACTACAGGTCAAGACGGAACAACAAAAACAACAGCAAGGTTCATCAATGTTGGCGGCGTGGTCGGCATGGTTGAAAAAGGTTTGGTTTTGAGTTGCAAAAACACAGCGGAAATATCAGCATATCAAACAGTTGGTGGCATTGTTGGTTACAACAAAGGCGAAATCCGCGGCAAGTTTACAAAACTTGAAATCAGCGCAACAACTGCCGCAGAAATCAAAAAGGTTCAGGACGGCACTGCATATTTCACACTAAATGAAAATAATGAGTATGTTCAACAATTCAACCTTGGCGAAACACTGGCAGAAGGAACTTATTATTACATTGATAGCGTTGAAACAAACGGCAAAATCACAGGTGCAATCAATGTTGGTGGCGTGGTTGGTTACAACGGCGTAGGCGGCAAAATTTATGGCATAAGTTACAATGGGCAAGTCAGCGGCAACACCAACGTGGGCGGACTTGTTGGCTTTGCACCAAATGGCGAAATTTCTGGCAACAGCGTTGGCGTTGCTTCAAGCACAAGCACAGCAACCCCAGCAGAGGGCGAAAGCACAGACATAGGAACAGAAATTCGTGGCATATTCTTGCACACCAATGTGGACAAAGGTAACAATCAAGGCAATTTCTACACAATTCCAACCAGCATAGGCGGCTTGATTGGCTCAACAGGCAAAGCAAACACTGTCACTGTTAACGCAAACATTGTGGAAACAAACATAACAAGCGTTGCAGAGGGTGCAAGCACAGACAGCGGCAAAAACCGCGGCACAAACGTTGTTTCAACAATCAGCAACTATATGTTTAAAGACGATGACGTTACAAGCAAAAGCGAATCAAGCGAATTAGTGAGCCTTGACTTTGCAGGTGCAACCAACCTTGAACAACTCAAAGTTCAGTTCAACGAAATTTCCACAGGTTGGGGTGGCTTGATTGGCACAACAAGTTCAAAAACCGCGCTTAACGGTATTGACTCTAATGTTGCAGACTCAAAAGCATATATCACAACCAACAAAATCACAACCAACATGAACATGGCAGGTACAGACAACAAAAATGCTTCCAATGTGGCAGTCAATGTTGGTGCATACTTTGGCGCTTATTATATAGATAAAACGGAAGGCGACACATTTATCGCGCTTCCAGACCTTCAAAACAATTCAAGCGTTAACGGCGCTTATTGCGTGGGCGGCGCAGTCGGCTATGTGTATGTTACAGACTTGTCCGGCTCTGGCGGCGCTGGCACAGTTTATACGTATGATTACGCTCCAACAAAAACAATCAACGTTCAACAATATGGCTTGGGCATGTACGTGGGCGGCGTGTTCGGCAGAGCAAAGGCAAATTTTGCAAAATTGTCTGTCAACAACAACGTTAATCTCCACACAGATAGCTCTTACTACATTGGCGGCTTGATTGGTAAATTTGAAGGCACAAATTTGGGTGCTGAATCAAAAGAAAACGTAACAATGCTTGGCGACGAGGTTAAAAATGTCGGCGGCTTGGTTGGTATGCTTAAAGTTGAAGGTAATTCATCTTCAAACTCAATCACTGTTCAAGGCACTCACAGCCGTGCATTCACAATCAACACTATTCAAAACGAGAACTATTACGACGCTCCTTCTAACTACGAAGCAATCGACAGCGACAACGAAAATGAAGTAACCCTATACGCAATGGCAACTTATGTTAACCAAGATAGTTTCATAATCTCAGGTTCTTCTTCAGATAAGATTATAAATATGGATCACAACCCACTTTATGAAGAAAAAATAAATAACACTTATTACACAACTCAGGGTTGGCATAAAGATTACACTGCGTTCAAAACCATGCAGCGCTGCATTCCAATGAACGAAAACAACGGCGCACCATGGGACAGCATAACCACAATCTACGACGCAGAAAACATTAAAGCCGTCGCCACTGTTCAAGCAAGTGATACGAACAACACCTTGCAAATTTATGTGAATAATTTGTACAAAAATCACATTGGTTATAGAAATGTTTATTACACAGGAAACGAAGATAATAGGAAATATGTTTACAAAGATGGTAGTAAATATTACAACTTTGACGGCACTGATGCTAGTTCAGCAGATTATCAGTTGATGAAAGAATATTCGGACGGAGAAATTGGTAAAGTCAAATATACTGTTTATGAGCCATATTCAGATAATCCAATTTTATATAGCAAATTTGGTTGGGCAAAAATTTATTTTGGAATAAATCATAAAGATAATAATTATTACATTACAACTCCTTCATCTTCTTATAAATCTGGATTAAGTGCAGACTATGTTAAAATGCCAACATACTATTACTTAGATATGGATATATTAAATAGCAACGATTCGTCTAAGTATGAGTCAGAACATTACAAAACCTACTATAATACCTTGAGCTTTGAATACAAGGCAAAATATGATATGGACAGACTTTCAGATTCCGGGTCAATGTTTGAGATGACCGGTGGTTTCACGAAAGTTTGGAGTTCCGTAAGTGCAAGACAAGCTCAACAAGAGGCTTGGGATGCAATAGAGAATATTAACGGCTGGATGATAGCAGCTGATGCGGCTGTATCTGTAATATCTTTAATTTTGATGTTTTGTGGAATTGGTGGAATTGTAAAAGCAGCTCATCTGGCAGCAAAGAAGAGTGCTAAATTAGCAATAAAATGGGTTTTAAAGAAGGTCTCTACAAAAGTATTAATTCCGCTTGCTGTTGGAGTAACGGTTAATCTTATTACGATACCTAGAGTACAAGCCATGTCTAATGCAAATAGTAATTTGGGTTATATTATGCAGAATCAATCTGGTAAAAGTTCAGGCTACTTATCAACAATGTATTTTAGAAGTTTGAGCTATACAGGAGATGGCGAATATGGTGTGCTTGATTCATATAGTGATAACATCTGTTACATTGAAGGACAAACTTATCAATTATATTCCACAACAAGACCAAGTGATTACTTTTCAAATTTGTGGATGAAATATGGCGGTGAAGACGCTGCAATTTATGCGTCTAATGAAGAAGATTTAATGCCTACTGAAGGAATACAAGTTATCTGCAGAAAGTACGTATACAAAGATGGTTATTATTGGATTAATGCAAAAGCTTCAAAAGTTTCTTATATCCCAACTAATTTATTTAATCAATCAGTATATAAAGACATGAAGAAATTACCATATGTTTCAGAGGATGAAACAGGCAGATACTATGTTTATGGAACATACAATGATGGTGAATATAGTTTTGGCAACAATTTGGCAGACGATAACCGTTTAACATATAACGGAGATGGAACATATTCTTTGAATAATTCAACTGGTCTTTCTGAAGCATCCGTAACCAAAACTGAAACATTGAAGTTTGTTTATGATCCTAACTATAATACAAGTAACAAAATTTTAGGTTATCATTATATTCAAGGCATATATTATAGTCCAAATGGTAATCGAGGTCTTGGATTGACAAAATACGCTCATTATAGTTCAACAAAATTAGATTCTAAACCAGAAGGAAATTCAGGGTATGACTATATAACAAGATTTGAAACAATAACAACATATCTATCTCTTGGAAGGCCTTTAAATGAAGACGATGTTGGAAAGACTTATTACACAGATTCTAAAGGTGGCGGTAAGTTTGTTTGTGGAGAAGAAGACATTGGGAAAGAGAATATTTACTATCAAAATGTTGAATACAAACCATATTATTGCGAATTAGAATCTATCAACACTTCACCTAACTCAACAGGGGGAGAAATTATAGAGATTTACCCAGATACAAATGCGTTCAAAACAAAACCTTATTTAAATAATACAAGGAATGAAGAAGCGAAAGATAATGATTCTATTTTCCAACGTACTGACAATGACACTGCAGAGAATGTGATTACAATGGAAGCCACTTATTATTTATGGGAAGGCGGATATTTGCTAAACCCTAATAGAAAAGACGAAAATGTCGGATTTGGAAAGGTTATGTTCAACAATGCCGAAGATTATTCTTTCACTTTCAATGGGAAAATAATATCATCGGACGTGGAAAATCAATACAGAAATACAGATAAAACATTGATGGGTATAGACTCATCAGAAGACGTGTATTTGGAAAAAGTTAATGGTTATGTTGAAATTCATTACAATCCAAATAATAAATCAGATTATTTAATTGAAAATTTTTCTACAGAAGTATCAAAGTGCCATAATGGAAAAGGAACAATCGATGGACATGAATACATGTGCGAATCTGTACAGGCGACAAGGTATATATTGTATGTTTCTGACTATTCTTATAGCATAGGTAGAATGGACAATAACAATTATATTGATGATGGTAAGTTATATACTATAGATTTGACATATCCTAACGATATAGATCAAAACAGTTTAAACTATAATAAATATTTGAATATTGAGGGTGAAAATGGATTTGTAAAAGAAAATCAAATTTATACACGTTATAAATATTTAAATCTTCCTAAATTATTTACAGCTTATAACTATGGAAATGGAGCTAGTGGTCAACTTGACAATTGTATTGATAAATTAGGCAATTGGTGGAATCCTCCTAAATCAAGTGATCTGGATGGGTACAATAATGAAGTTAGAAATGGTGGAACAGGAACAAATTATAGGTTCTATTCTCGCAGTGGAGACCCTAACTCTTCGTACAGCAGAACAACTAAGCTTTGTGAATCAGCAAATATTTTATTATGCGGTAAATATTATAATTTTGACAGTTCTATTAATAAATGGGATTCTAAGCAAGCTGGTCGATTTGAAATTAAATAATATTATAAGCTTTACACAACAAAAAAACTCACTTTAATTAAGTGAGTTTTTTGTATTGTTTGGATTGTAGTCTTTATAGGCTTGCTCAATTTCTGCTTTGTTCAATGTATGTATGCCCCAAAAACGACTGTCTAAATATTCATATTGATTTTGACCTAAATACTCGTCTGAAAATTTAGTTGCCATTCGAACAAGAGGACAATCTACATTTTCATAGTCTTTATACAAAACTTGGTCAACATTGTATTGAGATATTTTTGCAAATGCTGGTGTTGAAGTAAAATGTTCTTCCACTTCTGCAATCATCGTTTTAATTCTACTAGGGTATGCAGGTGAACCATATGTTCCTTTAACACCTTCGTAAATAAAAGCTTTTGACGAATAGAGAGTAGGTTTGTTTTCAATTTTAGAGAAAGATAGAATAATGTAATCACAATATGGGTTAGGACGTGTGCTTGTATTTTTGTTGTATTTAAAAGGATACCACGCTAAATATCTAATGTTGTAATCGTCATATTGGTTAATTTTGTTATGGTTTTCAATTGTCACCATGGTTGAGCCGAGGATGGTTGGGGTGTGGGTTTTGGCAACAATGTCGTTAAGCAGGAAGAATTGGGCGTATTGTTTTTTGCCGTTTATGTCTTCCATGCCGACGCCGTGCATCCATTTATAGTCTTTCATTTCGTGCTCGGTGAGCTCATATTTTAGGAGATATTCATAATAGAAAGTGTTAGTCGGGTCTGCCAAGCGGGTGGCAATGTAAAGGTTGTTTGGTTCGTCGTCATAGATAAAACCATAGGTCAAGCATTTTTCAACGCCTTGGCTGATTTCCTCTTGAATTTGTTGGACGTCGTGACCCTGTTGAGCGAAGAAAGAATATGGGTGAGAGTCGAACCTTGGGTCGGTCATAACAATGAGTTTGTTGTTAACAATGTCTTGATTGGCTTTGCTGAAATATGGGTCAGTGTAAAGCGTTTGAATGAGTTTGGAGTATTGTTTTAAAGATTTTTGCTCTTCCTGCTCGTGGTTTTTGTTGTGGTCTTCAGTTTTGTGGTTGCCGCCGCAGTCCGCACAAATGTCCGTGCTTGGGGTTGGATTGTCTGGGTTCTGGGTTGGACCGCAGGCTGCAAGTCCGCCAATGGAGATGGCTGTTGCAAGTGTTAAAGCTGCCAATTTTTTGACAATTT
Source organism: uncultured Clostridia bacterium (assembly GCA_934747385.1). Lineage (GTDB taxonomy): Bacteria > Bacillota > Clostridia > Christensenellales > UBA1242 > Onthoplasma. Next base: position 278,615 of record CAKVGK010000001.1, on the reverse strand, counting down.
TGGAACTGTGCAATTTGTTGGCTGCACGTTTGATTGCAGCTAAGATTAAATTTTTCTTTTCTTCCATATTTTTCTCCTAAAACAATTCTTGATTACGAATTGAACAAATTGTTTGAACAATCAATGGCTTTTGTTGCGCCTTTTTGTTGGTGGGGGCACAAAGCGGATTAATTGTCAATAATTTCCAAAATTTTAGCACAACCTTTCACGTTTGTCAATACTCTTGTTTTTCCCATGCGCCATTCTGTTTTTTCTCACGTGCTTTTCAAGGCAAATTCCAACTGAGCAATTATTATAGACATATCATATTGAGCACATAACCCTGCAAATCTGAGCGAATATATTATTGTGGCAATTAAGACTTCGTTATTCTGAGAGCAGCGAAAGACTTGAACAATTTTTGTGAAAAAAATTTGCAAAAACTGGTTGACATTTCCTTTTCGCTGGTATATAATAAACTCAGTTTAAAAAATTTCACGCCAAAGACCACAAGTGCATTTCGCATAATAGTTGCCAAAAGCAGCGGCTTGTGTAGGAGAGAAAAGAATGTCGATTGTTATTGATTCCTTTTGTCTTGGCAAAGGGAATTTTTTAAAATATGCAAAATTTAATTTTGTGACAGAATAATCACAATATTGGCAATCGTATGATTTGATTAATTCAAACACAATGTTGGCAATTTTGTGGCTAAAATATGTTACTTAAAAAATTTGCAAACTTCAAAAGGCATAAAGGAGGATAAAGTGTCAGCAAATCTTGAAGCAAAAAAGAATGCGGTAGAGGAAATTAAAGGCTTAATCAGTTCAAGCAAGTCTATTGTGTTGATTGACTATCGTGGCATCACTGTTGGCGACGACACAACTTTGCGCAAATCTTTGAGAGAGAATAATGTAACTTACAAAGTTATCAAAAACACTCTTTTCAAAAAAGCGTGCGAACAACTTGGCATCACTGGTTTTGACGCTGCCCTTAACGGCACAACTGCTTTTGCTTTTGGCATGGAAGATGAAACTGTTGCCCCTCGCTTGATTAAAAAAGCATTGGACAACTATTCAACACTTTCAATCAAGGCTGGTTACTGCGATGGTAAAGTTCTTGACGAAAACGGCGTTAAAGTTTTGGCTTCTGTTCCAAGCAAAGAACAACTTCTTGCTCAGTTGGTATACATCCTCAATGCACCTGTGTCTGGCTTGGCACGTGCATTAAAAGCGGTCGCAGAAAAATAATTTTAATTGGATTTGTCAAACGCTGGCTTTCGCCTATGTTTGACAGTGCATTTTAAAATTTTTATAAAATCGCTTGCTAATTTTAGCACTCAGCTCCAAACTTTGACTTCGTGCTTGGTTGTTGTTTGGTTCACTCATTTTGAGTTAAAGCACTATTTAAAAGGAATAATTATATCTAGTACGATATAAAAATCACCTTTTCGCTTGCTGAAATGCAAGCATTTATCAATCAAAAAGGAGAAAATTATGGATAAACAAAAATTCATTGAAGAAATTAAGGCTATGACAGTCGTTGAACTTAACGAATTGGTTAAAGCTATTGAAGAAGAATTTGGCGTTAGTGCCGCTGCAGCTGTTGTTGCAGGTCCTGCTGCCGCTGGCGAAGCTGCTCCAGCCGCAGAAGAAAAAACTGAATTCAACGTTGTGCTTAAAGAAGTTGGCGCAAACAAAATTGCAGTTATTAAAGCAGTGCGTGAAGCAACAGGTCTTGGCTTGATGGAAGCTAAAGCTATGGTTGAAGGCGCTCCTGCAACAGTTAAGGAAAATGTTCCTACTGCAGACGCAAAAGCTCTTGAAAAAGCTTTGACAGACGCAGGCGCTGTTGTTGAACTTAAATAATCTTTTATGCCAAAAAAAATGTGTGCAAAACGCACGCATTTTTTTTATATTAAAAGTCGGTTGAACATAATTCATAATGTTTTAATATTTCATAATTATGCATCAATTTGTAAGATTTGTGTAATTTTTTTTTGTTTTTTTATGTGTTTATGTTATACTAGTTCTAGATTTATCGACAAAAAATACATGTATAAATAGATATGGGAATGAAAATGGAACAAAGATTTATTTTTGAGAATTGCGATTATAAGATTCTACTAAAAAAACTAAAAAAAATGAAAATTAAAATTGATGCGGTTATCACAGATCCTCCATATGGTGTAAGTAGAAAAAATCAATTGGGTTTCAGCAATATGGGCCGTTCTGGAATGGATTATGGGGAATGGGATTATAACTTTAATCAAAAAGAGTGGATAAGATTATGTGCTCCATTAATTAAAGATGGTGGCTCAATGATTATATTTAATGATTGGAAGAATTTTTCATACATAGTTGAAGAATTGGATAAACAAGGATTCTCCATGAAGGATGTAATTAGATGGGTTAAGCCTAATCCTATGCCAAGAAATACTGAAAGGCGATATGTTGGGGATTTTGAATTGGCAATATGGGCTGTTAAAGATGGGGGGAAATGGACTTTTAATAAACCAAATTCAATTTCATATTTAAAACCAGAATATATTTGCTCAACTATCGGTAGGGGCGAAAAGAGAATTCATCCAACACAAAAGCCTTTAAAATTGATAGAGGATTTGGTTAAAGTCCACACTAATGAGGGAGATATTGTTTTGGACCTATTTGCGGGTAGTGGGACGATGGCTGAAGCATGCTTAAAAAACAATAGAAAATTTATTGGTTCAGAATTAGACTCTAAATACTATGAGAAAGCATTGGAGAGATTAAAATGCTATATTCGCCAATAAATTATCAAGGTAATAAATCAAGAATTGTTAACGAACTTTTAGATTATATACCTAAAGACACAACCTCTATACATGAAATATTTTGTGGCAGTGCTATACTTTCTTTGGCAAGTGAAGTTCACGATATTTATCTAAACGATATTAGTACATATGCCATCCAATTGCTTAAATATTTTCAACAAAATTCAGCTGAGAAGATAATTCAAAATACTGACAATATTATTAGACAATATGGTTTAACAAACACTTATTATGAAGGTAAATCAAAATATTATGAAAATAAACATGAAGGATTGTCAAGATATAACAAAGATGCCTATAATAAACTTAAGAAAGATTATAACACAGACAAAACTATAGACAAATTATTTGTGTTAATAATATATGGATTTAATCATTATTTGCGTTTTAATAATAAAAATATGTTTAATGTTCCTGTTGGGAAAATTGATTTTGTTAAATCATTAAGACAAAAAACATATGAATATTGCAGAGCCATTAATTCAAAACAGATTAGTTTTAGCAATCTTGATTTTAAAGAAGATATACTTTATAAACAAAGCGATAAAAAAGCTTTATTTTATTTTGATCCTCCGTATTTAATCACTACAACAACTTACAATAGTTCATGGAAAGAGACTGATGAAAAAGCATTACTCAATATTTTAGACAGACTAAATGATTCTGGATACAGATTTATGCTTTCGAACGTGATTGAATCAAATGGAAAAGAAAATGTAATATTAAAAAAATGGATGAAAGGCTACAATGTCCATTATGTTAATAGACAATACTTAAATTCAAGTTATCATAAAAAGAACATTACAAAATCAATTGAAGTGGTAATCACAAATTATTAGGAGGTAACATGGGAACAAGTGGAAATAGAGAAGGTTATAAAGTCTTTTCTATAAATACAACAGTTCGAAATCCAAAAAGGAATACTGACTTTTTAAAATACTTTCAAGAGTTTGATGGACAATTATTTACGAGAGATTTGTCTGAAAAATATTTTTTTGAACTAATCAAACATGGTGTGTATAGGGTTACAGACATTCCAGAATCCGTAAAAAACAAAATGTACAATGGGGATGAACTAACTTCTACAGAGGTTCATGAAGCAATAAAAAACAACCCTCAGGCAACAGGACTATATGGGCGAGTTATGACTCAGCTCAGAGCTATGAGAGACCAAGGTTTTTTAATTTTTGAGCAAATCAAAAAAGGTGTAAATTTAATTAAAATTACACAATTGGGTAGAGAACTTATTGATAATAAGGAAGATCCGACCGATATTTATACAAAAGCAATGTTGGGCATGCACGCCTTTAGTCCAATAAGACCTAAAATATTAAATAAATCTAGACCCTTCTTGAACACGATATTTGTAATTAATGAAGTTAATCAAAGATGGAAAGAATTGGGCCATGAACCAAAAGGTTTGCTAAGACATGAGTTTGCAACTTTTGTTCTTAGCATGAAAGATTGTGATTATAAAAGTGCGGCTGACAATATTATAAATTATAGGAAGCAATATAGATACGAAGCCAAATACGAAGTTTTAAAAAACTATTTAATAGCTAACAATATATTGCCTATTTCTGAACATAGTTTGTTAATTGATTATCCAGATGATACATTTCGAAAATTTGAAATGACAGGATTAATAAGACAAAGAGGACAATTTAACTATATTTACTACGATTTTTCGTGTTATAACATGGAAAAGGTAGAGTCAATTTTGCAAAAGTACAAAGATTACAGGTTTGAAACATTTGATAATCCAATAGGATATTATAATTACTTACATAGTATGGAAATTCCATGGTTGGCAAGTGATTTAATAAGAAAAAAAATTATTGAATCAAAAACCAAGATATTGAATATTTCGATTGATAAATCTCTTACGTTACAGCAACAAGAAGATTACTTAGATAGAATTTTTTATACAAAAACATTAGAGAAAATCATAGAAAAAATTGATGCTAAACTAATAAATAAAGAATTGTTAATACTTTCAGGAACGTTAAAGTCAAAATCAATTTATGAGGACATTCCTGAACCGTTGCGTTTAGAATATTTATTCGCATTGTTGCTTGGAAAACAGTATGGCTCTACGGGACTTATATCCAATATAATCTATAGTGAAGATGGATATCCTTTGCATTTTGCACCCGCAAGTAAGTGTGATATAATCTATTTAAATAATGATGGTTCTTATATCCTTGAACCAACTATGCAACGAGGCAAAAATCAACAATTAAATAATGAAACAACAAATATTGTTAGGCATATGAAAAATGAAATGGAGCAAACAAAATTAACATATCGAGTTATGATGATTGCTCCATATGTCCATGTAGATGTGGCAGTATTCTTTCAGTATCAAGCAGATAAAAATTCTGTTAAAATAGCACCTTTGTCTATAGACAGAGTGATTGGACTTATAAATGAAAGCCTATCAATTAATGAACTTAATCAAAAATTTGATACAATTGTTGATTTTTTGATAAACACCCCTGAACAACAATATGTCGACCAAATTAATAAATATATAGTTAACAAGAATTTATATCAAATATAAACGTATGAAAAATCTTTATTTGGGTATGTTTTATTCGTACTTACAAAAAACTGTGTGCAAAACGCACGCATTTTTTATTGTAAATAATAAAATTGTTTTAATTATTATATTTTGTATTGTACGATTTTTGAGATTAAATTATTTTAATGTTTGATTTTTGAGAAAATAGAAATATTTTGACCGATTATCGAGCATTAAATTTTTTTGTATTGATAAATGAGATAATGTTATCAACTGTATACATAATCATTGTATGAATTTAAAATATTACAGGAATAAACTAAATTTAAATCAAACTGAACTTGCTAAAAAATTAAATGTAAGCAGGGCTGCTATTTCTAGGTATGAAAATGGAGAAAGTGACTCACCAATTGAAATTCTATGCCAAATAGCAGATATTTTTGGTGTCAGTATAGACTCAATTGTTGGTCATCAAACAAATGTGTTAGACATTGCATCTTTAGATCCAAATCAACAAGAAGCGATTAAACTTATAACAGAATTGCCAAAAGTAAATGTTGACAAAGTGGTTGGTTTTTGCCAAGCATTATTAGATGAAGAAAAATAAGTTAAATCCTATTTTTTTATTAAACTATATACCGATTGGTAATTTGGTAATTAATTATTACCATTTGGTTTAACATTTTTGTAGGTGGAATTATGAATAATAAATTTGCTGAAAGGTTAAAAGAATTGAGAGAAGAAATGGGAATTTCACAAGCACAACTGGCAGAAAGAACTGGATTTAGTGCGCCATGTATCAATAGATGGGAAAAGAATATTAGAATCCCAAATATTGAAAGTCTTTTCGTTCTTTGTCTTTTCTTCAAAGTGTCCGCAGACTATTTTATAGGTTTGGAGAATTGAAGAGAAATAAGCGATCGTTTAAAGATTGGTTGCTTGATATTTTGTACCCAAGGCATATCAAGTGCGTTTTTTGTGGCGGTGAATTGAATGAATTAGCGGAAAAGGATTGTTGTGAAAATTGTGCCAGCGCTTTGCCGTACATAACCAATGCTTGCCCGAAATGTGGTAATGTTATGCTGCCAGATGAGGTTGGTGTTTGCTTTGAGTGTAAAAAGAAAAACTTTGAATTTGAACAAGCGGTTGCTGTGTTTAGTTACACTGGAAAAATTGCCAAGGCGGTGCACGATTTTAAGTATGAGGGCAGCAAGCCAAGTTATGAACCGCTTGGTGAATTCATGTGTGAGACATTGGCAGCTTGGGGAATTGAACCTGACTTGATAACCTTTGTTCCAATGCATAAAAAGAAACAAAAGCGGCGCGGCTTTAATCAAGCGGAACTGTTGGCGAGGTTTGTTGCTGCAAAATTCAACATTCCCTGTGCAGAAATTGTTGAAAAGATAAAAGAAAATCAAAGCCAAGCCAGTTTAAGTTATCGCGAGAGACAGGAAAACATTAAAGGTTGTTATCAGTTAAAAGCCGATTATCGCAAACTGGTTAAAGGTCTTGTTGTGCTTTTAATTGACGACATTTTCACAACAGGCGCAACAAGCAATGAGGTCAGTTCGGTTTTAAAGCATATGGGTGTGAAAAAAGTTTACGTGTTAACTTTGGCACATACGGAAAGAGATAGAAATTATTAAAAATGGTCAATTTAAAGACGTTTTTAACAAAAAAAAGAACAATGCAATAAGCAAAGTTCTTTTTTATATTCCCCTTATATTTATTCATTTTATAATTTAATTTTATATATTTTGTGTAATTCAATTAACTTAAATATTAGTTGTTAGTGTCAATGTTGGTTGATTTTGAATTAAAAATTCTAATTGTCTTTAAACTCTTCCACAACAAAATCTTTAAGCAAAGTGTAGCGTTTTGCGGTGTAATTGTTGTGAATCATTCTTGCCAAAATTTGTTTGCTGCCAACAAGAACTACTGTCTTTTTTGCGCGGGTTATGGCGGTGTACAACAAATTGCGGGTTACAATAATTGGTGCACCTGGCACAAGCGGAATAACAACACATTCAAATTCGCTGCCTTGGCTTTTGTGGATTGTTATTGCATAAGCGAGAGTGATTTGATACAAGTCTGTCTGCGAATATTTGCAAATTTTGCCGTCGTCAAAGCGAATTGTGACCTCGCGGGTTTCTGGGTCAATGCGGGTTATATAACCAATGTCGCCATTAAACACGCCAGTTCCTTGCTGGGTTGTGCCGTTTTGTTCGTATTTTGTGTATTCCATTTCATAGTTGTTTTGAGTTTGCATAACCTTGTCGTTAACATGATATTTCGAAAAATCGGTTGCAAGTTCAATGCCTGAGTAGTAAGGATTTATTGTTGTTTGCAGGCGTTTGTTTAGATTGTCAATTCCACAAGGTCCCGCTTTCATAGGTGCAAGAACTTGAATGTTCTCAGGTTTGTAACCAAAATAATTTGGCAATCTGGTTGTAACCAAATCCACAATAGTTTCGCTGTTTTTTATTAAATCATTACCTTGTTCGTAAAAAAAGTCTTTGCTGGAATTGTCAATAACTGGCATTTTGCCGTTGTTAATCAAGTGGGCGTTGGTGATAATTAAACTGTCATTGCCTTGGCGATAAATGTTAACTAATTGTGTTGTGTAAATTTTATGGCTTTCAATAAGGTCACGCAAAACATTTCCAGCACCAACGCTTGGCAATTGGTCCTTATCTCCAACAAGGATTAACCGCGCGGTGGATTTAACTGCCTTTGTTAGGTGATAAAGCAAGTTTACGTCAACCATACTCACCTCGTCAATGATAATCACGTCTGCGTCAAGAGGATTGTTTTCGTTGCGGTGGAAAAACCCTTCTCCGTCAGTTGGGTTCATTTCAAGTGCGCGATGAATTGTTTTTGCTTCCATTCCGCTTGTTTCGGTCAATCGTTTGGAGGCTCTGCCCGTTGGGGCGCACAACAGAACTTTTTTGTTTTGTTGCTTAAGCATTTCCAAAATGCAACGCACAATAGTTGTTTTACCAGTGCCGGGGCCGCCAGTTATTATGCTAACACCTTGACTTAAACTAGCATTGACAGCGTCAGTTTGTTCGCCGTTAAGTTGAATTTTGTGAATGCGCTGGTACAAATTGATATTGTCAATAAAATTAAACCTTTCGTCAAATTGGTTCATTGAAAGTTTGGCAAGTTTGCGAGCAATGTATTTTTCTTGGTAATAAAATTTGGTTAAAACTGTAATGTCTTCACCATGGTAGTTAAAGTTCTTCACCATGCCTTCAATTTGTAAATAATCAATACATTTTTCAATTAAGCCGGTTTCAGTTTCGCTAAAACCCAAAATATCCACACAGTTTTGCACCAAAACCGCCTTTGGCAAATAGGTGTGCCCCTCACGCTCACTAGCGGTTTTTAAGGTGTAAATTAAACCTGCCTTTATGCGGTTTTCCCCATACAAGTCAATGCCAAGTTTAATTGCAATCTTGTCGGCAGTGGTAAAACCTATTCCGTCAACGTCCTCAACCAATTGATATGGGTTGGATTTAACCAGTTCAATGGTTTTTTCCTTATATATATTGTAAATTTTAATTGCCATGTTGGTTGAGATTTGATTGGTTTGCAAAAACATAATCACGTTTTGCATTTCTTTCATGTCGTTATAAGCGTTTGAAATTTCGATCGCTTTTTGCTTTGAAATGCCTTTTATTTTGCTCAGTTTGACAGGATTGAATTCCATAACTGACAAAGTGTCCAGCCCAAATTCGTCCACAATGCGCTTGGCGGTTACTGGACCAACGCCGTAAATCAAACCACTTGCTAAATATTTTTCAATGGCTGGCAGGGTGGTGGGCTCAACAACTTTACCATCTGTCACCTGAAATTGTTCGCCAAACTTTTTATTTACAACAAAATTGCCTTCCAATTCCAAAGTTTGACCCTCATAAACTTCTGGCAAAGAACCAACAACAGTCAATTTCTTTTTATTGTATGAAAGATTTATAACAGAATAACCGTTTTCTGCATTTCTAAACACTGTGTTTTCAACATTGCCAACTATTTTCATGCTTTAATAATACTAAATTTTAAAATTTTTTACAAGCAACACATACCTTTTTGTTTTACAATCCAAATTTTGTTTGTTAAAATATAGACAAAATTAATATTTGCAACCAAATTTAGCAAAATAAAATAAGGAAAGACATATGAGAAAGTTTTTTAAAGAATTTAAAGAGTTCATTTCAAAAGGCAACGTGTTTGACATGGCTGTTGGCTTAATTATTGCAACCGCGTTCAACAAAATTGTTTCAAGCATGGTTAACGATATTTTAATGCCACTCATAACTTGGGCAACGGGTGCTGCAAGTTTGGCAGATTTAAGCATCCCTCTTAGGTGGGAAATGGTGGATGGAGTTAAGGTTGTAACTTTAAGTTGGGCTTACGGCAACTTCTTGCAAACTGTGATTGACTTCTTCATCATTGCTTTAAGCGTATTTATTATGGTTAAAGTTGTTAACGCTTCCCGAAAAAAGTTAAAAGAAATGGAAGGTATGATTGTTGAACAATCCAAAAAAGAAGTGCGTGCTGAACGTAAAGCTTTGAAATTGAAAGCAAAACAAGAAAATCGTCCATTCAAGGAAGTTTTGAAGGAAAATGAAGAGTTGAAAGCAAAACAACAGGCTGAACTTAAAGCAAAACTTGAAAAAGAAAAGGCGGAAAAAGAAGCCGAGGAAAGAAAGAACAATCCAACCGAGCAAGATTTGCTTAAAGAAATTCGCGATTTGTTGGTTGAACAGAGTGCAAAAAGCAAAAAATCAACTAAAGTTGCAGAGTAAAATAATGAAAAAACAAAGTGTTAACTTAGGTTAGCGCTTTTTTTAATAATAATTTTTTTGGTGGGCAAAATATTAAAAAAATAATAAAAAAACTGAAAAATTTGTGAAAAATTCACATATTTTATATATTTTTATAAAAAATTGCAAAAATTTCATAAATAAAAATTTAAATGTGGGTATTGACAAACTGCCAATTTGCGGTATAATATCAACGAAAAATCTTTTCAAGGTGGGAATATGAAAAAGTTTTTAGTATTTTTAATTTCAATTGTAGTTGTGGTAAGTTTTGGTTTAGTAACTTACTACTTTTTGCGTAACGATGAAGTGATTAACTTCAAGGCAAACGAAATATATTGCAACGTTGGTGACATTATAACAATTAACGATTTAGGAAAATCTGTTAAAAAAGCATCAAACAAAACTAAGTATAATTACAATGCCGCAAGCGAAGAAGTTGTGGACGCAATTGCGTTTAACGACAACAAAGGCTATTATGTGGCTAAAAAGGGTGGCGACTTTGAAGTTGTGATTTCAACCTCCAACAAAAAGTTCCCAGAGTTTAAGTTCACTGTTCACATTGGTGACGGCAGCGAAACAAACCCTTATTTTATAAGCAGCGAACAAACATTGAGCAGAATTGGCAGTGTTTATGGTTTGGACGCAAGTTATGTGCTTAGGGCAGACATTTTGCTTTCAGCAGACTTCAAACCAATTGGTTACAACAGCGAATTGGCTTCTTGGGTTGGCTTCTCTGGTAAATTTGATGGTAACAACCACACAATCACTGGTTCAAATTTTGCATTTGACGAAGAAAACGCTGGTTTGTTCTATTCTTTGAACGCAGCGAGTGTTAAAAATTTGGCAATCAAATCTTTCAACATTACTGGCGAATATTCAAATGCAGGTGTGCTTGCTGGCAGTGCAAACAATGTTAATATAAGCAATGTTAAAGTAAGCAATTCTTCAATCACAAGCACAAAGGCAAACACTGTTATTGGTGGTTTGATTGGCACATTGGTTGGCAATGCAACAATGGTAACAAACTCTTCTGTTAACGAGATTGTTATAACTTCAAGTGACACAGCTTCTGCAACAGTTGGTGGCTTTGCCGGAAAACTTAACCAAGGCACAATTCGTGCGTGCTTAGCAACTGGCAGTGTAACCGCAGCAAACGCAGTAAGCAAAGCAGCAGGTTTTGTTGGTGAAATGGTTGTTTCAAACAGTTATGGCACAATTCAACAATCATATTCAGTTGTTTCAAGTAATTTTGCAGAATTTGCAAGTTTTGTTCACACAGTATCAACAACTGGCGTTATGTCTGGCGCTAACTATTTGAAATTCTTCATTGGTAACTACACTGTTACAAACGGCGCTGATGCAGTTAAAGTTAAACCAGCGCTTATTGAAAACTTATATGACCAAACAAAAGGTATTTATGGCGTTGTAAGTTATGCAGACTTAAATTCAATGTTGACAGATAGTTCATATGTTTACTACACAATCAATGGTCAACCTGAATATTGGGATAGTTATATTTGGAAAATTGTTCCTGGCACATTGCCAACTTTGTATTCAACAAATTTAACACCTTCAGCAGTAAGCAGCGAATACTTCTTGTCAAACAACGACAAAGAATTTGTATACACAACCGAAGCATTCATGACTTTCATCAACGAATGCAGAACAAATGATGGCAAAATTAAAAACAAAACTTATGTTTTAACAACAGATATTGATTTAGCCTCTTATGATTGGACTGCTATCGACGTTGAAAATTCAATTATCGATGGCAACAATCACAAAATTTTAAATGTAAACTTGAAAAATGCAGACGCTGGCAATTTGGCTTTCTTCGGCAGAGTTAACAATAGCACAATCAAGAACATTAAGTTTGAAAACGTTAAAGTTTCAAAAGACGCAACAAATGGCGCAGTTGTTGCTAATATTGTGGAAGCAACAGACTCTTCTGCTGGTGTAAGCAATATTGAAAATATTAGCGTAAATTACGAAAGCGAAATCACAAACTCATTCACAAATTTTGCAAGCATTGCAAACCAAGTTAAAGATGGTTCAATTGTTAAAAATTGCAAAGTTTTGAATTTAACAATTGCAGAAAGTGCAAGAATTGCAACTGTTGCAGGTGTTGTTAACACAGTGGGCAAAAACTCCCGTGTTGACGGCAGTGTTGTAACAGCAACAATCAAAGCACAATCAAGTGCTGCTGGCATGGTTAACACAAACAAGGGTTCAATCTTAAACAGCATTGCAACAATTTCAATTTCACACTCAGACGACGCAACCGCTGCTAATATAGCAGGTTTGGCAGTCACAAATGATGGCGAAATTACAAAAGCAACATTGGCTTTGAAAATTAATGTTACAAAATCAGCGGACAACACAAATGTTGCTGGTGCAGTTGTAATCAACAACGGAAATGTTTCTGGTGTTCAATTGGCTGGTGACGGAATCACCACAGCAGACACAACCTCAAACATTTTGAACATTGCAGGTTTCGTTTGCAACAACAATGGTAAATTGTCTTCTTCAAAAACTGCTTTAACAACAATTGGCAGTTATCATGCAGATAAACGTCACAATGTGGCAGGCATTGCAGTTAACAATTCAAGCAACAATTCAGTTATCAGCCAAGTTTTAGTGGCTTCAAATATTGAAGGTAACACAGTGGCAGGTGCGGTTGTCAAAATGAACAATGCTGCAGCAAAAATTGACCAAATTGCAATTTGTGGTCAAAACTACAACGAAACCATATTAAATCAAAACACAATTAAAGGTGATAGATTTATTGCTGGTGTGGTTGTTGATTTGCGCAAAGGCAGCGTTTCAAATGTTCAAGCAAGCAGTCAAATCAATGGCACTAAGAACAGCACTGTTGGCTCATTCATTGCTTTGATTTTCCCAAACGGTGCATCATTCAAAAGTGCAGCAATAAACAGCACATTTAAAGGTTCAGGCAAATTCTACAGCGAATGCTGGCAAGATTTCCGCAACGCGGGCGAAGAAGTTAAAAATGAATTGGATTACCACACAACTGGCAATTCAGACCGCAGTTTCGATATTCTTGACTACGACGCTTCAGCAGGTAGTTTGCAATCAGTTATCATCAATCAAACAACTGCAAATAGTGGCAAGTCTTTCCAAACAGCAACTTTCATTTCAGAGGGTGTGTTCTTTGGAGCATATCAATGGCCATCTTATGAAGACACCGACCGCAGCAGCTTCTTCAAATTTGTTAACGATGCAGATTTCAACAAAATTTCAACTTACAAAGGCTCAATCAGCATGTCAACAAGCAAAGGCGTGTTCAATTGGGGCAGCGTAACATTCACAAAACAATGCGATTTCAATTTTGATGATATCTGGAGCGAAGTTCCAAATAATGGCATTAAATTGCAATTTTTGGCTGACATTTAATTGAAAACATAAACAAAAAAGACCTCAAAATGAGGTCTTTTTTAAAATCTATTGGTTTGCTTTTTCTTTTTCATAAGCAGCCAACACAGCAGAAACGATTTGCTCGCGAGTTTCGGTGTTTGCTGGATGTACGATATCCCTGTATTCACCGCTTGGAGCTTGCCTTGATGGCATAGCTATGAAATAACCATTTGAGCCTTCAATAATCTTGACATCGTGCACAACAAATGCATCGTCAATTGTGAATGAGGCAACGGCCTTCAACTTGCTATCATCTTTGCTAACCATACGAATCCTAATGTCTGTGATTTTCAAGTCTGTTCACCTTCCCCTTTATAGATTAACCTAGCCTTTGCAAAGCGTGATTGTTCACTTTAACAAATTTTTCAGTCACCATTATTTTAGCATAAGTGCCAAAAAAATCCAACAAATTATTAATCAAAATCAAAATTATTTTTTACCTAATTTGCAAATAAATTAAAACCTAAATTAAATTTTGTTTTGTTGCTTTCCATTTTTGTTTAATTTTCATATATAAAAATATGATAAATAAAGTTTTAAAAACTGAAAAAGCCGATTTTTTTCGCCTTGATTATCCAACTTCTGCAAGCCCATGCCAGCAAAACAAAGAAATCATCTCAAAGTGCAATAAAAGCGTTTTGGTGCTTGGGGTTGGCGGGGTCAGCATGAGTCAACTCGCACTTGCGCTCAAAAATCAAGATTGCAAAGTTTTGGGGTTTGACAATGTGGAGTCTGCAACCACGCAAAAGTTGGCTAAACAGGGTATTGAGATTTATAACAAAATTTCAAAGCGGTTTTTTCAAGTGGATTATTGCATAAAAACGGCAGCAATAAAAGATGATAGCTGTTTGGTTAAACAACTAAAAAAACACAACATTCCAATTTTTGACCGAGCAGTTGCGCTTGGCGAGTTATTAAAAACTTTTAAAAATGTTATTGCAGTTGCTGGCACACATGGCAAAAGCACAACAAGTGCGCTCATTTACGAAATTTTGCGTGTCGCTGGCAAAAATGTTTCTTGCCACATTGGTGCAGACGTGTTTCTGCCACGCTTTCAGCCTGGTGACGAATTTGTTGTGGTGGAGGCATGTGAATTTAACAAAAGTTTTTTGCAAATAAGCCCTAATATTGCTGTGGTTACAAATGTTGAGCCAGAGCATTTGGACTGCTATGGCAATTTTAAAAATTTGCAAAACGCGTTTGCAACCTTTATTAAAAGAGCCAAAACTAGATATACTTATTGCGAAAAATCCACTGAGTATTTAAAAAGATATAAAAACATAAAGTATGTGGGTTTGAGTCATTTTGAAGCCAAACTTAAAGGTGAATACAATCAAAAAAATATTTCATTGGCTTCAAAAGTTTGCAAAGATTTGGGTGTTGATGAAAAAATCATCAATCAAGTTGTGGAAAGTTTCACAGGACTACCACGCAGATATGAGTTTCTTGGGTTTTATGGTAAAACAAAAATTTTTATCGACTATGCTCATCACCCAACTGAGGTTAAGGCATTTGTTTCGACATTTAAACAAGAGCATTCAAATTCATTGATAATTTTTCAGCCTCACACCTATTCGCGAACAAAAACATTTTTAAAAGAATTTGTTGAATTGTTTGCAAATTGTGGAAAAGTTTGTATTTTTAAAGAGTACCCAGCAAGAGAACAAAAGAAATGTGGGGTAGACGCAAAGACTTTGTCAGAACAGATTAGGAAAGTCAATAATGACTGCTTTTACGCTTGTAGCGACAAAAAGATTGATGCAATAATAAACAACTTTGAGGCTGTTGCTTTTGTGGGGGCTGGGGATGTGTGCAAACTGGCGTACAAACTAGTTAAAAATCCAAATAAACTAAAATTGGCACATTTAAAACAAGATATTTCAAAAAACGGTTGACAAATGTGGATTTTCAATGTATAATCTTGTTGCTAGAAATATGAAGCATTATTGCAACTAATGCAATAACACTTGAAAGGAGAAATATATGCAAAAAGACATTCAACCTAAATATGAAGAAGTTAGTTTTGTTTGTGCTTGTGGCGCAGAATTTAAAGGTAAAAGTTCAAAACCTGGCGTTAAGGCTGGAGATGTTATAAAACTTGAAGTATGCGACAAATGTCACCCTTTCTTCACTGGTCAACAAAAACTTGTAGACACTGAAGGTCGTGTTGACAAATTCAACAAAAAGCACAATTTAAAATAGCGTAACAAACGTGTTCTTTTTTTGCGTGGGCAAATTAGGGCACGTTTTTTTGTTGGCTTGTGTTTAATGTTTTTGTGGAGAAAGTTTAAAATGAAACTTTTCGATTTGCGAAAAAATTTAAAAACAGATTTCAAAAATTTGGATATAGATGAGATTGATGCAGATTTCATTATAGCCGAAGTTCTTTCACAACCAATCACCATTTTGCCTCTTGTTGACGAAATTGACGATAAACAAGTTGAAAAAATTCTTAAATATGCCGAAATGAGGAAACAACATATTCCTGTAAACAAAATTTTTAAGCATACAAACTTTTTTGGACTGGATTTTAAAATAAACAATTTTGTTCTGGCACCAAGGCAAGATAGTGAATTGCTTGTTGAAACAGCCATTAAATATATTCGAGATAATAATTTTAAAACAGTTTTGGATTTATGCACTGGCAGCGGCTGCTTGGCAGTTGCCATTAAGAAAAATGTCGACGTTGACATTATTGCAACTGACATTTCACAAAAAGCACTTAATGTTGCAAGCGAAAACGCAAAAATGCAAGAAGTGAATGTTGAGTTTATTAAATCGGACATGTTTGAAAATATCACAGGCAAATTTGATTTGATTGTCACCAATCCTCCATACATTGCAACGGACGATATTGAAGAGTTGGACGAAGAAGTTAAAAATTGCGACCCAAGGCTTGCACTTGACGGCGGCGATTTTGGTTTGAGTTATTACAAAATTATTCACGACAATTTGAGAAAATACTTAAACGATAATGGCGTGATAATTATGGAAATTGGTGAAGACCAACGACATATTGTTGAAGGTTTGTTTAACGATTTTGAACTGATTGAAGTTGGAAAAGATTATAACAACATTGAACGCATGCTGGTGTTTAAAAAATAAAAAATGTTAAAAAATAAATTAATTTATTAAAAAAATATTAAAAAATAAACAAAATTTCAATAAAAAATAAAAATTTATTAATTAAATTGAAAAACGATTAAAAAAATAAATAAAATAAAAGGAGAAAATTTATGCTTGATAAACTTAAAATTACAAAACAAAAATTTGACGTTTTAACTCAAGAAATTTCTGACCCAGCAGTTATTGCGGACACAAAAACTTGGCAAGCAAAAGTTAAAGAGCATGCAAGTTTGCAACCTTTAATGGAAGAGTATGATTTGAACTCTAAACTTTCAAACGAATATGACCAAGCATCAAAACAAATGGAAGTGGAAACTGACCCTGAAATGAAGGACATGTTAAAAGAAGAAGTTTTGTCTTTAAAAGACAAGATTGCCGAAAGCACGGAAAGGTTAAAAGTTTTGCTTTTGCCAAAAGATGAAAACGACACCAAAAATGTTATATTGGAAATCCGTGGCGGGGCAGGTGGCGAAGAGAGTGCATTGTTTGCTCACAGTTTACTTAGAATGTATCAAATGTATTGCGACAGTCACCGCTTTAAAATGGAAATTTTAAATATTGAAGAAACCGAACTTGGCGGTGTTAAAGAAGTTCAGGCATTAATTAAAGGCAAAAATGCCTATGCCAAATTTAAGTTTGAATCTGGTGTTCATCGTGTGCAACGTGTGCCAGAAACTGAAAGTCAAGGGCGTGTTCACACTTCAACTGCAACAGTTGCAATTTTGCCAGAAATGGAAGGTGCGGACGTTGATATTGACGAAAAGGATATTCGTATTGATATTTTCCGTAGCAGCGGCGCGGGTGGTCAAAAAGTTAACAAAACCAGCAGTGCAATTCGTATCACTCACTTCCCAACTGGTATTGTTGTAAGTTGTCAAGACGAACGCAGTCAAACTCAAAACAAAGAAAAGGCTTTTGCAATTTTACGCTCTAAAATTTATGACTATTATCAACAACAAAAAGAGGCGGAATATAAACAAAATCGTAAAGCCCAAGTTGGCACTGGTGACAGAAGCGAACGTATAAGAACATACAACTTCCCACAAGGTCGTGTTACTGATCATCGCATTGGTTTGAGCATGTATAACATCGATTCGTTTATGGACGGCAATATTGACGAAATGATTGAGGCATTGACCCTTGCCGACCAACAAGCAAAATTAAATGCTCAAGCCGAAGAATAAAATAAAAAATTAAATTAAATATTTAAAAATTATTAAAAAAATAATAAAATATTAATAAAATTACCACATTTTTAATAAATTAAAATAAAAAATATTTTTTAAATTAAAAAATAAACAAATTTATTGCACTATTCTTATAAATTTGATTTGTTGTATTCACAAAAAAATACACTCGGGTACGGTTGTCATACCGAGGCATAATAATGCCGAGTGTATCTTTTTTATATTTCTTTTAAACCTAAAATATAATCTGCGGAGACATTGTAAAGCAAACACAATTTTTTCAACATTGTTAAATTCATTTCTAGTTTGCCCAATTCATATTTACTGTAGTTTGAGCGGTCAATTTTTAAATAATCGGCAACATATTGCTGGGAATAATTATTTTGAATTCTTAATGTCTTAATTATTTCATTTGGTTTCATAATATAGTTCCTTATATTTGACATTGTGCCATTTTTACCCTATTATTTGTTAAATAGGGTAATTGTTACCCTTTAAAGGGAAAAATATAATGAGAACTTGTTGTTTTTTTGGACATGCTGAAATGTTCATGTGTTCCTTGTCTAGTTTGAAAAATTGTATAGAAAATGAGATTAAAAATGGGTTTACTAGATTTATGGTTGGAGATCATGGAAGGTTTGATTTTGAGGTTAAGAATTTATTAGTGGGATTAAAAAGAGAATATAAAAACATTGAGTTGGTGTGGGTGTTGACTTCTGTAAATAAATATGTAGAATTGGAGAAGGAAAGGCGAAATTATAGGTCTTATGATTATTTGATTTATGATATTGAGAACATGTTTTATAAAAAAATAATTTCGTACACAAACAAAAAGATGGTTGATGAAAGCGAATTAATAATTTCTTATGTGGACGAAAATAATCCTATGAGTGGGGCGTGTAAGGTGTTAAAGTACGCGAGGAAGAAGAAAAAATTAATAATAAATCTTTACAATGTTTATTAGTTTATTGTTTGATATTTTGTTTTGCTTGTGATATAATTTTGTTAAGTTAAATGTGCGAAATTTGTCATTTAACAAGGAGAAGTTTATGGCACAGTATGTTAAACAAGATTGCGAACAAGGGTTTGTTACTGACAATGCAGAAATTGAATATCTTAAACTTAACAATGTTAGGCATGCTGTTTTGGGCTGTATGCTTGGGGATTTTGACGCAGAAGGCAACTATGCTGTTGAACCTGAAATTGTTAAAGAACTGATTGAAATGCCAAAATACATTGTTGACACTGTTGACAACATTGACGTATGTTCCAGCGTGATTAAATTGGACAAACAAATCACATTTTTTGTTGTTTTTGAAGGGGAAAAAGTTTCCCTGGTTTTGGCAGAAAAGGTGAATTTCCAAGCCAACTTTAAAATTAATAGCGGTTTATTCAGCAATATCAATGAATATGTTTTAGATAGTTTTGAAACTTCTGGCATGGTGGACAAAAACGCTGTTTACGCCAAGTGGAACATTTCTCAATTTGCTGGCGAGGCGCTCGACGTGTTCAATATGGACGAAGAAACTCTTGCCAAATATTTTGGAGTTGTTAACAGGTTTAAATATTTAATGAAAGCAAACCAAATTTTGCTGCAAAAAGAAGCAGAGGTTGAAGAAATAGAGTCTGCTTTTGCCGTTCAAATGCTGGATTTGGTTGCGAAATATCCAGAACTTAAAAAGGTTGTTGACGTAAAAATTAAAGAAGTTGTTGGCAAACAGCCAACTGTTATAAGGTTAGATAAACCTTTTTTTGCAAAAACCGTTAATGAAATAATCAGCCAAACGGTGGAGGAAAATGTTAATATTTTGCCACCTCAAGAAAAGCAGGCTTTTGAAGCTGAAAAACGCAACATTGTTGTTGAACATAATATTAAATTTGCACAAACAATAGACATTAAGAGAACTCCAATATTGGATGAAAATCATGAGGTTATAAGTTCAAAATTTTCAATTGACACGTTGGACGCGGATAAAAAGCAGTCTTTAACCGATGTGGCAACAGAATTTATTGAAACAAAAACTCAAACCAACAAAAAGAATGTTCAAGACGCGGTTATGCATGTTGTTGAGCCAAATGTTCGTGAAAAATTTACGGAGGCGACAGGCGCAAAAGTTGGAACAAATAAAGATATTCTTGTTGGCAAAATTGCAGAAATCGCTGGACAAACAAGGCAACAGTTTGGTGAAAATAGTGTAGATAAAGAAACACAAGAGATTGTTACAACCGTTACTGAAAAAATGAAAGTCTTGAAAACCACACAAGTGCAAAATCAAGTTACAAGTTTGGTTGGCAAGGCTGTTGAAGAGAAGCAAGCCCAAGTTAAGCAAGAAGCAAAGGCTGCAGCAAAAAAACCTGAAGTGAAAAAGCCAGCAAAAAAGGCAGAGAAAAAAGCGGAAAAGAAGGCAGACAAGAAAACAGATAAACCTGCTGAAGAATCTAGCGACAAAGCAAAAACGGAAGATAGGTCAAAAGGCTTTAATTTTGTTTATCCATTCCAACCTAGTCAACAACCCGCCGAACAAAAAACAAATGCGGAAATTTCTAAAAACGCTGAACAAAAAAATGACGTGAAAGGATTAAAAGATAAAGATGCTGGCGTTTTGGTTGGGCTTATGAAAACTGACGATATGGAAGATTTTGAAGATAAAACAGAAAACATTCTTGGCAAAGTTGAAGAGATTGTTGTAGATAAAGGTGTTAAAAAAGTTGAGAACAGAGAAAGTGTTAGACAATCTGTAAAACAACAAAATAATGAAAATACTTTAAATTTTGTTAAAAATGGCGAAGACACAATGAATTTGTTTGAATAAATAAAGGTTTATTTAACATAGAAAAAAATCACCATTTAAAATTAATGGTGATTTTTTTATTGTTGAATAACAAATTGTGTTTTTACAATGTGTTTGTTTTAGAATTACACATTAAGATTTGTTTTGTATTCAATTGCTCTAATACATGTTTCAACAATTAAATCTATGCAAGATTTTAAATATGCATTTGACTTGGTTGCAGCAATAACAGCCATGATAGCACCTTTGTTTTCAGCATACATTGCTTCAAGGTCTTGACATAAGTTGGCAGCATCTATTGTGTAGCCTTCTGGAATATAAGGGTTCAATGTGTTTAAGATTTTATTGAATACATAATCATTTGGTTTTCCCATCATTGAAATGAGAATTTTGTAAATATATTCAGTTTCTTCACCTCTTGCATCTCTTTTCATAATGCTTGCCGCTTTACTTACGTCTTTGAGATAATTTGTTTTATCGCCCTTAGTGAAATATCTGTTAAAAGCGGATGCGTCTGACATGCTTTCAAGCTTTTTTGCCATAGGTGAAGTTTCTCTGTTCATTGGTTCTACTGAAATTGCCATAATAATCTCTCCTCTAAATGTTTTATTTTTAACTGCCCTCATTTTATCACAACTTTTAAATTTTGTAAATACCTTTTTTGAAAATTTTTTAATATTGTGTTTTTTTGTTGAGGAAGTAAAAAACATGTGGAATGACTAAAAATTAATAAAATTTTATTTAAAACTATAAAAATATATGTGTTTTTGTGTAATTTTTTGTTAATTTTGTAAAAAAATTAAAATTTTTAAGAAAAATTACTCAAAATTTAAAAATTAGTAAGTTGACAAATTTTAAAAAAGTTTAGTAAAAATTGATTATGTTGGCTAAAAATTCTAAAAACAAACATTCTTTTAGTAGCAAAAGATAGGGTGAAAATTGTTGAAAAAGTTTTTAAAAAAGGGTTGACAAAGTTGCTTGGGTTTGATAGAATACTCATGCTGGTTTATGTGGGATGACGCATAAGGTTGCATTTGCTAGCAACAGCAAGTGGGAATTTGTGCCGACCATAACTCGAAGGAGTGCTAGTGCAAAGTATTGGCCTAAAAGTTGGCCATTTTATTTTGGAAACCCGCACTTAACACACGGGTCAGTGTAAATCATATTGAGTTTTGAAAATTTACGATTGCTACCTATTATATATACGTACGCGTAAAAGGCAAAACAAATATATCTTGCAAGTGAGTGAAACACCTCAAACTGCATGGCTGCAAAGTTTATGTTAAGGAACTAGTTATGGAGTTGACTAAAAATAAAAGGAGAAGAAAAATGGCAACAACAAAATTGAGAATTAAACTTGCTTCATATGATACAGGTTTACTCGAAAATGTGGTTTCAAAAATTCTTGACACCGCAACAAAGTCTGGCTGCAAAGTTTCAGGCCCAATTCCACTTCCAACAAAACGTGAAGTGGTTACAATCTTACGTAGTGTGCACGTAAACAAAGATTCACGCGAACAGTTTGAATCACGCACACATTTTAGACTTATTGACGTCTATGCACCTAATGCAAAAGCAGTTGATACACTTTTAAAGATGAACGTACCAGCTGGTGTTGACATTAAGGTTGAATTATAAGGAGGACACTGTGGAAAAAGCAATTATAGGTAAAAAGATTGGCATGACTCAACTTTTCACTGACGATGGCAGAGTAGAACCTGTAACCGTTATTGAAGCAGGTCCATGCTATGTAACTCAAATCAAAAACGTTCAAAAAGACGGTTATGATTCAGTTCAATTGGCATTTGGCGAAATCAAAGCCAAAAACGTTAACAAATGCGTTGCAGGCGCTTACAAAAAAGCAGGCGTTGAAGCAAAACGCGTTTTGAAAGAATTTAGATACGACGACACAAGCAAATTCAGTGTTGGTCAAGAAATTAAAGCAGACATGTTTGCTGCTGGCGACATGGTTGATGTTACCGGAACAACAAAAGGTCACGGTTTCACTGGCGTAATCAAACGCTGGAATCAACAACGTCTTAAAATGACTCACGGTGTTGGTCCTGTTCACAGAGAAGTTGGTTCAATGGGTGCAAACTCAACCCCAAGCCGTGTATTTAAAGGTAAAAATATGCCTGGTCACTACGGTCACGAAACAGTTACAGTTCAAAACTTGAAAGTTGTTCGTGTTGACGCGGAAAGAAATTTGCTTTTGGTTAAAGGTGCAATCCCTGGACCTAAGAAATCTATCGTAGTTATCAAATCCGCTGTTAAGGCTTAAAGGAGAAAACTATGGAACTTAAAGTTTATAATATGAAAAAGGAAGAAGTTGGCAAACTTGAACTCAACGACATGGTGTTCGGTGCTGACTATAATCAACCTTTAATTCATCAAGTTATCGTTGCATTGCACAACAACGCTCGTCAAGGCACAAAATCAACATTGACACGTAGCGAAATCAATGCAAGCAAAAAGAAAATCTATCGTCAAAAGGGCACAGGTAATGCTCGTCACGACGAAAAGAGTGCTCCACAATTTACTGGCGGTGGCGTAGTATTCGCTCCAAAGCCAAGAGATTTCAGTCAAAAAATCAACAAAAAAATGCGCGACATTGCTTTTGCTTCTGCAATCAGTGAAAAAATTCGCCAAAACGAAGTTGTTGTTCTTGACAAAGTTGATTTTGAAAACAAAACAAAAACTGCAAACAATTTCTTAAAAACTTTCGGTTTGAATAAACGCACAGTTATTGTAACCGCTGGTAAAGATGAAAATGCTGTTAGAGCAACCAACAATCTTGAAAAAGTTAGTTGTGTTGACGCTGACTTGTTGAACGTTGCTGAAATTGTGGAAAACACTTTTGTAGTATTCACTGCTGACGCATTGAAAAAGTTAGAGGAGGCTTACGTTTAATATGAAAGCACAACAAATTATTTTAGAGCCTATTATGACAGAAAAGTCATATGCAGGCATTCCAAATAAGGTTTATACCTTCAAAGTTGCAAAATCTGCAAACAAAATTGAAATCAAAAAAGCAGTTGAGGAATTATTTGAAGTGCAAGTTGCACGTGTTAATACAATCAATTGCACAGGAAAACTTAAAACTAGAAACACAAAAAGTGGTCAAGTAACTGGTAGAACAAGCGATTACAAAAAAGCTATCGTCTTCTTGAAAGCTGACAGCAAACCTATCGCGTTCTTCGAAAGCTTGAACTAAAAGGAGATAGTATGGCAATAAGAACTAAAAAACCTACATCTGCAGGCAGCCGTTTCGTTAGTTACAAGACTTATGAAGAATTGACTAAAGATGCAGTTGTTCCAAAGTCACTTTTAACAACCGTTAAAAAGACTGGTGGTCGCAATGCTCAAGGTAAAATCACAGTTAGAAACATCGGTGGCGAAAACAGACGTAAATATCGTGTAATCGATTTCAAGAGAAAGAAAGATGGCGTCGTAGCACGTGTCGAAAGCATTCAATACGACCCAAACCGCACAGCATATATTGCATTGCTTACTTATGCTGATGGTGAAAAAAGATTTATTATCGCTCCTCGCGGTTTAAGCGTCGGCGACAAAGTTATGAGTGGTACTGGTGCAGAAATTAAACCAGGTAACTGCTTGGAACTTAAAGACATTCCACTTGGTGCAAAAATTCACAACATTGAATTTCAACCAGGCCGCGGCGGTCAAATGGTTCGTTCTGCTGGTGAATCTGCTCAACTTATGGCTAAAGAAGGTGCTTATGTAACTCTTCGTTTGCCAAGTGGTGAAATGAGAAAAGTATTGGCAGTTTGCCGTGCAACAATCGGTGAAATTGGCAATGAAGAAAATGAAATTGTATCTTTGGGTAAGGCTGGCCGTAAACGTCACATGGGTGTTCGCCCATCTGTTCGTGGTAGCGCAATGAACCCAGTTGACCACCCACACGGTGGTGGTGAAGGTAAGTCACCAGTTGGTCATGCTGGTCCTATGACTCCTTGGGGCAAACCTGCACTTGGATACAAGACTAGAAAACACAACAAAGCATCTGATAAACTTATGGTTAAGAGATGCAATGCTAAGTAGGAGTGAAATATGAGTAGAAGTTTAAAGAAAAAACCTTTTGTTGAACAGAAACTTATGGCACGTGTTAACGAAATGAACGAAAAGGGCGAAAAGAAAGCTATCAAAACCTGGTCAAGGTCAAGCACAATTTACCCAGAATTCGTTGGTCACACAATTGCTGTTCACAATGGTAAAAAACATATTCCAGTGTACTGTACAGTCGATATGGTTGGTCACAAATTAGGTGAATTTGCTCCAACCCGTACATTTAAAGGTCACAAACAAAAAGAAGCTAGCAGCCCTGCTAATGCTAAATAGGAGTGAACAATGGCAAAGAGAATTAGAGAAAAATCTGAACAAATTAAAGCAAACAAAGAAACTCGTCCTTATGCTAGCGTGCGTTTCGTTCGCTTGGCTCCTACAAAGGCTAAAATTGTTATCGACCAAGTTAGAGGAAAGAGTTATGATGATGCAGTTGCAATCTTGAGCAATATGCCACACGAAGCTGCTGCAATCTTATTAAAAGTTGTTAAATCTGCTGGTGCTAATGCTGAAAATAATAAAGGACTTAATGTTCATGACTTGTATTTGGCAGAAGTTATCCTTGGCCAAGGCCCAACTCGCGTAAATAAAGTTTACTTCCGCGGCCGTGCTCATGGCGCTGACAGAATTGTAACAAGAACAAGCCACATTAAAGTGGTTTTAGACAGTAAGGAGTAAGAATTATGGGACAAAAAGTAAATCCTAATGGAATGAGACTTGGTATCAATAAGACTTGGAATTCTTTTTGGTACGCAGATAAAAAAGAAATAGCTGCTAACATTAAGGAAGATAATGCAATCCGTAATTATATCCTTAAAGAATACAAAAATTGTGCAGTTTCAAATGTTCTTATCGAAAGAACTAATGACAGTGTAACAGTTTCAATTTCAACCGCTAAACCTGGTGTGCTTATCGGACAAAAGGGTGCTGGTGTTGAAGCTCTTAAAAAGAATGTTGAAAAACTTTCAAATGCTAAAAAGGTTAATGTTAACATTGTTGAAATCAAAAACCCAGATTTGGATGCAAAACTTGTTGCTGAATCAATTGCAGCACAACTTGAAAAACGTGCTCAGTTTAGACGCACAATGAAGAGCGCTATGCAACGCGTAATGCGCGCTGGTGCTGCTGGTGTTAAAACTATGGTTTCTGGCCGTCTTGACGGTGCTGAAATCGCTCGTTGTGAACACTATCATGAAGGTTTGCTTCCTCTTCACACAATTCGTGCCAACATTGACTATGCTTGCGTTGAAGCACACACAACTTTCGGTGTAATCGGCGTTAAAGTTTGGATTAACAAAGGCGAAATTTTGGGTAAAGTTTCTCAAAGCACTGTTCAAAGCCACAAGAAAGGAGAGAACTAATATGTTAATACCTAAAAGAGAAAAAAGAAGAAAACAATTCCGTGGTCGTTTAACTGGCCGCGCAACTCGTGGTAATTTTGTTAGCTATGGTGACTATGGTCTTCAAGCAACAGAACCATGTTGGATAACTCCTAACCAAATTGAAGCAGCACGTGTTGCAATCAACAGATACATGAAACGTGGTGGTCAAGTTTGGATTAAGGTTTTCCCACACAAACCTATCACTAAAAAACCTGCTGACACTCGTATGGGTAGCGGTAAAGGTGCACAAGTTGGACACGTAGCAGTTGTTAAACGCGACCGTGTTATTTTGGAAGTAAGTGGACCAAGCGAAGAACAATGCTTGGAAGCATTAAGGCTTGCTTCTCACAAACTTCCTTGCAAAACTAAAGTAGTTCGCAGGGAAAAAGGCGGTGAAAACAATGAAGAATAATTACAAAGATATGTCAGTTGCTGAATTGACCAATGAAGAGAACAAACTTCGCACTGAACTTTTCAATTTGACTTTCCAAAAGAAAGTTGGTCAACTTCAAAACACTTCAAGCATCCGCGAAACAAAGCGCGAAATTGCTAGAGTTAAAACTGAATTGAATGCAAAAAAGAATGCTGGAGCAAAGGAGTAATATATGGAAAAACAAGTAAACCACAAGACAATTCAAGGTGTTGTTGTTTCTGACAAAATGGACAAAACTATTACTGTTTTGGTTACCAGCAAGAAAAAACACCCAATTTACAAAAAGTATATGACTTATACAAAAAAATATAAAGCTCACGACGAAAAGAATGATGCTCACATTGGTGATACCGTTGTGATTGAAGAAACTCGTCCACTTTCAAAGGACAAGTACTTCCGTCTTCTTACTATCGTTGAAAGAGCTAAGTAGGAGGCAAAATCATGATACAACCATTTTCAATTTTGAACGTGGCAGACAACTCTGGTGCAAAGAAAATTATGTGCATCCGTTGCCTTGGCGGTTCAGTAAGAAAATTTGCTAACATTGGTGATATTATCGTTGCCTCTGTTAAAAAAGCAGATCCAGACGGCAAAGTTAAAAAAGGTGACGTTGTTATGGCAGTTATCGTTCGCACCAAAACTGGTGTTCAACGTGCTGACGGCAGTGTTATCAAATTTGACGAAAATGCTGCAGTGCTTATTGATAAACAAAAAGTAACTCGCGGTACTCGTGTGTTTGGACCAATCGCAAGAGAACTTCGTGCAAAGGGATTTAGTCAAATAATTTCACTTGCACCAGAAGTATTATAGGAGGTCGAATATGAAGTTAAGTGTTAAAAAAGGCGATAACGTATTAGTAATTGCTGGCAAAGACGCTGGCAAAACTGGTGAAGTGCTTGAAGTTAACCGCGATGACCACAAAGTTGTTGTTGCTAACGTTAATATTCAATCTCACCACAAAAAACCAAGAAGCAAGGATGACAAGGGCGGCATAATCAAAGCCGAAGGCGCAGTTGATGCTTCTAACGTTCAAGTTGTTTGCCCAGCATGCAAAAAAGCAACTCGCGTTGCTCATAACGATGTTGACGGTAAACACGTACGCGTTTGTAAAAAATGCGGTGCTAGTTTGGATGTAGCTAAAAAAGCTGCAAAATCAACAAAAACTAGCAAAAAGGCATAAAGGAGTATGACACATGGAAAAAGAAATTAATAGACGTCATGCATACTATAACGAAGTTGTAAAGCCTGCTTTGAAGGAAAAATTTGGTTACAAAAACGTAATGCAAATCCCTCACATGGACAAAATTGTTTTATCACTTCGTCTTGGTAAAGAAAAAGACAACGCAAAAAGTTTCAACACAGCTGTTGACGAATTAAGCTTGATTGCTGGTCAAAAAGCAGTTGTTACTTATGCTAAAAAATCAGTTGCAAATTTCAAACTTCGTCAAGGTCAAAAAATTGGCGCAAAAGTTACTCTTCGTGGTGAAAAAATGTACGAATTCTTCGACAGATTGATTTCTGTTGCATTGCCACGTGTGCGTGACTTCCAAGGTTTGAGCACAACATCATTCGATGGTCGCGGAAATTACAGTTTCGGTGTTAAAGAACAAATCATCTTCCCAGAAATTATTTATGATAAGATAGATGCTGTTCGCGGTTTCGATATTATGTTTGTTACAACAGCAAACACAAACGAAGAAGCATTCGAATTGTTAAAATTAATGGGCGTACCATTTAGAAAAAAGAAGTAGGAGTGGATTATGGCAAGAAAAGCAATGATAAATAAACAACAAAAACCTCAAAAGTATGCAACTCGTGAATACACACGTTGCTCTCTTTGTGGTCGTCCACACGCTGTGCTTAAAAAGTATGGTATTTGCAGAATTTGTTTTAGAAATTTGGCTCACAAAGGTGAAATTCCTGGCGTTAAGAAAGCTAGTTGGTAAAAGGAGAAATTATGTTAAGTATAGACCCAATCGCAGATATGCTTACACGTATTCGCAATGCGAACATGGTTAAGCAAGAAAGTGTGCTTATCCCTCAATCAAAAACCAAACTTGCAATCGCTGAAATCTTGAAAAATGAAGGTTTTATTGTTGATTACAAAACAGCAGTTGAAGATGGTGTTAACATGATTGAAGTCACACTTAAATATGGTCCTAATGGCGAAAAAGTTATTCAAGGACTTAAGAGAATTAGCAAACCTGGTTTGAGAATTTATGCTAACGCTGAACAATTACCACAAGTTCTTAACGGCTTAGGTATTGCAATTGTTTCAACAAGCAAAGGCATCGTTACAGATAAGGTTGCTAGAAAAATGAACGTAGGCGGCGAAGTGCTCGCTTATGTATGGTAGGAGGGTAAGATATGTCAAGAATTGGTAAATTACCTATCGCTATCCCAGCAGGTGTTGCTGTTGAAGTTAATGGTCATGTTGTAACAGTTAAAGGTGCTAAAGACACTTTGACTCAAGAATTTTCAAAGAATATTGCAGTTGAAGTTAAAGATGGTCACGTTTATGTTACTCGCCTTGACGAAACAACAGATAGCAATGCAAAACAAGGTTTGTATCGCCAACTTATCCACAATATGGTTTTGGGCGTTAAAGATGGTTACAAAAAATCTTTAACAGTTAACGGCGTTGGTTACAAACTCAACAAACAAGGCAAAAAATTGGTTATGGGTTTGGGATTATCTCACCCAGTTGAAGTTGAAGAACCAGCAGGTATCACATTTGAAGTTCCAGACAACAACACAATCCTTGTTTGTGGTGCAAACAAAGAATTGGTTGGTGAAGTTGCAGCAAAAATTCGCGCTCTTCGCCCAATGGAACCATACCATGGTTACGGCATTCATTACACAAATGAACCAGTTATCTTAAAACCAGGTAAGGCTGCAGGTAAGAAAAAGTAGGAGGTAGGTTATGATTAATAAAGAAAATAAAAATGCAAAACGTGTTAAACGCCATATCAGAATTCGTCATAATTTATCTGGTACAAGCGCTTGCCCACGTCTTTGCGTGTATCGTAGTTTAAGCAACATTTACGCTCAAATCATTGATGATACTAAGGGCGTTACTCTTGTTGCTTGCAACACAACTCAAAAAGAAATTAAAGAAAAAGTTAAAGATATGACCAACAAAGAAGCAGCTAGATTTGTTGGCGAACAAATCGCTAAACTTGCTAAAAAAGCAAAAATCAAAACTGTTGTATTTGACCGTGGTGGATATCTTTACACAGGAAGAGTTAAAGAACTTGCTGACGGCGCTCGCGCTGGCGGCTTGGAATTTTAAGGAGAGATTATGGCACAACAACAAAAACGTGAATTTAGAAAGCCAAGAGAAAGAGAAGAAATTAAAGACGAATTCGACAAGAAAATGTTGGACGTTCGCCGCGTAACAAAAGTTGTTAAGGGTGGCCGTACAATGCGTTTTTCTGCTCTTGTTATCGTTGGCGACAAAAAGGGTAGAGTTGGCATGGGCTTGGCAAAAGCTGCCGAAGTTCCTGCTGCTATTGAAAAAGCAACAAAAGCTGCTAAAAAATCTTTAATTACTGTTCCTGTAATTGATGGTACAATCCCACACGAAATTATTGGCAAATTTGCCAAAACAAGCGTTAAAATGATTCCTTCTAAAAAAGGTAGCGGTTTGATTGCTGGTGGTGCGGCTCGTACTGTATTTGAAATGGCAGGTTACACAGATTTAACTGCAAAAATTTATGGTTCAACTGACAAAATCAACGTTGCTAGAGCTACTTTGAATGGTCTTAAATCATTAAGAACAAAAGAACAAGTTGCTCTTCTTCGTGGCAAATCAGTTGAAGAAATTTAGGAGGACTTATGGCAAAAAAATCACAAAAAACCATTAAAGTTACTTACGTAAAAAGTGCTGTTGGTTACGAAAAAGGTCAAGCTAAAGTTATTGAAGCACTTGGCTTCAAAAAACTTGGTCAAACCCGTGTCCTTCCTGATAATGATTGTATAAGAGGAAGCATCTTCAAAGTTAAACACTTGTTAAAAGTGGAAGAAGAAGCGTAAAGGAGAGATTATGTATATACACGAATTAACATACGCCGAAGGCGCTAGAACAAGCAAAAAACGTCTTGGTCGCGGTATCGGTAGTGGTATAGGTAAAACCTCTGGTAAAGGTCATAAAGGCCAAAATGCTCGTTCTGGTGGCGGTGTTCGTCCTGGATTTGAAGGTGGTCAAAACCCTTTGTACAGAAGAGTTCCTATTAAAGGATTTAGCAATGCTAAATTCAAAAAAGTTTACTCTGTTGTTAATGTTAGCGCTTTAAATATCTTTGAAGCAAACACAACTGTTGACGCTGCAAAACTTCTTGAAAGCGGTATCCTTTCAAAAATTGAAAAAGACGGCGTTAAAATTTTGGGTAATGGTGAACTTACTGTTGCTCTAAAAGTTGTTGCTAACAAATTTACAGCACAAGCTAAAGAAAAAATTACAGCACAAGGTGGCAGTGTAGAGGAGGTATAATGTTTAAAACATTAGCTGACGCATTTAAAATTAAAGAAATAAGAAATAAGTTACTTTTAACTATTCTCTTATTATTCATTTACCGCCTTGGTTGTTGGATTCCTATTCCTGGTGTTGACAGCGGGGCATACAGCAGTAATGTGGAAAATAACACTTTCCTCAGTCTGCTTAGTGCAGTAAGTGGTGGCGCGTTGAGTCAAGGTTCTTTCTTGGCATTGGGCGTTTCCCCTTACATCACATCAAGCATTATCATTCAATTGTTAAGTGCAGTCATTCCAAGTTGGCAAGCAATGGCAAAAGATGGTGGCGCTGATGGAAGAAAGCGCTTGAATTTATACACAAAAATTGCAGCGCTTATAATTGCAATTGCACAAGCACTTGGCATTGCAATCGGTTTTAACACAGCAAGTTACGCTGACTTATCTGCATTTGGCAACAACAAGTTCTTATTCTATGCTTTTGTTGTTACAATGTTGGTTGCTGGCGCAATGTTTACTGTTTGGCTTGGTGAAAAAATCACTGAACTTGGCATTGGCAATGGTATGTCTTTGCTTATTTTCGTTGGTATTTTGTCAAGTGCAGCAACAACAGTTTTTGGTAACTTCCAAGATTTGACTGTTGGTGGTGCAACAACTCAAAAAGCTATTTGGCGTTTAATTTTGTTTGTTGTTGTGTTGATTTTAATCTTTGCCCTCGTTGTCTTTGTTGACGGCGGTGAAAGAAGAGTTAATGTTCAATACGCAAAACAAATGAAAGGCAGAAAAATGTATGGTGGTCAATCCACTTTCATTCCTATTCGCGTTAATGCCAATGGCGTTATGCCTATCATTTTTGCAAGTACAATCCTTTCATTCCCACAACTTATTATGTCAATCATCAACCCTAATGCTACTGGTGGTTTCATAGGTTGGTGGAACAAATGGCTTGGTGCGGGCACATGGGTTTATGCAATTGTTTTATCACTTTTAATTTTGGCTTTTGCTTATTTCTATGCCGCTTTGCAATTTGATACAGAGCAAATTTCACGTCAAATTCAACAAAATGGTGGCTTTATTCAAGGCATTCGTCCTGGCAAGCCAACTGCAGATTATTTGGGTAATATCAACAAGAGAATAACTCTTTTCGGTGCAATTTTCTTGGCATTTATGGCACTTATTCCAACTTTGCTTTTCACCTTTATTGGCGCAGGCGGTGTTGTTAGTGCATTCAGTGCAACTGGTATGCTTATCGTAGTTTCTGTTGCTCTTGAATTTGACAAACAACTTGAAGCACAAATGCTTGCAAGAAATTATCGTGGATTTTTAAAATAGAGGTTATATGAACATTGTTCTTATAGGAATTCAGGGTTCTGGAAAGGGAACACTTGTTGCAGGGCTTGAAAAGCAATTGCAGTTTGAATTGATTTCAACTGGTCAGTTGTTTAGAGAGGAAATTGCAACAGGCTCAGTTTTGGGCAAAATTATTGAACAATGTATTGCTGATGGTCAACTTGTTGAAAATGACTTAGTTATGCAAGTTATTGAAAACAGATTGAAAAATATTACAAAAGAACATGTTGTATTTGACGGCTTTCCAAGAGAATGTGGTCAAGCAAAGGAACTTAAAAAATATTTGAATGTCGACTTGGTTATTAATTTGCAATTAAGTAAAGAAAATGCTGTTGAGCGCTTGCTTGACAGGTTGACTTGTGAAAGTTGCAAATACATAACTTCAAAAAAGGCAGCAACAAGCAATATATGTCCAAAATGTGGTGGAAAACTTGTTGTCCGCACTGACGACACCATGAACTCAATTAACAAAAGATTTGCAATTTATGAACGTGAAACACTTCCTTTGTTGGACTTGTATAGGTCATGGGGTGTGAGCGTTGTGAACATTGATGCAAGCAAAACTCCAAAACAGATTCTTGAAGACGTTATGAGGGTAATAAAATGAGTGTAACCATTAAAAATGACGAACAAATAGAAAAAATGCGTAAGGCAGGCAAAATTTTGAGGGATACCTTGAATATGCTTGAACAATACGTATATCCTGGCCAAACCAGTTTGCGCCTTAACGATTTGGCCTATCAATATATTAAATCCCAAGGCGCTATTCCTTCCTTCCTCGGTTACGAGGGTTTTCCGTTTACCATCTGTGCAAGTGTTAACGAGCAAGTGGTTCACGGATTTTGTAACGATCAACCTTTAATAGATGGCGACATAATCAGCATAGATTGTGGCGTCATTTATGACGGGTGGCAAAGTGATGCTGCCAGAACCTTTGCGGTTGGCAATGTTTCACTTGAAAAACAAAAGTTAATTAACGACACAAAGCAATCCTTCTTCGAAGGGCTCAAAGGCATAAAGGCAGGCAGCAGATTGGGCAATATTGGCCATCAAATTCAAGTCTATCTTGAAAGCCGCGGTTATGGCGTTGTGCGTGAATTAACAGGGCACGGCATAGGCACTGAAATGCACGAGGACCCTTATGTGCCAAACTATGGAAAGTACAATTCAGGCATTGTGCTTCAAGCAGGTATGACCTTGGCTGTTGAGCCTATGGTTACACTTGGTAAACGTGATGTGGTTTTGGAAGAAAATGAGTGGACAATTTCTACTTGGGACGGGCTTCCAGCTGCACATTACGAAAACACTATTTTGATAACAAAAGATGGTGTTGAAATTCTGTCTTTATAGGAGTGATATGAACAATCAATTTACTTCGGGCGACATTGTTATGTCAACTGCGGGGCACGATAAAAACCGCATATTTTTGGTGGTTTCTATTGACAAAATTGGATATCCTGTTATAATAGATGGTAGATTTCGAGTTCGTAACAAATTGAAGACAAAAAACCCAAAACACTTGGTGAAGTTGGCGCATGATGAAAGTATCTACAACAAGTTCCTTTCACCAATCGTCACCGACACTGAAATCTACAATATGCTTAAAGTATATAAAAATGTAAAGGAGTAATATGTCGAAAGAAGATGTTATCGATGTAGAAGGTGAAATTGTTGACGTTTTATCAAACGGCAATTTCAAGGTTAAGATTATGAACGACCATTACATTACTGCTTATGTTTCTGGCAAATTGCGCACAAACAAAATTCGCGTTTTGCTTGGGGACAAAGTTAAAGTGGAAATGACCCCTTATGACTTAACCAAAGGCAGAATTGTTTGGCGTGACAAGAACTAATCAAAACCTGACGTCTGCAAATTTTAATTTTAACTCAAAAAGGAGAAATATAGCATGAAGGTGCGTCCATCTGTTAAACCAATTTGTGAAAAATGCAAGGTTATCAAACGTAATGGTAAAGTTATGGTAATCTGTTCAAAATCACCTAAACATAAACAACGTCAAGGCTAATCCTTGATTATCTTTGTTTGTAATACTATCTTACAAACTGCTAAATTTGAAATCAAGCACAACACCTCGCGGCAATTTGGTGTTGTGAGTATTATAACATTAAATAAACATAGCTTTGTGTCAAGTTATTGAAATATCATATGTTTCGTGCAAGCACTCAACATATTTAGACACCTAAAATCCTATTAGCATTTGTTAGGATTTATAGTTAAATTAAAATGCAATCAAAATATGTTTCGAACAATTGTTCTCAACATATAAATTATCCTAAAATCCTAATAGTGATGCTGATTGGGGTTTTAGAGCAAATTTTAAATTATCATCAACCTTGCAAGTAAACTTGCAGTTTGAAAAAATTTAAAATTTATTGCTTGTTAACACAAGCAACCCAATCTAGCATCACAACTATTATTTGGAGGAAAACATATGGCTCGTATATCCGGTGTGGATTTACCTAATGAAAAGAGAGTTGAAATTGGTTTGACCTATATCTATGGTATTGGCAGAACAACTTCAAACAAAATTTTGGCTGAGACAGGCATCAACCCTGACACTCGCGTCAAAGACCTTACCGAAAACGATATTGCTGCAATTCGTAAATATATTGAAGCAAACTACATTGTTGAAGGTGAAAAACGTAAAGATGTTGCATTAGACATCAAAAGATTAAAAGAAATTAGATGCTATCGTGGACTTCGTCACATTGCGCATTTGCCAGTTCGTGGTCAATCAAGCAAAACAAATGCTCGCACATGCAAAGGTCCTAAAAAGACAATAGCTAACAAGAAGAAGTAAGGAGGAATAAATGGCTAATACTACTAAAAAAGTTACAAAGAAAAAGAAGTTTTTAGCTCCTAATGGTGAAGGCGAAGTGCACATTTTGGCTGGACCAAACAACACAATCGTTTCTTTAACCTGCCAAGGCAACCTTCTTGCTCAATCAAGCGCTGGTGCTCGTGGCAACCGTGGTGCTAAAAAGACAACACCATTCGCTGCTCAAGACGCTGTTGAAGCATGCTTGAAAGATGTTGCTTCATTTGGTATCACCAAAGTTGCAATTTATGTCAAAGGTGCGGGCGTTGCTCGTGAATCTGCTATTCGTGCAGTTGGAACTGCTGGTCTTCAAGTTACAATGATTAAAGACGTATCTCCAATTGCTCACAATGGTTGCAGACCACCTAAGGCTAGAAGGTTATAGGAGGAATTATGGCAAAAAATACTAATCCAAGTTGTAAACAATGCCGTAGAGAAGGTTGCAAACTTTTCTTAAAAGGTGAAAGATGCTTAACTAAATGTTCTTTCGATAAACGCCCAGTTGTTCCAGGACAACACGGCACAGCAAGAAAGAAAATCAGTGAATATGGCGTTCAATTGCGTGAAAAGAACAAAGTTAGACGTAACTATGGCTTGCTTGAAAAGCAATTTAGAATTTGTTATGAAAAAGCCGCTGCTAGCAAAGAAGCTACAGGTTGGGCTTTGCTTAAAATGCTTGAATTAAGGCTTGACAACGTGGTTTATCGTTGTGGTTTGGGCTCATCTCGTGCCGAAGCTAGACAAATTGTTAACCACGGTCACATTACTGTTAACGGCAAAAAGGTTAATATACCTTCTTACCAAGTTAAAGTTGGTGACGTTATTGCTGTTAAAGAAAGCAAACAAGATCTTGATATGTTTAAGGCTTTGAAAGAATCAAAAGTTAACACACCAAAATGGCTTGAATTCAACATGGAAAGCCTTACAGGTAAAGTTTTGGCATTACCAGAACGTGATGACATTGACTTGAACATTCAAGAACACTTGATTGTCGAATTTTATTCAAGATAATAGGAGAAATAATTATGATGGAAATCGAAAAACCAAAAATTCTTTTGGAAGAATCAGACAATGGGGCAAATGCTATAATCACTGTGGAACCTATGGAAAAAGGTTTTGGCATTACGATTGGCAATATGTTGCGTAGAACACTTTTGAGTTCTCTTCCTGGTGCTGCTGTTGTTGGCATCAAAATCAAAGGTGTGTTGCATGAATTTTCAACAATCAAAGGCGTTACTGAAGACGTTCCAGACATTGTTTTAAATTTAAAATCTTTGGCTGTTAAAACTGAAAGTAAGGACGAGGACTTCAAGGGCAAGATGACTTTGAATGTTAAAGGTCCAAAAGCGGTTTATGCAAAAGATATTGAATGCGAAGAAGGCATTTCAATTGTAAACCCTGATTTGTATATTTGCACACTTGACGATGACGCTGACCTTCAAATGACTTTGTATGTTGGTCGCGGCCGTGGTTATGTGCCTGCAAGTCAAAACAAAGAATATTCT
Source organism: uncultured Clostridia bacterium (assembly GCA_934747385.1). Taxonomy (GTDB): domain Bacteria; phylum Bacillota; class Clostridia; order Christensenellales; family UBA1242; genus Onthoplasma. Next base: position 241,877 of record CAKVGK010000001.1, on the reverse strand, counting down.
GATGAAGTGGATTACATCGCCATCGATTCATTATTCACTCCTGTTAAACGTGTGAATTTTGAAGTTCAATCAAGCCGTGTTGGTCGTAGTCTCGACTACGATAAACTTGTGCTTGATGTTCAAACACGTGGAACAGTTAGTGCAAAAGAAGTTGTTGCACTTTCTGCTAAACTTCTTAACGATTACGCAACCATGTTCGTTGAACTTGTTGAAGGTATGGACGGAATGAATATCTTAGTTGCTCGTAAAGAAGACGAAAGAACAAAATTGTACGAAAAACCTATTGAGGAAATGGAATTGAGCGTTCGTAGTTATAACTGCTTGAAACGCGCTGGCATCGACACTATTGGCGACCTTGCTAAAAAGACTCGCGGTGAAATGATGAAAGTTCGTAACATGGGTGCTAAATCTATGGAAGAAGTTATTGCTAAACTTGACGCACTTGGCATTGTCCTTGAAGGCAATGAAAATTATTAAGGAGGACAAATTATGTCAAATGCAAAATTAGGTCGTCCTACTGAAGAAAGACTTGCTATTATGCGCAACCAAGCAACAGACTTGCTTTGGAAGGGTAAAATTGAAACTACTCTTGCTCGTGCAAAATCTCTTAAAAGTTACGTTGAAAAGTTGTTAACTCTTGCTATCAATTCTTATGATGACGTAGTTACTGTTACAAAAACTCAAGTCAACGCTAAGGGTGAAAAGACCACTCGCGAAGTTATGAACGATGGCCCTAAAAAACTTGCTGCTCGCAGAAAAATTATGGCAAAAACTTACTCAGTTAAGGAAGAACGCAAACCAGGCGAAAAGAAGGCTGATTACCTTACCCGTACTGAAAATATCAAAAATCCACTTTGTGAAAAAATCTTCAACGTGTATGCTCCAAAATATGCAACACGCGCCAAAGAACTCGGTCAAGGTGGCGGCTACACCCGCATCTTAAAAACCGGTATTCGCAAAGGTGATAATGCCGAAATGGCAATTATTGAGTTAATTTAGTTTACTAAAATTAACGAAAGACATTGACATAAGGCATTATATGAGAAATCATATAAAAAATGAAAAAGGCAATTATTGAACTTATTTAGTTCAATAGATGACATTCGTAATGCTTGTCATTACCAATTCAATCAATAAATTGAGTTAACTTATTAAAAAGATACACTCAAAAAACAAGTTTTTATCGATGTAACAGCTTTTCAGCACAAGGCTGTCATGTCGAAACCAACTTGATGGGAGTGTATCTTTTTTTATGTTTGTTTGAAATTTGCATATAAAATTTGCTTATGGAAAGAATAAAATTTTTGTGTTTTTGAGATGTGGATTTTTGAAGATTAATTTGATAGCATATTCATGCAATGTTTAATTAAGCAAATGAAAACAACTTTTTAACAAAACATGTTGTTTATCTCAATTAAAATTGTTGGGCAAAATGTTGCTAAATTTTGGGCGTTTAAATTGATAAAACTATTGACTTTGCGTCTATAATTTAGTATAATCTTTCCAACTATGGCAAAATGCTGCTTTGCCATTAGGAAGAGGTTGCTTTTTGTTGGTTTTGGTTTAAAATCAACCGCGCATTGCTTGGCAGTGCAGATTGTTTTGGAAACATGCTTAACCCAAAACAAATTGGTTAAATTTTTAATTTAGCCACAATGTCAAATCACAACAATTTGTTTGTTTGGGTTTGGCAAAAGTCACTTTATGTGACAAAAATGTGGATAACTTCCGCATTTATAATTTTAAGGAGGAAAAATGCCTACAGTTAATCAATTGGTAAGAAAAGGTCGTGTTAAACAAACTGCTAAATCACAATCAATCCTTTTGGATAATTGCCCACAAAAACGTGGCGTGTGCTTAACAGTTACAACAACAACACCTAAAAAACCAAACTCAGCTTTACGTAAAATCTGTCGTGTACGTTTATCTAATGGCAAAGAAACAACTTGTTATATCCCAGGTGAAGGCCACAACTTGCAAGAACACAATGTAGTATTGGTTCGTGGTGGTCGTGTTCCTGACCTTCCAGGTGTAAGATATCACGTTGTTCGTGGTGCTCTTGATACCGCTGCCGTTCAAAAACGTAAACAAGGTAGAAGTAAATATGGCGCTAAACGCCCTAAGTAATAATTTAAACTTTTAAATTTCGTTTTAAGGTGGTACACATATGAAAGTTAGTAATGTTAAAACTTATGATTTGGCTGAAAGCGTTAAAGCAAGCAAATACCCAATGGCGATTGATACAGACCTTCCATCCGAACTGGTGACTGAAACAGTTAAAAAACTGGCTCAATCCGGCAAAGGTGAAGGGCATGATCAATTTCTTACAGGTTGTTTGGTTGCGTTTGATTTAAGATGCTCTAACAAAATGTGGGTTGAAATGGAAAGATATGGATTTGTTTATTTTGTTTCCAGTCAATCAACTATGCACAGAGCAAGCAAGTTTAAACTTGAAAATCAGTGCAATAAGTATGTTGATAAACTTATATTAAAAAGGCTTGAGGAAATCAAACAAGATTATTTAGACTGTGATCCTGACGATAAGCAGGAGAAAGCAGAAAGATATTTGAAACTTTTGTACAATCTGCCAAGCGGTTTTGAATTGACCGCAAGGTTGACCACTAACTATCGTGCACTTAAAACAGTTTATGCTCAACGCAAAAACCACCGTTTGCCTGAATGGCGTGAGTTTTGCAACTGGATTGAAACCCTGCCTCACAGTGAATTCATTATAGGCGAGAAAAAATCTGAACAAGAAATTGAGCAGGACAAAATTGTTGAAATGTTTAAACAAAAAATCAAAAAAATGTCAAAAGAAGAACAGGCAGATTTAGTTAAAGAAATTGGCTTGGAACTTTAATTGATATTTGTTTATTAAAAAATATTAAGGAGAAAATATATGTCAAGAAGAAATGCTGCTGTAAAGCGTGACGTGATACCTGACCCATTATATAACTCAACTTTGGTTTCTAAAATCATTAACCAAGTTATGGTTGATGGCAAAAAAGGTATTGCTCAATCAATCGTTTATAGTGCTATGAAAACTTCCGCTGAAAAAATTGGTGAAGAACCAATGGTTGTGCTTAATCAAGCAATCGAAAACGTTAAACCTAAACTTGAAACTAAGGTTAGACGTGTTGGTGGCGCAAACTATCAAGTTCCTATGGAAGTTAGCGCTGATAGACAACAAACTCTTGCAATCCGTTGGATTGTTATGGCTGCTAGAAATCGTAACGAACGCGGAATGGACGCAAGATTAAGTGCTGAAATTGCTGATGCTTACAACCAAGCTGGTGGAGCAATCAGAAAGCGCGACGATATGCACAGACAAGCTGAAGCAAACAAAGCTTTTGCACACTATCGTTGGTAATTTAAGGGGGATTAAATGGCAAGAACAGTACCATTACAAAAAATTAGAAATATCGGTATCATGGCTCACATTGATACTGGTAAAACAACCACCACTGAACGCATTTTGTTCTACACAGGTATTAACCACAAAATTGGTGAAGTACACGATGGTGAAGCAACAATGGACTGGATGGCACAAGAACAAGAACGTGGTATCACAATCACTTCTGCTTGTACAACCTGTAAGTGGCAAGATTGCACAATCAATATTATCGACACCCCAGGACACGTTGACTTTACAGTTGAAGTTGAACGTAGTTTGAAAGTGCTTGATGGTGCAGTTGCGTTGTTTAGTGCTCGTGCCGGCGTTCAAGCTCAAAGTGAAAACGTTTGGCGTCAAGCAAGCAAGTTCAACGTTCCAAGACTTTGCTTTGTTAACAAAATGGACATCAATGATGCTAACTTCTTAAAAGCGGTTAAATCAATGAAAGATGTTTTGGGGGCAAATGTTGTTCCTCTTCAACTTCCTATTGGCGAAGCTGAAACATTTAAAGGTATCGTTGACCTTATTAAAATGAAAGCGTATGTATTCTACGATGACCTTGGCAAAGATGTTAGGGAAGAAGAAATCCCAGCCGACATGCTTGCTCAATGTCAAGAATATAGACAAAAAATGATTGAGTCAGTTGCTGAAACTGATGATGAATTGTTGGATAAATTCTTCGCTGGTGAAGAACTTACTATCGATGAAATCAAAAAAGGTATTCGTAAAGCAACTTGTACTCTTAAAATGTTCCCAGTTTTGTGCGGAACTGCTGCAAAAAACAAAGGTATTCAAGAATTGCTTGATGCGGTTGTTGACTATATGCCAAGCCCAATTGATGTACCACCAATTAAAGGTACATTACCAGACGGCACAGAAGTTACTCGTAACAATAGCGATAATGAACCATTTGCAGCCCTTGCATTTAAAATTGCAACTGACCCATATGTTGGCCGTATCACATTTATCCGTGTTTACAGCGGCAAATTGAGTGCTGGTAGCTACGTTTTGAACGCAAGTAAAGACAAAAAAGAACGTATCGGTCGTTTGCTTCATATGCATGCAAATAACCGTACTGATATTGATGAAGTTTTGGCAGGTGATATCTGCGCAGTTGTTGGTTTGAAAAACACTGGCACAGGTGACACACTTTGCGACGAAAATCATCCTATCAAGTTGGAAGAAATGGAATTTATGAAACCAGTTATCCAACAAGCAATCGAACCTAAAGACAAGCAAGCACAAGAAAAATTGGGTATCGCTATCTCTAAATTGATGGAAGAAGACCCAACTTTCAAATCATATACTGATGACCAAACAGGTCAAACAATTATCGCCGGTATGGGCGAATTGCACCTAGACATTTTGGTTGACCGTATGAAACGTGAATTTGGCGTTGAAGTTACCGTTGGTAAACCTCAAGTTGCTTACAAAGAAACAATCCGTAAGGCTGTTGAAACTGAAGGCAAATACATTAAACAATCTGGTGGTCGTGGTCAATATGGTCACTGTAAGATTTTGATGGAACCTTTGGAAAGAGATAAGGGTTATATCTTTGAAAACAAAGTTGTTGGCGGTGAAGTTCCAAAAGAATTTATTCCACCAATCGACGCTGGTATTCAAGAAGCCAAAAAGGCTGGTGTTGTTGCCGGTTATGAAACAATCGACTTCAAAGTTACTTTGTTGGGCGGTTCTTATCACGACGTCGACTCTAGTGAAATGGCGTTCAAAATTGCCGGTTCTATGGCATTTAAAGACGCTATGGCTAAAGCAGACCCAGTGTTGCTTGAACCTATCATGAAAGTTGAAGTTACAACTCCAGACGAATATCTTGGCTCAGTTATGGGTGGTTTAACATCACGTCGTGGTGTGCTCACCGGCACTGAGGCTAAATATGGCAGTCAAATTATTCACGCTGAAGTTCCACTTAGCGAAATGTTTGGTTACTCAACTGACCTTCGTGGTTGTACACAAGGTCGCGGAACATTCACAATGGTTCCTGACCACTATGCTGAATGTCCAAAAAATGTTGCTGATAAAGTTATTGGTGACAGAAAGAAATTGGCTCAATAATATTGCTGTCAATTTAAACTATGTTGTTAATTCAAACTTGGCTGAAATTGAGCAATGTTTTAAGTTTGTTGCTGCACTTTGCATTGTTCAATCGGTTCAAGTTTAAAAAAAACACAAAAAAAAGAAAATTAAAAAGCGTGTTAATTCGCTTGACTTTAATTAACAAATTAATTTAGAATATAATTGTTTATATTTAAAAAGGAGAATTTTTAAAATGGCTAAAGCTAAATTTGATAGAACTAAACCACACGTTAACATTGGTACAATTGGCCACGTTGACCATGGTAAAACTACATTGACCGCTGCTATTAACTTAACCCTTGCTGGTATGGGTTTCAATGCCGACAAAAAAGACTATGCTGGTATTGATAACACTCCAGAAGAAAGAGCACGTGGTATTACAATTAACACTTCACACATTGAGTACGAAACTGCAAAACGTCACTACGCTCACGTTGACTGCCCAGGACACGCTGACTATGTTAAAAACATGATCACTGGTGCTGCTCAAATGGACGGCGCAATCCTCGTTGTTGCTGCAACAGACGGCCCAATGCCTCAAACAAAAGAACACATTTTGCTTGCTCGTCAAGTAGGCGTTCCTTACATTGTTGTATTTATGAACAAAACTGACCAAGTTGATGACCCAGAAATCCTTGATTTGGTTGAAATGGAAATTCGTGACTTGTTGAGTTCATACGGCTTCCCAGGCGATACAACTCCAATCATTAAGGGTTCTGCTCTTAAAGCTTTGGAAGCTGCATCTGCTGGTAACGTTAATGACCCAGCTTGCGACTGCATCCGTGAATTAATGGACGCGGTTGACACTTATATTCCAGACCCAGTTCGTGATACTGATAAACCATTCTTAATGCCAGTAGAAGACGTATTCTCAATCACAGGTCGTGGTACTGTTGCTACAGGTAGAGTTGAACGTGGTGTTTGCCACCTCAACGAAGAAGTTGAATTGGTTGGTATTAAACCTACACGTAAAGTTGTAATCACAGGTATCGAAATGTTCCGTAAATCACTTGACGAAGCTCGTTCAGGTGATAACGCAGGTTTGTTGCTTCGTGGTATCCAACGTAACGAAATTGAACGTGGTCAAGTTCTTGCTAAACCAGGTTCAATCACACCTCACACACACTTCAAAGCAGAAGTTTACGTTTTGAAGAAAGAAGAAGGTGGCCGTCATACTCCATTCTTCAATGGTTATCGTCCACAATTCTACGTTCGTACAACTGATATTACTGGTTCAATCAAACTTCCAGACGGAGTTGAAATGGTTATGCCAGGTGATAACATCACAATGGAAATCGAACTTATTCACCCAATCGCTATTGAAAAAGGTATGAGATTCGCTATCCGTGAAGGTGGCCGTACAGTTGGTTCAGGCGTTGTTGCTGAAATTCTTGGTTAATCGCAGATTAAACAATAATTCTTTGTTAAGTTAACAAGTTTTTGAATAATTTAACAACAATCCTTGATTAATTAAATTAAAATTGGCAATTGATTGGTTTTTGATTAAGTGCTGAATAATCGAAAGATTAATTTCTTGCCATACAAATCCTTTTATAGGTTAAAATTGTACAGTCTAAAGTTTCTGTTTGATTTAAGTTGAAATTTATTTAGTCCTGATCAAATTAAATACATTTCTCTTGAATTGAATGGTTGCGTTGGATTGTGATCATGTGCTTGGTGTTTGATTAGCTACCAAACAAAAAGTAAATGATAATTTTATGTTAGCGCATAAGGGTTTTGCTAGGCCAGTAAAACCTTTCAATAACAGTTTATCAATAATTTTATGGGTAAATTGAACAAAAACCTCGTTTTCATGAGGTTTTTTTTGTATATTTTTTTTAATTAATTGGAAATTTTTGGTAAATTTTGTCAACTTTTTGTAATGGGGGGAGGGTATTTATTTAGAAAAAAGCAATAAATTTCTTTTTTTTATTGTTCATTTTGTGTATAATATGCGTATGGGTTATAATTACGATATAACTACAAGCAAAAAAGATGCGCACGCCAATCGAGGATTGGCGGTTTGTCACACTTTTGCAACAGTTATTGATTTATTCGTTTCAACATTTTTGATTGCGCATTTATATCAATTTTCAACAAATGCGTTCAATTATTGCTTTAAAGCGAGTCTGTTTCAACTTGTTTCGTATGGTTGCATGATGATAGCATATTTTTTGTATAGTTTTTGGGTGGCAAAAACCAACCGGATTTGGCTTTATCGTTTGGCAATTGTGATGCGTTCCACTGTGGTTATTTTTTCCATTTTCTTTGGTAAGCAAATTGCAAAATACATTTGGCTGGCTGGGCTTTTGGACGGCTGTTCCAAGGGTATGTATTGGTCATCTTACAACGTGCTTAAACAAGAAATGGTCAGTCGTACAAGTATTAAAAGTTTTTCAGTTTTCACTTATGTTTTAACAAAATGCGCAAGCGTTATTTTCCCAATCACGGTTGGTGCGCTGATTGAGATTTCAACTTTCAGCCAAGTGTCAATTTATGTGTTGATTATTTGTGCAATTCAATTGGTGGTTTCGTTTGCTGTTCATGCGCACAAGCCTGAAAACAGCGATTTCAATCTGCCCGACTATTTAAAAAGGCTTAAACAAAACCCACTTATGTATGATAAAATTAAAGACGTTTACAAATTAAGCATACTCTACGGCACGACCTCAGCTTTACGCATTATGATAAGCGTTTGCATTATGCTTCAATGTGGCAGCAATTTAAGCCTTGGGGCTATTACGAGTGTCGTGGCCATATCTATAATTTTAACTACACTTCTATTCAATAAATTCACAAAAGAGGGCAAACGCGGCTGGCTTATGATTGTTGTGTCATTAATGCCTATTGTGGGTGCAGTGGTGTTTTCGATTTGGCCTTGCATGGTGACAGTTGTCATTTTCAATTTCTGCGAGGGTATAAGTGGTGTGTTCTACATTGTTCCATTTGATATTATTCGCAACAGAGATTTAAAAGAGGCGGGTTTGTATCAAGACATTGCCGAACATCAAGCAGTGGTTGAGTTTTTGCTTTGCTTCGTTAGAGTTTTAAGTTATTCTTTGATTGCTCTGTTAAGTTTTGCTAATTCAACTGCTATGTTCAACATTATAATGCTTTTATGTGCGGCAACTTATTCGGTTAACATTGTTGCAACAATGTTTTATGAGCGCAAATATACTAAACAAAAGGAACAGCAAAAGGAATAATCAACAAAAAAGCAAATTAAAGCAAGTGAAAAACAAAATCAATTGCGCAAGGTTAATTTACATTTTGTGTTGACAAAATAATTTTTAGGTGTTATCATATAACTATAATAAGATTATGCAACAAAGCAAATAAATTTTGGTTTTGCATTGCGGCATAAGGAATAGGGAGAAAATATGGCAAAATTTAGTTGGCGTAACTGGTAAATATTCTTACACATTGTGTAAGTGGTATTTTCTTTCGCCACAAACAAATTTTGAAAACATACTTCAACATTTTGAGGTTTAAAATTCAGCGTGTTTATGTGGCACACTGAATTTTTTATTGAGTTAACAACATTTTTATGACGACAAGCGAAAAAAGTTGGTTTGTTGCTTTACAAAAAATGTGCAGAGTTGGCAAAATAATTTATTAATAATTATCAATTAATTTAATAATTAAAATATTAATTGAAATTAAATTTAATTAAAAGATTAAAAATAATTTATTTGGGCGAAAAAATATCAAATTAAATAAAATTAACATTAAATCTTAAAAAATAAAAATTTAAAATAAAAAAATAATAAAAAAGGGAGAAAATTATGAAAAAAATTATTTTAACGGGTGACCGTCCAACCGGCAATTTACACATTGGACATTATGTTGGCAGTCTGATGAGAAGGCTTGAATTGCAAAACAAGGGCGGCTACGATGAGTTTTATGTTTTGTTGGCAGACGCTCAAGCGTTAACTGACAATTTTGGCAATGTGCAAAAAGTGCGCGACAATGTGCTTAATGTTATGTTGGATTATTTGGCAGTTGGACTTGACCCAAACAAAGTTACTTTTGTTGTTCAAAGTGAGGTCAGCGAACTGACCGAATTTACTTTTTACTTTATGAACCTTGTTACACTTGCAAGGCTTGAGCGTAACCCAACGGTTAAGGAAGAGTTGAAGTCCAAAGATTTCAGCAACACAATTCCAATGGGCTTTTTAACTTACCCAGTTAGCCAAACGGCGGACATAACCGCATTTAATGCAAACATTATCCCAGTTGGGGACGACCAACTGCCTATGATTGAGCAAGCGCGTGAAATTGTGCGTTCTTTTAATAATCTATATGGCGAAACTTTGGTAGAGCCACAGGCGGTTTTGCCTGAAATGCAAAGTTGTTATCGCTTGGTGGGCACGGACGGAAAAGCAAAGATGAGCAAATCTCTTGGTAACTGCATTTTCCTCTGCGACGAGCCAGACGTTATCAAACAAAAAGTTTTTTCAATGTACACCGACCCAGACCATGTTCACTTGGAAGACCCTGGCAAGGTTGAGGGCAACACAGTGTTCACCTATCTTGACGTATTCTGCAAACCAGAGCATTTTGAAAAATTTTTGCCAGAATATCATTCGCTTGACGAACTCAAGGCTCACTACATGCGCGGCGGACTTGGTGACATGAAAATTAAAAAATTCTTAAACAACATTTTACAAGAATTGCTAGAACCAATCAGGGAAAGGCGCAAGGCTCTTGCAAAAGACACAAATAAAGTGTTTGAAATTTTGCGCGAGGGAACAGCAAAAGCGCGCAAAGTTGCATTTGAAAATTTGATTAAAATGAAAACCAATATGGGAATAAATTATTTTAATTAAACAAAAACACAAAAAATTAATTTTATGTAAAAAAATCCACATTTTTGTGGATTTTTTTGTTATATTTTTATTGATTATTTATTTTGTTTATCAAAAATTAACTCTTTTGTTTATTATTAATCAATTATTTTATAAACCAATAATTAATTTTTATATTATGTAAAAATTAGATAAAACTGCGTTGCTGACCATAAACATAGCAATTGTTGTTATTATTGTTTTGACCATATGCGCCCAAAGCAAGCAATAACAAAAGGAGGAATGTTGTGTTGTTTGCCAAATCGGTGTTTGTCGCTTGTGCAATTATCGCAATCAAAATTGCGAACAAAATATAAAATGCATTTATGTTCATTTTCCTGCTCCTTATAAATTATTTTAGGTTATTAGTATTTATTCGACAATATTTCACATTGTTAATGGTTTTTTATTTTTATTATTTTTGTTAATTTAATAATATGGAAATTAGAGAAGAAATCAATTTAAAAAAACATTTACCAAAAACTAGCGAACTGAAAAATTTTGCTAACTTTTTTTATGCTTTCAGCGACGATACAAGGCTTAAAATCATAATTCTTCTAATGATAAAACCTCTGTGTGTTGGCGACATTGCAATTGTGTTGGAAAGCAACCAAACCACTGTTAGTCATCAACTTAAAATTTTGAGGTCGCTTAACATTGTGGAATGCTCGCGCACGGGCAAAAATATCACATATTATATTCAAAATGCAGATATTGAAAATGTGCTTAATGCAGGGGTGGAGTGTATTTAGCAAATTCAATTTTTTTTCATACTATATAGTATGAAGATTGTTTGTGTGAGCGGTGGCAGTTATAAATCATTTTACTTAAATCATTTTTTGAAAATTAAACGTTGTGATTTGCTGATTTTTAATTTTGGCATTATATACGATTATGTTTTAAAAAATAGCAACATGGATTTTGAAATTGTTAAAAAGGAATTAATCAACTTGTCCACAAAATTAAAATGTGTGGTTGTGGCAGGTGTGAACATAGTGGGCAAGGAAAAAACAAAAAAATCCCTAATTGTTGCCAGCGGAAATCAAATTTGCATGCCGAACCTCAACTTGGGAGTTAAGGTTTGCTTAAATGCGCAAAATGGCAGAAACAACGCGTTTGTGATTGGAGGCAGAAGCACTGATTTTGGAACATGTAATAAAATCATTCTGTTGGACCAACAAATTGCTGTGGACGTAAAACATTGTTCATACAAAAAGATTTATATATTTTTAAACAAGCATGGTGTGACGGTTGTTCACAACAAAAGGTTAAAAAAACATTTTTATAAAGTTTCGATTTTAAATTTTTAACAGCAATTTGCTTTTATGGCAAATTGTTTTTTGTGTTAAAATTTAATTTTGAGAGGTTGAAGAAAAATATTTGCTTAAAAAAATTGATATTTGAAAAAAAACATAAGCACAGGTTGCAGGTTTTTTAGGTTAAAAAATATCACCACTTTATTAATATTTTAAATAAAAATACGCTATATTAATAATATATATTCCAAAAGTTTAAGCCTAGAAAAGAAATTTTTTGCTAAATTTTGCGATTTGCCGAAATTTATTTTGAATTTATTTTTCTATGTGTTATTATATGTGTATGTAATATGGGTGGATTGTATTATTGTCATTTTAAATTCACCAAAGCAAGAACGAAATCATAATTCTTGGAGTTGAAATGAAAAAGACCATTAGAGATATTGATGTTACCAACAAACGTGTTTTGTTAAGAGTGGACTATAACGTCCCAATTAATGCCGACCTTAAAATTGTTGATGATGAGCGCATTGTGGCAACTTTGCCAACAATCAATTATTTGTTGGAGCATAATGCAAAAATCATCATTTGTTCTCACCTTGGCAGACCAAATGGTCAAGTGGACAGCAAACTTTCGCTTCGTCCAATTTTGTCAAGGCTCAGCAAATTGCTGGACAGGCCAGTTTCTTTTGCTGAAGACGTGTATGCAGACAGCACAAAGGAAATGATTGACAAAATGCACGAGGGTGATGTGTTAATGTTGGAAAACATTCGCTTTTACCCTGAGGAAGAAAAGAATTCACCAGAATTGGCTGAAAGATTGGCTGAACTTGCAGACGTTTACGTTTTTGAGGCTTTTGCAACAGCACACCGCAAACATGCTTCAACTTATGGAGTTTCTCGCCTTTTGCCAAACGCTATTGGCTTTTTGGTTGAACACGAATTGGAAATGTTTCACAAGGTTATGACAAACCCAGCTCACCCTTTTGTTGCAATTTTGGGTGGCGCAAAAGTGGCAGACAAGTTGCCTGTTGTTGAAAACTTGCTTGACGTGGCAGACACAATTTTGATTGGCGGAGGCATGGCATACACATTTGTTAAGTCTATTGGCGGAGCGGTGGGCAATTCCATTGTGGATAATTCAAAAATAGATTTGGCTAAAGAAATCTTAGACGAAGCCAAAGAAAAAGGTGTTAAAATCATTCTTCCAATTGACAATATTGGTGCAAAAGAATTTAGTGAAGACGCTGTTTGCAAGCGCTTTGTGAGCGGCTTCTTTGATGAAACATATCAAGGCATGGACATTGGTCCGAAAACCATTAAAATGTTCAAAAAAGCCATTAAAAAGGCAAAAACCATTGTTTGGAACGGTCCTCTGGGTGTTTATGAATATGCTCCATTCCGCAAGGGCACAAACAAGGTTGCAAAATATGTGGCAAAAAGCAGTGCTGTATCTCTCGTCGGTGGCGGAGATAGCATTGCGGCAATAAGTTCTTTGGGCTATTCAAAGAAAATTTCTCACTTATCAACTGGTGGCGGGGCAAGTTTAACTTTGTTACAGGGCAAAAAACTGCCTTGCATTGAAATTATCGGTAATGTTTAATTAATAGGGCAATGGTTATAAAGTGGCTCGCAAGGGTTGCTTGGTAATTGCCCTATTTTTGTGCTATAAAAACTTTACTTTTTCAAACACTATCAATATAATTAATTGTTAAAAGGGGATGATATGTCCAAAAAGGGAATTTTGATAATTTTAGATGGCTACGGCGAGGGTAAACCAGACAAGTTTAACGCTGTTATTAATGCTAAAACTCCATTTTTAGATAGTTTAAAGAATAATATCAGTTTGCTAAAAACAGACGGCGAGGCTGTTGGGCTTTTTTCAGGAGAAATGGGCGGAAGTGAAGTTGGACATTTAACAATTGGCGCTGGCAGAGTTGTGCCTTCAACAACAAAACTTATTCATGACCAGATTTTAAACGGAAAATTTGCAGAAAATGCCAAAATTAAGCAAGTTGCAGATTTTGTTTCATCTAGCGGCGGAGATTTACATTTGATTGGTTTGATGAGTGACAAAAACATTCACAGTGACATAAATTACTGCTTTGAGTTGATGAAGATTTTTAACAAAAAAGCAAAGCACATATATCTTCACATGATAACTGACGGAAGAGATTGCGGCAGCGCAGATAGTTTAAAATATATTAAACAGGTTAAAGAAAATGTTAAAAACACACAAAATTGCGAAATAGCAAGCATCGGTGGCCGCTGGTACGCAATGGACAGAGAGGGTAACTATGACCGCGTTCAAACAGCAATTAATGCCATGTTTGAACAGCAACAAAATGCAATTGAACCAAGCGAGATTGAAAACTATTTGACCGCTCAGCATAAGGCAGGGAACACAGATGAATATATTGTTCCAAAGCATATTAAAACAAATGAAAATTTTTATTTGAGCGAAAACGATTATTTGGTGTTTTTCAATTTTAGGGAAGATAGATTGCGTGAAATTGTCAAACTTATGGCACAAAAACCAGCAAAGATTGCAACAATGGCAGACGTGGCAACAGCAAAAACGGTTGTATTCTATCCAAAAACCATTGTTAAAAACACATTGAGCGAATATTTGTCAAGTTTAGGCTTGAAACAGGTTAAAATCAGTGAATCAACAAAATATGCACATGTGACTTACTTTTTAAATGGCGGTGCAGAACAGCCCTTTGTTGGAGAGGATAGAATCCATGTTCCAACAATAAAAGTGGACAAGTTTAACAAAACGCCAATTATGCAGGCAGGGAAAATCACAGAACAGACCATTGAAGCAATTAAAGATGGTTACGACGCAATTATTGTGAACTTTTCAAACCCAGACATGATTGGACATACTGGCGATTATGGGGCGGTTATCAAATCACTCGAATTTTTGGACGGCTGTATTAAAAATATTGTGGAAATGGCAAAAAAATGTGGATATTTTGTTGTGATTACTGCCGATCATGGCAACAGTGAACAGATGAGATACCCTAACGGTGAGCCTCACTTTGCACACACTTTTAACAAGGTTATGTTTGCAGTTGTTGACAATGTTGCCCACAAACTTAAACCACAAGGAGGGCTTAAAGACGTGGCTCCAACATTTCTGGAACTTATGGAACTTGAACCTAATGCAAGTTTTGAGGGGTCAAGTTTGTTAAAAAGATAGTTCGTTTTGAGGATTATTCATTGACAAAATGATTATTGTTTGCTAGAATAAAAACAAGGAAAAATTAAATGAAAGCAGCATATTTTCAAGTGGTTAACTTTTTTCAACAAATGCCATCAATATGGTTTGCAACAATATGGTTGCTCCTTTTGGCGGGCGGTTTGTTGTCGATTATGAATTTTTTCAAGGCTCACAACGGCACTCAAAAAACAATTGAAAAAGCTGGTTTGCTTGTGCTTGCAATAATATTGTTTGCATTTTTAATTTATTTGACCTATATTAGGCATTAATTTGATTGGTTAAATTTTGTATTTTGCTTGTCAACTTGGCGCCTGTGTGTTATAATACAAAAGCAATTTGTATATTATTTTCTTTGTGAAATGCATGTTTTGTTGTCATTAACAAAGAGGTTTATTTGGAGGATTTATGAGTTATATTTTAGGAACAGTGCCACAATGGATTTCAAAATCATTCCCTGTGCTTCAAAGCATTTGTTTGGTTATTTTGGCTTTGCTTGCTTTGGCACTCATTGTTTTGGTGTTTATGCAAATCACTGGCGATGGCGACAATGGCAATGTTATAACTGGCAATCAAGATAGTTATTATGCTCAAAACAAAGGCGGCTCACGTGAAGGAAGAATCACAAAACTTGCTTACGTTATTGTTGGCATAATTACATTCTTCATCATTGTATATTGCTTATTGGTTAAAATTCCAACAATGTTTTAAAACAAAAAGGTCTACAAAGGCCTTTTTTTACGCTTAAATTTATGCTTGGTAGCAAAACAATTTTGAGGGCAACTGACAAATTATTTTGAGATTTGAATATAATTTGTTAAAATATTGTATATGGTTTTAAATTTAATTGATTTGATAAGGAAAAATAAACTCAGTTATTCAAGTGTTGATGGATTGACAAAAAAACTTGCTGCGTTAACTGGTGATGCAGGAATTGATATTAAAAATAACATTCTTGAATTGATAAAAAATGGAGACTTATATTTGGACGAAAAAGGTAAGATTTCCATTTCACTTGATAGAGGTTTTTATAAAGGAATTCTTTCTGTGAATAAAAAAGGCTATGGATTTGTTAAAGTGGAAAACATGCCAGACTTTTTTATCCCTGCTTCCGCAATTAATGGCGCTTTTGATGGCGATCTATGCTTGGTGGAGATTACAAACCACAAAACAGAGCAAGACATTGAAGCAAGAGTTGTTAAAGCGTTGATTAGAAACACAACTCATGTGGTTGGCACTTTTATTACTGGCAAGTCTAAAGACGTTGTGTTCCCAGATGACCCAAGATTGCCTCAAATAAGAATTTTTAAAGGTAATTCACTTAATGCTCAAAACAATCAAAAAGTTTGGGTGGAATTGGACATAAATTCTATTGGAACAAACGTTGCTCATGGCAAAATTGTTGAAATTTTGGGCAAGGCAAATCAGCCAAAAGCAGAGCAATTGTCAATTATTCGTTCGTTTAATTTGGTTGATAAATTCGACGCTAAAACTTTGAACGAAGCAAAAAGCATTAGTCAAGTAGTAAATTTGAAAGATTTTAAAAAGCGCACCGATTTCACAAAGCACAAAGTGATAACAATTGATGGTGAAGACGCAAGGGATTTTGACGACGCTTTATCGGTTGAAAGGTTGGAAAATGGATACAAATTGTTTGTTCACATCGCTGATGTTAGCAATTATGTGGTGGAAAATTCAGCACTGGATAAAACAGCTTACGAGCGCGGAACGAGCGTGTATTTTTCAAATCAGGTTATTCCTATGCTGCCAAAAGAACTTTCAAACGGCATTTGTTCACTCAATGAAGGGGTTAATAGACTTACACTTTCTGTTGAAATTTTGCTGGACAAAGATGCAAATGTTCTCAATTCAAAAGTGCAAGAAGGCATGATTTGTTCAAGCCACCGCATGACCTACACTGAAGTGACGAACATTTTGGCAGGCGACCAACTTTTGATTGAAAAATATGCAGACGTTTACAAAGACATTTTGACTTATCAGGAAATTTCAGCCAAACTTAAAAAAATTCGTGAGAAGCGCGGTGAAATTCGTTTTAATTTGCCTGAGCCATACATTTTGGAAAATGAGGCTGGCGAAATTGTTAGCATTGAAAAAAGGCTGCAAGATGAATCTCATGAAATTATTGAGAGTTTAATGGTTTTGGCAAACGAGTGTGTTGCAAAAACATATTTTGAAAAGAAATTGCCATTTATTTATCGTGTTCATGAAAAGCCAGATGCGGACAAACTTACTAGAATAACTGAACTTTTAAACGGCATGGGTGTGGCAAACAATTTGGAACAAGATGGCGAAAAACCAATGGCATTTCAAGCTATAACCAAAAAAATTGCAGGTTTACCTGCTGAGCAGACAATGATGAAGTTAATGCTTCGCAGCATGATGAAAGCGAGATATGCACCTCAATGCTTGGGACATTTTGGTTTGGCAAGCGAATTTTATTGCCATTTTACAAGCCCAATTAGGCGATATCCTGACCTTATGATTCACAGAATAATCAAACAGTTTATCAATGGGGTTCCGCTTGACGAATTGAAAAGGAAATATGTGCCAATTGTGGAGAGAGCAAGTGAGCAGTCCAGCATGACAGAGAAAAATGCCGACGAGGCAGAGCGCGAGGTTGATGATTACAAGAAAGCGTTATATATGCAAAAATTTTTGGGCGAAAAATTTGTTGGCACAATTTCTGGAGTGCAGGAGTTTGGCGTGTTTGTGGAACTTGACAATGGCGTTGAAGGGCTTGTTAAGGCTGAAGACCTGCCAATGGATAACTATGAATATGAGGACACAAGCCTAAGTTTGAACGGACAAACACATAGATTTAAGATTGGCGACAAACTTGAAGTTTTGGTTGCAAATTCAAACACACAATTGCGTCAAATTGACTTTGTTTTGGCAAACACAACTGAAAAATTGGGGGCTTTTGTTGTGAACAAGTCCGCAAAAAAGAACAATAAACTTGAAAACAAACGCAATTCACGAGGGAAGAACAAAGCAAGCACAAGGAAATATACAAAATCCTCTAAAAAAACAAGCAGGGGCAAAAGGTAAATTGCCTTTGCTTTTTTGTTTTGTTTGTGATATAATGAACCCATGGATAAAAAATTGGTGGCGGAAAACAGGTGCGCAAAATATGAATACAGTTTGCTTGAAACTTACGAGGCAGGAATTGTGCTGACAGGCGATGAAATTAAGTCGGTTCGTGCTGGTCATCTTTCATTGGTGGATTGTTATGGATTCATCAAGGACGATGAGTGTTTTTTGCGTAATAGTTATATAAAAGAGTATTCAAATAGTTTTGATGCTGGCAGGTTTGGGGATTCAACCCGCCGTGACCGCAAATTGTTGTTGCACAAACTGGAAATTGAAAAAATTAAGAAAAAAATAGAGCAAGAGCATTTAACTCTTGTTCCAACCAAGGCATATTTTGTTGGCAGCAACTTGAAAATCGAGTTGGCGGTTGCACGCGGCAAAAAAGTTGCGGACAAACGTGAAACACTCAAAAATCGCCAAATTGAAAAGGATTTAAGAAACAATTAATTTTATTTTTAAGCTTTCTCAACTTTGCCCAAATACATGCCATTTTCAAAGTATTTTTGCATTAAGTCACAGCATGTTTTTCCATTGCAAATATTGTTGTTAATGCCAATAGGAATCAAGATGATTTTTACATTGTTTGTGATTTTACAATAAATAGTAATTATCATATGCCTAAAGAAGAACAAGAATTTATTGACAATCTTATCGCAAAACTAAAAAAACACTTTCGTTTTGAAAAGTTTGACATTTTGGAAGGGCGAGGTATAATAATTCACGGAGCGAGATAATGATTTTAAGTGTTTCAAGAAGAACAGATATACCTGCGTTTTATTCGAATTGGTTTTTTGCACAATTAAAGCAAGGTTTTGTTTTGGTGCCTAATCCAATAAATCCAAATAAAATTGCAAGGATTAAACTTGAACCTTTAAAAGTAAAAAACATTGAAACAAACTTTTTTGGTGAAAACAAGGTTGAAATGGAAGGGAATGTTGAAGGAATCGTCTTTTGGACAAAAAATCCCAAACCTATGTTAAGCCAATTAGACAAACTTAAAGATTATAGATATTACTTTCTTTATACTTTGAATGCCTATCCAGAAGTTATTGAGGCTAATTTGCCATCTATTGCAGATAGAATTAACAGTTTCAAAGAGCTTTCGAAGCATTGCCCTGTTATATGGAGATATGATCCTATATTGTTAACAAAAGATATAAATGTGGCTTGGCATATTGAAAATTTTGCTAATCTTTGTAAAGAATTAGATGGCTACACTAAGCATTGTAAAATCAGTTTTGTTATACAGAGTTATAAAGGGTGCTCGAATGAAGTTTTTGCACCAAATGAACAGCAAAAAAATGAACTTTTATCTAAATTTTCACAAATGGCCAAAACACATAAAATTCAAATTGAGGCATGTGCCGAAAGTGGAAATTGGTCTAAATATGAAATTGTTCCAAGCAAATGCATAGATGGTGAAATTTTTGAAGATTTGTTAACTGAAAGGTTTAATGAGGACAATATTAAAGTTAAAAGAAAAAACAACAAAATTGATGGACAACGTAAATATTGCAATTGTATGCCAGCAATTGATATTGGAAGATACGACACATGCAAGCATGGTTGTAATTATTGTTACGCAAGAAAAGGCACACCAAAAAGTATGTTGGACAATCTTTCTGGCGAGATTTATGATAGAAAAACCGAATTGGAATTTGAATATAATTAAAAAAAGTAGTTAGAATTGTCTAACTGCTTTTTTTAAATTTTGACATTTTGGTGGAGCAAGTTAAACGTCCATCGAAAATAATTGCTCTGTATAAAAATTTGTCCCTTGTTTCAGATTTGCACTGAAATAACACTTTTCAAGAGTGGTACAACCACACTTTTGTGTGGTTCTGTTCCGCTACACTTTTTTTGAAATAATCTCAAAGTGCTGGTTTAGCAGATTGCTTTGCAATCCATTCTTTTTTTAAGTGGCTGTAAACAGCGGGCCACGATTTAAATATACCATATTTTAAAAAGTGTGTCAATGACATGTTTTAGATTAAATTAAAAATCTATATGATATTATCTTTAAAAAATTTAGGAGATGTGTTATAATATGGGTATACTTGATAGTTATAAAGATTTAATTGATGCTAGTTTTAGTAAATGGATAAAAGTTGAAGATAAGGTTTCGCGTTTTACAATTGAGAGGTTTTCATATGATTTTGGTGTTGATGAAAATGAAACAGGAAATCATTGTTGGAAATGTGTAACTGTAAATAAATGTTGGTTCAAAAACGAAAAACTCAAGAAACCGGAGAAAATGGATTATTCATTATTTCCTACGAGTAAATTATTAAATATTATTAGGGGATTATATCACCCGAAATGTCATTGTAAAGAATATGCAATAAATAATCCTAAAATGCAAGATATAACAATAATTATACCTGAAGGTAAGATTGATTGGGTTTATAGAGATAAATCTGGATTAGTTGAAGCTTGGGGATATTCTATAAATGATAGAGAACTTCTTACTGAAAATATTATAAATGCAAGTAAAAAAGCATATGCAGAAGGAAATTATGAAATTTTTGAACATACAAGGATGGGTGTTAATATAAGCTTATTTATAGAAATACCTGGAATAAAGAATAAATTAGGTCGTACTTATAAAAGAGTTTCAAGTTATATGATTTTCCCAAATGGAAAATTAAAAAATAACACACCTATAGCGAGGAAATGGTAATGAAAATTTATGATAAAGTAAAATTAATAAAAGAGAGAGATGAATATTTAAGTAAAAAATTAAATTTAGGGTCAATTGGAACAATTATTCAACCAGAAATTAGAGATAATAGATTTTATATTGCATTTGATAATCCTAAGATTGAAGATGATTATATTTTTTGTGAAGTGAAAATTCAAGATTTGGAATTAGTTGAAGATGGGAAGTCTACGGATGAAATGATTTATGCAGAGCTTCCTAGTCAAGATAGGCGATGGTGGTGCAAAGTTGAAGATGGCTATATATTAAATCTTCTTGGTGAAAAGAAAAACAAAGAACCTTATAAATATAATTCATAAAAAAGTAGTTAGAATTGTCTAACTGCTTTTTTAAATTTTGACATTTTGGTGGAGGTGATGGGATTTGCACCCATGTCCTGCCAGGCGATGAAATCATACACTACACGTTTAGTTGATGACTATATTTCAAAATTTGTTCCTTTCACCAACACAAACAAATTTCAAGCCTATTTGTGCGGTTGAATGTGCTAGGCAACGCATTCAATCGTTCACCGATATTCGACGCCAGATTTTGACATATCGGTACTGCCAAACTGACGGCTTGGCGCACTAGGCAGCCATAGCAAGTTTATTGTTGTTTTGATTTATTTTATTTGTTTCAAAAAACAAGCCGCATTTAACGAGCCGGCGCTCGACGTGCGTATCAAATCAGAGCATGACAGTCGAAACTGTTTCACCCCCAATATAATTATTATATAAAATATTTTTAATTTTTTCAATATTAAATTGCAAAAATAATGAGTATTACAATAAAAATGTTAAAAAATGTGTAAAAAATTTTGAGTTTTTATGTTTGTTTGTTAAAATGATAGGAAAGAAGGGGCTATGAAAAATAAAAAAACGCAGATTGTTGCAAGCATTGGACCGGCAAGTTTAAATTATCAAACAATGAAAAAAATGACAATGGCAGGAATGAATATTGTGAGAATAAACCTGTCACATGCTGTTAATGAAGATATGGAAAAAATTGTTGCTAATGTTAAACAAATCAAAAAAGATTTGGGTGTTAAACTTTTACTTATGTTGGACACTCGCGGCCCAGAAATTAGAGTTAAAACTTTTGAAAATGAAAGGGTGAAAATAAAAAAGGGTCAAACCTTTGTGTTTACCGCAAAATCAGTTAAAGGCAACGAGCAGATTGTTTCAATAAATCAACCTTCGATTGTTAAAAATGTGGAAATTGGAAGCGTGATTAAAGCCAATGACGGTTTGCTTGAATTTAAAGTTGTGGAAAGAACAGAAAAAGATATAATCACAACTGCAAAAAATTCAGGAGTTTTAAGCAACAACAAAAGTTTGTTTATTCCAAACCTTAAATTGAACATAAAATACCTCAATGAGGCAGACAAGAAAGACATTTTGTGGGCAATAAAAAACAAGTTTGACATGATTGCAATCAGTTTTGTTAACAGCAAAAAAGACGTCAATTGTGTTAAACAGTTCATTGAGGAAAACGGCGGAAAAATGAAGGTGATTTCCAAAATTGAATCTGCAATGGGTGTTAAAAACTTAAATGAAATAATTGAGGTGAGCGATGGTATTATGGTTGCCAGAGGTGACCTTGGTGTTGAACTGCCTGTTGAAAAGTTGCCTTACATTCAAAAAGACATGATTGCCAAAGCTGTTCGCAAAGGGAAGTTTGTGATTGTGGCAACCGAGATGATGGAAAGCATGATTTACAATAATCGTCCAACACGTGCAGAAGTTAGTGACGTTGCAAATGCTCTTTATGATGGCACGAATGCGGTTATGTTGTCTGGAGAATCCGCTGCAGGCAAATACCCAGTTGAAGCGGTTAAATTTATGAACAAAATAATTTTGGAAACCGAGAAGCATATTTAATTGGAGGTTGTATGGTTGATGAAAATAAAGATTTTCAAATTGAGCTTGAAGATTGCGAGTATAGAGGAGTAAAAATTGGCAAGGGCTCATATTTTGGAAGAGGGCTGGAAGAGGCGTTTAATGGCAACCATGTGAAATCTATTGGAAGATTTACATCGATTGCAACAAGCGCCCAGATTCAGGACAATCATCCCATGAATATGATTAGCACTGCAATGCTTTATGAAGGCTTTTTGGACGAAACATCGCGCAAAAAATGGTTTGACAGAGCAAAAGCATGTGACAAAAGCCCAAACAAAACTTTTAAGGTTGAAATAGGCAACGACGTGTGGATTGGTGCAAATGCTTTTATAAATTCCTCCACAGTTAAAAGTGTTGGGGACGGAGCGATTATTGGCGCTGGAGCGGTTGTGACAAAAGACGTTCCACCATATGCCATTGTTGTTGGCGTGCCAGCAAAAATAAAAGGTTATCGTTTTAATGAAAAACAAATCGAGTGTTTGCAAAAAGTTAAATGGTGGAATTGGAGCAATGAAAAAATTAACGAAAACATTGATTTAATTTTAAATCCTGACTTGTTTTTTAAAAAATATATAAATGATAAACAAATTTAGATAAATTTTGGCTTTATCAATCATATATTAAATTATGATTAATCAACAAATTGAAACAAAACAACAAATCCACACAAAAGGACAAACTTTTCTTCGTGGACTTGTTTTTTTTGTTTGTTTGATTGGTCTGATTTTGTTTGTATTTTTGTTGCTTAACGCGTTTGGTGTGTGGGACAAAGTGAACTCTGTTGAAAAATTGCGTGCGATTGTGGAAAAAGGCGGAGCGTTCAGTTCATTGACTTTTATGTTGTTACAATTTTTACAAACCACCATTCTTCAGTTACCAGCAATTTTAGTTACCATGACTGGCGTTTTGATTTTTCCAAAATGGAAGGCTTTCCTTTTAAGTTATATTGCCATCTTGCTTGGCAGTTTGCTAAACTTTTGGATTGGGCGCAAAACTGGCAGAAAATTTTTGCACTGGATTGCTGGCGAGCAGACAACTGAAAAATGGATTGGATTAATGGGGGAAGGAAAATATGTTTTCTTTTTAATGATGCTGTTCCCAATGTTTCCAGACGATATATTATGTGTGGTTGCTGGGCTGACTAATATGAGCTTTGCTTTCTTCCTTTGGACAAATTTAATTTGCCGTGCAATTGGCGTTGGTGGCACAGTGTTGTTTGGCAGTGGAGCAGTTATTCCTTTTTCTGGTTGGGGATTAGTGGCTTGGTTTGTGATTACAGTTGCCCTGGCAGTGTTGTTTTATTTGAGTGTCAAATATCAAAAAAATATTGATAAATTCATTCAAAAAATTGTTAAAAGAAAAAATAAAAATAAACAATAAATAATGTTATTTAAAATTTCAATTAATAAAAAACAATAAAAAATTAATAAAAAACAATAAAAAAATTATAAAAAACCACATATTTTTATTATTTTATTTAATTTTTTAGGTTTTTGTGTGTGTTTATTTCAAAATAAAGAATGTTTAAATAATTTGAAATTGTTTTAAAAATATGTTAAAAAAAATTATAAGTACTGACGAAAAAATAATAACAAACAGTTTAAGTAATAAAGAATTTGAAAAATTGTTTTGTATTTTTAAGGAGTTTTTAAATGCAATCCCAGTGGGGGTTTGCATTTCGGTTGATTGTTTGGTATATCTTTGTTGCGACAACAAAATTGCAGGTGTATTGATTTTTACAAATGGATTGTTCACTATTTTGGCGATTTTGTGCAATGCACTTATATTTGTTGCAGTGCATGGCTTAAATAATTTTAAAGCAGATTTTATGAAAGCGTTGGCATAGTTCTTCGGTGTTAGTGTGTTTGTTTTGTGTGGCTTTGAACACTGCGTTGCAAATATGTTTTATTTTACTTGCATGGGTGTGGAGTTTCAAAACACGTGGTTATCTTCTAATTATGGTATTGGGCAACATTTGTGGTGGAATTTTGGCGTGGTTTGCGCTAAGTTGGCAAAAGAAGCTAAAAGAAAATCAAACTTAACACAACGATTAAAATTATTTGACATTTGCATTGAATTTAATATATTATTAAGGTAAGGAGAAAATTATGGGTTTGTTTAGAAAACAATTTTTATCAGTCATTGAATGGAAAGATTCGAGTGCGGACGTTATCGTGTATCGCTATCCGATGGAAAATGGCGCAGAAATTATGAACAGTTCAACCTTGGTTGTTAGAGAAAGTCAGGTTGCAATTTTTGTTCACAAAGGTCAAATTGCGGACGTTCTTGGTGCGGGCACTTATAAACTCTCAACTGAAAACATTCCATTTTTAACAAAAATGTTGAGTTTACCAACTTTGGGTAACAGCAGAATTAAAGCAGAAGTTTATTTCATCAACACAAAGCGCTTTATGGGGCTCAAATGGGGCACTCAAAATCCTATTATGATGAGAGATGTTGATTTTGGCAACGTTCGTTTGCGTGGTTTTGGCACATTCTCAGTACAGGTTAGCGACCCTGCTAAATTTATGAGGGAATGCTTTGGCACAAGTCCTATATATCGTGTTGGAGATATTGCAACTCAATATAAATCAAGTTTAATTCAGTTGTTAACAGACGTTATTGCGGAAAGCAAAATTTCAGCACTTGACCTTGCTGCACAATACAAAGAATTAGGCAAAGCTGTGGAGCAACATGCAAAAGAAGAATTTGCACCTTTGGGCTTAAAGGTTTCAAATTTTGTTATTGAAAATTTGTCACTTCCTGAAGAAGTTGAAAAAATGCTTGACGAACGCACAAAAATGGGCGTGATTAGTGATAAAATGGGAACATACACTCAATTTAAAGCTGCTAATGCTATTGAAGAATCTGCAAAAAATCCTTCTGGCACTGGTTTGGCTGGTATGGGTGTTGGCCTTGGTGCTGGCGTGCAAATGGGCAATGTGTTTGGCGAAGCAATTGCGGGAGCAAAAGATAGTAAACGTCAAGTAACAGTTCAATGCGTTAAATGTGGTGCTTCAATACCAGGAAAGTCAAAATTCTGTCCGGAATGTGGTGCAACACAAGCTTTGTCTTGCCCAAAATGTGGCGAACCAATCACAAAAGGAAGCAAGTTCTGTGTTAATTGTGGAAATAAGTTGGAGGTTGGCAAGGTTTGCCCTAAATGTGGCAAATCGCTTTCAACAAAAGCAAAATTTTGCCCAGATTGTGGTGAAAAGGTTTAGGAGAGCGTATGTGTTTTAGATATAGAGAACATCGTTATGGTAAATCAACTTTGGTGTTGGTTTCAATTGTTATGATTGCACTTGCAGTTGCTGCTGGTTTTGGTGGTGTTTTTGCAGTTGTCAAAATGAGTCACTGGGTTAAATATGTGATTGTGTCTGTTGCTGCAATCGTTGCATTGTGCTTGCTGTTTATTGGTGTGTCAATGCTTGTTGTAAGTTTTGGCATGTCTGGCTATCGCAAAACTGTGCGTGACATTGGCTATGCTAAGGGTGTGGACCATGACCGTTTGTGCGATAAGTGCGGCAAATTACTCAACAAAGATGATGAATTCTGCACACACTGCGGAGCAAAACAAACTCCAACTCAAAAAAGAGTTTGCCCACTTTGCAAAGGCAAAAGCGACCCAGAAGCGGAATTTTGTGCACATTGTGGACATAAATTTTAATATTAAAAAAGTCACCATTTCGGTGATTTTTTTATATAAAAGAAATCTATCAGATGATCTGGTGGATTTTTATTGTGAATACAACAAACTAAATTTATGAGCCTGGCGAAATGAATTGGTTTATTTTTTTGTTAGTTTTTTTGCTGCAAAGAATTAGGATTTTTAAAAATATTTAACTGTTCTATTTGACTAATTTTATCTAATAATTTTGGTTTCGACAAAATTGAACTTTAATTTTGGATTTTCATATAATTAGACAAAATTTTGGCACCAAATGCCTTTGTTATGATCCCGCTGTTTAGTATTATTAATTCTGTTAACCCACTAAAAGAAGTGGAAAAGGGGGAGATATGAGAAAGAAAATCAAAGGGAAATTATATTTTTTAGCAAGGGATGCAAAAAGCAGAATGAGAAACTTTAATCGCGAAAAATCTGTGTTTGAGCAATTGCCTTATGCCAAAATTGGGCTGAGTGAAAGGGAACAATCTTTGTATGAAAGGGTGTGCCGCATTTTAGATAGCGACACAATTGTCATTAACCCAATTAAAGAGCTGGTGGACAATAAATATTACAATTCATTGTCTTTGGAAGGAAAACAAAAATACATATTTGATTTAAGTGAAAAGTATAAAGAATTGAAGCTCAGATACGAGCGAGAACACCAAGAATTTGCAAAAGTTTCAAATATTTAATTTTTTTTGTACAAAATGTTGACTTTTGTACAAAAATGTTATATATTGTTGGTATGGAAACAAAAAATATAACAATTATTACGAATAAATTTCGTGCCGAAAAAGAGTCTTTGGAGCAATTGTGCTCATTTTTAAAAATGGACATGCCTGAATTGAAAGAAACTGATTTTGTAGGTCAATTTAGGGAGATCTGTGCGGCAAAAATTTTTAAAGCAATTGGTGTAAGGAACATGTACAACAGCAAAAATAAGTTCTTTGCGTTTTTAACCCTCTCAATGGGGCAGGCTATCAGTGATTTACTCTCAATGGGACTTGATATTGCACCAGACAGTTTGAGATTGTTTAGATACAATAAAATTAATTTTGTAAACGAGATGAAGCAAATTTTCTTAACAGAAGAGTTGGATGAAGCTATGTTGGACGTTTTCAACTTGGCTGACGACAATCATGACATGATTGAAGAAATAAGATTTGAATATTAGAGCAAAAAGAAACTATTCTTAAAAAAACATGTTTTGTTATTGCTTGCAATAAAAAAAGTTTAGCAGTTGCTAAACTTTTTTTGCAATAACTTCGCCAGTTGTGCTGTCCACCAAAACACCAACTATATCGCCGTTTGTGGAAACTATTCCAACATACCAATAATAGTTGCTTTCACTGGAAGTTGAGTCTTTCACAATTTTCATGACGGCTTCAATTTTATTGTTTTTGTCTGAGGCTAGTTGTTTAATTTCGGTTTTCAATGCAGAATTGGCAATGTTAAGAGCGGCGGAATTGTCCACTGTGAATTTTGAGGAAGTGTTGACCATTTCTTTGTTAAAACTATAGCCAGTGAACAAAATTTGAAGTGTTATTGTTGAATCTGTTGGGGCAACGGCTTGAATGTCTGCAGAATAAGAATTGTCCACTTCGCTCTTTTGAAGGCTGCCGGTGTAAGTTTGGTCGTTGATTTTGATTGAATAAGCGTAATTATCATTGCTCATGGCGGCACAATCGTTGCGTGAAAGGGTGATTATGCCAAATTCGGTCATGTTGTTTTTTATGCCGTCAAACGCGTAGTTTTCTTCACGCATGCCGGAAGAAAATGTGGTTGTGTAAATTTCATCTTGTGCAACGTATAAGTTTTGGCGCTGTTCAATCAAATAGTTGCTTAAATCCAAATCCTTTTTTCCACAAGCAGACAAACAGAGAGAGCAGATTGCCAACATTAAAATTAAAATTTTCTTTTTCATATTTTACCTCAATATTAATATATTGGGTTGTCCGCGTGCTTAGAACAGTTTTGTTTGACAAAATTTTATTAGGGCGTTAAACTACGCGTATGAGCAACAAAAATCAGGTATTGGAATTTTGCAATATTTGCCCAAGAAAATGCAACGTGAGTCGCAACAAAAATGTTGGGTTTTGCAAGCAGTCCAATAAATTAAGAATAAGCAAAGTCATGCTCCATCATTTTGAGGAGCCCTGCATAAGTGGAAGCGAGGCAGATAAGGGAAGTGGTGCAATATTTTTTTCTGGCTGCAATCTAAAATGTGTTTTTTGCCAAAATTATGTTATAAGTCATCAAAACAAAGGAAGAAATGTTTCGGTTAAATATTTGGTTAAAATTTTTAAAAAACTTGAAAAATTGGGTGCCTTAAATATCAACCTTGTTACGCCCACACATTTTACAAGCCAGATTTTGCAATCGTTGAAAATTTACAAACCTAAAATTCCAGTTGTGTGGAATAGTGGAGGGTATGAGTCTGTTGAAACTATTAAGGAACTTGAAGGTTTTGTTGATATTTATTTGGTGGATATGAAATACGCCTCAAATTTGCTTGCTGAAAAATATAGTTTTGCAAAGGACTATGTTGAAAACAATAGAAAGGTTGTTGGTGAAATGGTGCGTCAACAGCCGAACAATATTTTTGAAAACGGGATTATGAAAAAAGGCGTTATAATACGCCATTTGATTTTGCCAACACATACTGATGATAGTTGCGAATGTTTGAAATATATTGCAGCGTCTGTTGGAAAAAATGCCATTGTAAGTTTGATGAGTCAATACGAGCCTC
This sequence comes from uncultured Clostridia bacterium, assembly GCA_934747385.1. Classification (GTDB taxonomy): domain Bacteria; phylum Bacillota; class Clostridia; order Christensenellales; family UBA1242; genus Onthoplasma. The sequence continues at coordinate 212,931 of CAKVGK010000001.1, read as the reverse complement.
AATATAAAGCAAAAGATTTTGCTGAAATAAACCGCAAAATAACTCCACTTGAATATAAAAGGGTTGTAAATTGTGCACTTGAGTTAGGTATGATGAATTGTTACACGCAAGACTTGACCAGTGCAGACAGCAAGTACACCCCAAAATTTTAAACCTTAATATTTTTGAATGCGTCTTAAGTGCCTGCCGCCTTCAAATTCGCTTGTTAAAAACACTTTGATAATTTTAATCATGGCGCGAGAACTTAACAACCTTGCACCCATGGTTAAAACATTTGCATCTTCATCTTTTCTTGCCAAATATGCAATTGCGCAGTCGTACGCGTTAACAGCGCGAATGCCTTTCTGTCTGTTTGCAACAATGTTTGCACCAACGCCAGAGCCGCATAAAAATATGCCGCAGTTGTCTGTGCTTTTCAAAACTTCTTGAGCGGCTGGGGCAATGAGGTCTGGATAGTCATCGTCCTTATTGAAGCATGCGGGCCCCATGTATTTGTATTCAATTTTTTTGCTGTCAAAAAAGTGCATTATTTTTTGCATGGCATCAAAGCCAGCATGGTCGCAAGATAAAATTATCATAAACAATCCTTTTGTAAAAATAAATTTATATTAATATTTTATATTAAAAACATTAAAAAATCCAGTAAAATATTCAATTTTTAAAAATTTTATTTGATTTTTGATTTTGATGGTGATGATTTTATAAATTAAATTGCAAACAAAAAATAAATTCTATTTACAAACTGCCTTGAATGTGATAAAATTAAGATATGGAAAAAATAAACAAACGTTGCCCAAGGTGTGAAACAAAAATGCCTATCAGCGCTAGTGTTTGCCCAAGTTGTGGACTTAATTACACAAAATTCAATTCTGCAACGAACAAGGCTGGGAAGGTTGCTTTAAAGGAAGGCAGAAAAGAAGATGTGATTTTTAGAAAGGGTTGTCCAACAGATGTTAACAAAACTAAATTGCTTTTGTTGGCAATTTTTTTGGGGTTTACTGGGGCACATAATTATTATGTGGGCAGGTTGGGCAAAGGCTTGTTCTATTCAATATTTTTTCTTGTCGGCATTGCCAATGCGGTGTTGACTGTTGTTTTCAAAGCGGTGTTCACTGGCTGGGTTTACGAAGTTGTTACAATTTTGGTTTTAATTTGGGGCTTGGTTATTTTAATGTGGATGTTTGATATTATTAATATAATTTTCAATAAATATAAAATTCCAGTGAGTGTGGAATTGTAATATTGAAAATAAAATTAAATGTTAAAAATAATAAAAATCAATATTTTAAATTAAAAACAAAATTCAATTAAAATTAAATAAGAATACTAAAATTATATTAAAAATCATAAAAAATCAATAAAAATAATCAAAAATATTAAAAAATTAATAAAAAAATTGAAAAAAATTACTGTTTTTAATTAAAAAAGAAAATAATTTATATTTTTTTAAAAGGAGAAAATTGTGCAAGGAAAAACTGTTGTTGTGGGGCTGTCTGGAGGAGTTGACAGTTCAGTTGCAGCATATTTGTTGAAACAGCAAGGTTATAATGTGATTGGGCTGTTTATGCTTAACTGGGAAGAAACGGACGATAAAGGTAATTGTACCGCTGAACAAGATTTTGAAGACGTGAAGCGCGTTGCAAACAAGATTGGCATTCCTTATTATACTGTTAATTACGCAAAGGAATATAAAGAGCGCGTGTTCAATTATTTTTTGGAAGAATACGAAAAGGGCTACACTCCAAACCCTGACGTTATGTGTAACAAAGAAATTAAGTTTGGCCCGTTTTTGAAGCATGCTCTTGAACTTGGCGCGGACTACATTGCAACTGGACATTATTGCAAAAGAGTGGACAGAGATGGTAAGGTGTATTTGTACAAATCTCACGACAAGAATAAAGATCAAACATACTTTTTAAATCAGCTTAACCAATCTCAACTTGAACGCACACTTTTTCCACTGGCGGATATTGATAAAACGGAAGTGCGCGAGATTGCGAAAAAACTTGGGCTTAGCACTGCCGAAAAAAAAGACAGCACGGGCATTTGCTTTATTGGTGAGCGTAATTTTAGGCAGTTTCTGAAAACATTCCTGCCAGCACAACCTGGTGAAATTAAGGACTTGCAAGGCAATGTGGTTGGCCAGCATGATGGTGTTATGTATTACACTATTGGTCAGCGCAGAGGGCTTAATATTGGCGGCAAAAATGGCTATGAGGCAGACCGCTGGTTTGTTGTTAAAAAGGACGTTAAAACTAACACACTTTTTGTTAATTGTGGAGAGTGTGAAGAAATGTTTAGTAATGGCTGCGTTGTGACAGATTTTAATTGGATTACAGACAGACCAACAAAGGATTTCGATTGTTTTGTTAAACTAAGATATAGGCAACCTGACCAAAAAGTTAAAGTTGAAATTATTGATGAACATACATTAAAGTTGCATTTTGAAACTCGCCAACGTGCAGTTACAATTGGTCAATTTGCCGTGCTGTATGCAGAAGACGGAATGTGCTTCGGCGGCGGCAGAATCAATGAATTGATTAAATAACTTGCCGGTTTGTTTTTAAATTTGTTTAATCTTTTAAAATGTGGAAATAATAAAAATTTTAAAAAATATTTAAAAATTGCAAAAAATCTTTAAAAATTCAAAAAAATCATGAAAAACACCAAAAAATTTAATTTTTTTTGGTGTTTTTTTGTTTAGATACACTCACTTTCCATTTGCTCGTTTGGTATGATAAAGTCAAAACACTCGCTTTCGTTTGGTATGACAATGTGGGAAAAGGGTGGGAAGCGGAAATAAAAAAGTTTTTGAAAATATTTGTAATTATTTGCAGAAAAACATTGTTTTGTGTTAAACTATGTTTAAATATATAAATCAAGGGGTAGGACACAAATGAGTAGGTTAAAATTAAAATCTAAAACTTGTGTGTTAACAGCAATCATTGCAGTGGTTGCTCTTTTTGCGTCTTCACTGATGCTACTTGGCGCAAATTTTATTAATTCAGCTTATGCAGCAACGAATTACTATTATTTCTATTTGGGTGATAAAAGTTATTTTGACGCAGGGGGTGATAGGACTTGGAAAATTAAACAGGGTACATCGACATATACATACACATATAATTATGCGGAGAATTACATTAAGTGTGAGAGACCTACCATAGCTCGAAGTATGGTGAATATTAATACTGACGATCAGATTTCTCAGTTCATAAAATGCGTTACTGGAACTTCAGATAAGTACAGATTGAAGGGGTGGGCAACATCTCTTGCAGGAGAGGTGGAAAAAGAACCGAATGTGACTTTAAATAATCCAATTAACTCTTGGTTTGGGGGAGGTTATGATGTTACATATTATGCAGTTTGGGGAGTTGCTCCTAGTTACGATACGGTGGTTGAGAGTGATCAAGCAGATAAATCAATAACAATAACATATAGTGACGTGGATAAAGGCGGTGCTAGAACATTGACAGCCGTAGTTGAGGCTGACTTAAAAGTGGATACAGACACGGATTTAGATAAAAAACTGAAATTTTATAGTTCAACCCTTGGTTGGAGTGTTTCAAAAGAGCCTGGTAATGCTGATAAACATAATGAAAATGCATCATCTACTAATTATGGAACAACATGGTTTTTAGGTGCGAAAGACGGAGACGTCAAGTACTATAATGATGGTTTGCCAGTTTTGAGACAATTTGTTGATTGGTCAACATATACTTGTAAATTATCAGTGGAATATTATGATTCTAATACAGGTGATTTGAAAACTGAAACAATAGAGATCGGAAGGTTTGTTGTTCCTAACAGTGCACCAGTAACCAGTGGCGTAGATATCAAAACAGGAGAAGTTCCTTCAAAAGACGAAAAAAACGCTTTTGCTGAAAAAATGTTTGAAAGGGCTTTTAATTATAAAGTTCGTGAAGACAAAGACGGTATTATGAGTCGTTTTAGTGTTAAAATTTCTACGAGTGGAACAACGATTGAAGTTAAATACATTGAACAACAATCAAAACCAGATCCAATTCCAAAAAGATATATTATAACATTTGAAACTCCTATTAATTACGACGACAATACCAAAGAAAACAAGGGAGCATATTGGGCAAAATCGTTAGATCTTGGCAATAGCTACGAATTAGTTAAAGACAGTGGCGGTAAGCCAACTTCAATCAAGTTTACTAGCTACAATCCAATCATTGAATGTTATAATATAGGTTATTATTGCTACAGGTTTAAAGCAATAGTAAATAAACAGGAAATCACTGTAATAATGGCTTTTGATAAAGACGAAGGTGGTGGAGTTACTGAAGGTTACAAAAGGAAAGGCTATCAAGACAACAAGATGACCTACTCGAGCGATAGTTCTAAGACAATGATTGCGTTCGAAGACAATGGAAAAACTGAACCTGACATTTATCGATTACGCTTCAACAACGAGAATTATCAAGATTTAACAGCATACGTATATTACGAATTGGAATATTATAATTATAACGTTGGTTTTAGAAGTTTTACTGTTATAGGACAATCGGGAGGACATAATAATGGTGGGCGATTTGCTCTTGAATACAATTCGTCTTCTATAGGCAACACTCGATTTAAACTTAATCAAAGTGGCAAATATAGTTCCACGGCTGACAGTAATACAGCTATCGAGATGATAACAATTTTAAGAAACAACAAAGGTTTTGGATTGAATGTCGACGGGTGCACACTTCCAACGTATGATGATGTGAAAAGCATGCTTCTTTATGAGTATATTAACAAAGCATACTGTGAACAAGGAGAATTTGAAGGTTGGGTTCTTGACACAAGCGTTCTTAGTATAAATTATGAACACAGAAATAATGAGAATCAATTGACTGACAAATGGTATCTTAAAGGTTCAAATTATTGGATTAGATTTGAACTCAAATCTATGGAGCCTGTCAATGTTTATGTGACATCGTCAGATAAACAAGCAATGTATAGAATAGACAAAATCTATGGTTATGGCGATATGGCAAACGCGCCCTTTGATAGTTCCACTTTGACTTTAAAGTTGCCTATTGTTCCTTATTGGACATACAAAAATTTAAAGACTTCACATATTACTTTTAATAACGCTGCACAAAGTGTTATGGCTATAAATGCAAATGGTGAGGAAGAATCAATTGCATATAAAGGTGTTCAACAGAATAACAAACAAAATTTGAACGATAGTTACACAGTACAAATTTATGAAGGGCTTTTGCCTGCTTCATATGGAAATAGTTTTTACAATATAAATAATTTAAAAACTCTTGGATTTTCTGGGAATAATAATTTAAAATTTGGCACAAGCCGTGATTATGGTATTCTTTATTATTATGGGCATGAGATAAAAGGTTATAATATTGCAATAAAATTATATGGAAACGAAGAGTTTTATGATTCTAACACTGGATACACCTACAAATATTTTGTTTATACAGCAGATCGAAATAAAGGTTTTAAATTAATTCGATATAATATCAATTTAAATTCATACGCAGAAATTTCAATTAACAGCAGTGGCAAAATTTTAGCGGACAATGTAAGCGCTAGCTCGTTAAACTTAAGAAATTTCGAAGAAAGTGTTCCTAAAATGACTACTGATTATCCTATGTGTGATATTAAACAATTTACAACACCAACTGGCGGTTACTGGCTTCCAGCACTTGGTGAAATTGTGGGGAAATGGGCACAAGAAGGAAGATTCGGCTGGACAAAATATGATAGTTCAGGTCTTCGTTTATCTTTGACACCATACTGGGAGGCGGCGACTATTGAAACCTCAATGGTGAGTGGTATTCATTTGCAACAAAATGGGGCTCAAAATCTTGATTCTGTAAAATATGGAGAAAAATATAGTTGCCTAATAACAAATCAAAATGCTCTTCCTGCCGCTAAATTAACGTATAACGACATTGCATATCTCACATGTGGCACAAAAGATGAAGACAAAACCAATTTCCAATATGCGGTTATGATGACAACTGAAACTGGATCAATTAACTGGAATTACTTAAATATTCCTTCCACATGCTTTACTTATGAATATAACAGCACAGACAACACTGGAAAATACAAAATAAATTTAGAGCCGGTTTATGTGCCTAAGTTGTTCAAATTCAAGATTGAAGGGGCGACGGGAATGTCTGCTGGCGGAGATTATTCGAGTGGCAGTTTTAATGAAAGCTTTGTATTGAAAGACGGTGATATTGGCAAATATTTAAGTTATAGCAGCTTTAAGTTGCCTGTATATGAACCTGATAAGGTGGCGGATTTCTATTCGTATGCCTATGTTGCAAACGTGAAAGAATATCTTGCAGTGTTAGATGGTGAGCCTACAGACAAAATTGGCAGCGATAGCGAAAAAGTTTACCCAAGTGACAAGTGTTTGAGGAAGGTTTACAATTCTGGCGGCGAAACGTTTATATTTGTGGCGTATGGGCACACGATTGGAGATTTGTATTTCACGGCAGGAGGAACGAATGGGCGCACAAGCATAGCGTTCTTGTATAACGGAGCGTCTGGCGGCATTGCGCTTAAAACCAGCAAATTTGATGAAACAAAAGACCAAGGCAAATTAGATGGAAAAGTTGTGTGCAGTCTGGTTGGAGATGAGGCTTGCGTTTGGAATCCTGCGGAAGAGCCATTTATTAACGAAAATAATCAAAATCCAACCCTGGCTGTTGTGGTGAACAGAAGTTCATATGTGCTTAATGTGAACACTTTGCCTAACGATGGTAATAGAATTGGATTCTGGGGTTATATTGTTGTTAAAGTTACCGACAATGATGACGGCGGTCATGAGGATTACTATATTGTTAGGGCATGGAATAGAAATCTTTTAACCAATGAAGTTATGTATGCTTATTTGGTTACAGATTTGGTTAAGGCAGGAAAAGACCCTTCAAAATTAAGCAGTTTTGGCTCATTCGATGGTGTTGCAAGTTCAAATTCAATTATTGTGTACAGAAACAGCACTGTTGAGATTATGGTTTATGATGAAGGCAAGGTTACTAATCTTGCTGAAAACACAGACTACTACGACTCAATGCTTGGAAGATTTTACAATAATGGCTTAAAAGGCAAAATCAATGGTGAAACAGCGAATATTATCCAAAACCTTGGTTATAGGTTCAGTTTTACAATCAATGACGCAGAAATTTTGACAGGGTTGTTAGCAGAAGATGTCACACTCAAACAATCAGACAGAATTGAGTTGAATTTTGAATTTGAACGCAAAGTTTATGAATTAAACCTTGGCTATACAATCAAAGACGGAACGGCAAGGAATGACAATGTTTTAACAAGTGCAAAATATCAACCAAATGGTCAAGATTATTATCAAGACGTTATTGTAAAAGAACAAACAAAAACATATTATTATTTCCCTAAAGAAAATGCTGAATTGCAAGCATTCTTTGGTGCGGATTATGAAATCCTTTCAAATAAAACAGCCTTTGGTGGCTGGGTTGTTGATTTAACCGCTCTTAAAAAACTTGGTTATTCACAAAAAACTGGTAAGAAAAGTTGGAAAGATGCTTGGTATCTCAACTTAAGAAATGATGAAAAGACTTATGATGGTGTTGTTAACTTTGCTTATAGCAGTTATAACGAAAGCTCCACACATATTCAAACCTCGTCAACTGGCAAAGAATATTTAATTGGTGTGACAGGTGTTGCACTTTGGAACAATTTCACAAGAACTTATACTTGGACAGGCAGTGAACAAAAGCCTAAAGGATATAAAGATTCTTTCGCAATGGCAATTATTCCAACTTGGAGCGGAAATAATAACGTCAAAATTATAAATAATAAGGCTGAAAGAATTGTTGGTAAAGGCGAAAGCAATGAAAACATAACAAGATTAACTAAAGGTGTTTACGATGGGAAAAATAACATTTTAGTTGATAACCTTTCATTTAGTTTAAACTATGGTAGTGCGACAGACTTCATTAAGCCAACAGGTGGAGCATTTATTCAGCTTGCGAACATAAAAGAAAGTGATCTTTACAATTCGGCAGGTCAATATGGACTATATAATTATGGGCGCGATTTAACTGGCTATAAAATTTATTTCAGTTATGGTGCAAATACTTATTATGCTAAATTGAATAAATCAACCAATCCAATCACTGGCATTTCATCTTATTCGTGGGAATTTGTGAACTCGGATTCATTAGTTAAAACCGCCGATTTGGGATTAAATTTATTATCTAAATTGATGGCCGCTTTCAACAATTGGAAATTGGGCGACTATGTTTTGCAACAAACAACAATCACCATTGCGCCTCAGTGGAGTTCAGCTCAAATTCGCTTGACTGGGGAAAGTTTAGGAGAGGGTTCAAAAACTGGTCCATTTGCTTATGGAGATAGTTATAAAATTGTAAGAATAGGACAAGAATCCGTTGGTAAATCAATTGCGTATTACACAACAAAAAGTGGAAAAGCAATTGCCTGTGATTCAAATGGTACTAATAATCAAGATCTTGTAAAATGGGATTATTTAGATTTAGATACAGGTGATTATAGATATTCGAAGAGTGATAAAACCTACAATGTTTCTTTAACTAAGTTTGAAGTAGACAATATTTACAAACTTAAATTGGAAAATGTAAAGGGCAGTATAACTGGAGATTATAGTTTTGCAACAACAACTGGATTGCCTGTAAACATTCAACAAGATATCTCTAATAATGAGTACTATTCATATAAAAATTGGAGTAACGCAAGTTACAATACAAATTATGCGGCAGATAGTTATGCAAACACTGTGGCAGCAAAAGTTAAAACTTACACTGATGGTTTGGACAACAATTCAAATGAATGCTTAAGAAAGGTTTATACTGGTGAAAATTCATTATTCATATTTGCGGCAAACAACCACAAATTGGGCGAGTTGAGATTTGACCAACAGTATTACGAAAATATTGCTTGGCTGTATAATGGCGAAACTGGAAAAGTGGCAATTTTAACTTCTAAATATCAGGCTAACAACGACGCTCACAAGTCTGCTTTGGATAGGAGCGAAGAATTTATTATTGACCTTGAAAATAATTGGACAATTGATGCAGATTCAAGTGCTGGCAATGCAACACTTTATGGAGTGTTCTATCGCGAAACTTACACGCTGAATTTAAACACAACATTGGTGAACGAAGGCAAGCAAACTAAAGGCTTTGTTGGCTATGTTGGTGTTGAAGTGACCGATAACTCTGACGGCAGTTTGTCTAATAAATACATTGTTAAATACGAACTTGGCAGCATGAAAGTTTACAAACATACTGGCACTGATTCGTTTGAGTTTGGGTGCTTGAGCACAATCAAACCTGAAAATTCTTCAAATTGGAGAATTGTGGAAAATAACACAATTGATTTGGCTTTTGGTTGTGGAGTTGTGATTCACGTGTTTGACCAAAGCAAAATTGAAGATTTAACTAAGGATAATGTTTATTATGACGACATGATAGGCTACAGATTTATGGGCTCATTAAGCGGAACGACTGGCAAAACTCAGGTTAAAAAAGGTGGTTATGACTACACAATTGAGTTCAACACCAAAACAACAACCAGCACAGGTGTTCAACTTGAAGGCTTGCTTGACAACCCTATTGCGCTTAAGGCTAATGATAAAATTAATTTGGACGTTTTGTTTGAACCTATTATTTACAGCATGTCGATTGAAATGACAAACCAAAATGCAGGCAACTTAAGAATTTCAGGCGGAAATGAAACAAATAACGCTAGTGGCGTATATGAAAAAATAACAAACACATTCAAGCGTGGGCAAACATTCAAAATTCAATATTGGGCATATGCAGGTTTCGGGCTTAAAGAAAATGCCTTTGACTTAACAAACAATGGAACAACAAAAAATATGCAAAAATACGCTGGCAAAGAAAGCGAGCAAACTTACACCATTGATTTGAGCTCTTCGAAAAAGGGTGCGTGGCTGAGGGCTAACTATTACTTTGGCTTTAACATTCCTTTTAACGTGGAATACAACGCGGGCGAAACCAGTCAATTTATTGGTGATCTGACCGTTAACACCTGCTACCTTACATTCGACGTTAAGTACAAAGTAATCGACGAGGGCGATAGCAATAAACTTTTAGTTGATAATGCGGACATTTTAAGCAATTGGACATTGGAAACAACTTCAATTAATTGGACTTTAACTGATTCTTATTTGGAAGGGCTTGGCTATTATTACAATTTCAATGGTGCAAAATATGCAATCATGAAGAGTTGGGCATATAATCCAAGCCGAGGTGTGGATTTTGGCGCATGGGCGGAAGCATATCAGTATTTGCCAAAAATGCCAACAGAGTATGAGTTCTTGCTTAAAACAAAACCAGTGCAGACTTATAACTTCTCTTCATCAATTTATTATGGTAAAGAAAATCAAACCACAGGTTCATTCTTCTTATATTACTTAGTTAATGGTGTACCTGCTGGCAGCATTCTGCCAAAAGACAACCGCACAATTTACTTTGCAATGTCGGTTACTCCGATTTATGAAATTCAATTGCAGATTGCTGTTGGGGTTAACGACACCAATTGCTCAACAAGAACATTGACTCTTAAAAATGGCAAATCAAACGAATTCACTTTGACTGCAAACGCAAATCATAGCGGCGAGCAATATATAACAGCATTCACACACAAAGGGCTTGAAAACACCATTTCAGCAACATACAATAACCGCTATTACACAGGCGTTAACTTCTATATGGGTGAAAGCGGCGAAACTGATTTGGGCAGTAACCCATTCAAAGCAGAGAATGATGAAATTATTATTGCAAAATTCGCGCCAAAAGAATTGAACTTGGCAGTTAATTACACCTCAAACGGCAGTGCGATAACCGAGGCAGAAGCCAAAAAGTATTTCAACAACTATGCTTTGACAATTGTTCGAGGAAACCTCAACGGTTTTGAAAACACACCAAAAACAGGATTTGTTGTTACAAACGATAGAATTCACATAGAATATTCTATTAGCTTTGATTATCAAGTGTCAATTTTGGTTAATGGCGAAACTGGACGTTTAAATGCTGATAACGACGTATATGTTACAAATGCTGATTATGAGTTTGGAAAAGTTGATATTAACATTGACATAACTCATAAACAGACAGGTTCAGTAAGCATAAAGGTTGTTGCAGATAGTTCTAACGGAGCAAGGTTCCACACAGAGGACACAACTCTAATGAAATCTTTTGCAACTTTGTGGATTAATGGCATTGAACGCGGCAGAGAAGGCATATTCATGGAAGGCTATGCTGTTGCAATCAGGCTTGGAGAAATCCCTGCAGGATATCGCTATGTTGGTGTTAAGAAAGGTGATGGCAGCGTTGACGCAAAATACACGCTTTCGGGCAACGTTATAACCATAACAAATGGTATTAAACCTCAAGACATGGACGAAGACACATTCGTCAAATCAATAATGGGCGAATATTCGGTTGTTTTCCAAAAGGTTACAATTGAAACTCAAATGATTCTCACTGCGCGTAATAACAACAATTATTCATATTCATTCAATGGTGTGCAAGCAGTGTGGAAAAACAATAAACTTGTGATTTCAAATGCAAGCCTGAATGACGTTATTAACCTTTATAGTAGAACAAGTCTTCCTAATGAAGAATTGGATTATTACTTCTATGAAGATAAGTACGGCGAACACGGAATTGAGGGCAGTTCTTTAACAATCACACAAGAAATGCTTAACAATTTGGCTGGCGACTATGTGGACGGAGCGAAAACTTTAACCCTTGGCGTAAAAAGCAAGTTAAAATACACTTTAAGTGTGGAATTTGAAGCGGGTGCAGAGTATTTGACCGAAATCAAAGTTAAGGACGAGTTGATGACGCTCACCGCTGAAAACACTTACACCAGCGGCTATGAGTATGAAGACCAATACCTTAACTTGAAAATTTCTTCTGTAAATGCGGACAAATTTACAATTGAAGTTTATGGTGTAAAATCATTCAGTGGCGGAACAATTGATGAAAACATTTATTTGTTTGATAACATTGCCCTCAAAGCAAAAATTGTTAAAAACACATTCGCTTTGGCAGTTGAAGAAAAATTGTTTGATGATATTGTTGAACTTAACACAAACAACCCTCAAACATTAACAACAGGCAACTTAATCAATGCGTCCGTAACTGGCAGTTCGCTTATTGACGGCACAAGGTTTGAATATAACTCTCAAACCCAAGTTTCATTTAAAAACACCGATGGTGAAGGCGACAATAAAAAACAATTGACACAAATCGCGTTTAAAGATGAAAATTTATCTTTCACTTTTGACGTTGACTTTGCCTCAACCGAAAATTTAATTGAACGCTTCCAAGTTAAGGACAAAAATAATCAGGCAGTTTCTTCTGGCATTGTTGTCAGCCAAAACGGAAATGTGATTACTCTCAAAGTTGAGTTGGACGGACAAACATTCTCATATTCCTTTGAACTTGTTGCTTCAAACAACTCAATTCAATTCAATTTTGTTGGCGTTGGAAATTGCAACTTGACCTTAATTTACACAGCAATCAAATTGATTAAAGTTAGTTAATTAAAAAGATTCACTCGAATTTTAAAAAACTACCCTTTGATATGAGTTGGTGTTTAATAATTCCTATGTCCCGTGTCCCCTGGGTTAGGTGTTTATAATTCGTCCTTGTTCTAGTGTCCCCTTGCGAGGGGAAGGTTGGTGTGCGAGCATTGCTCACACACCAAAGGGTAGTTATAATAAAAACCTTATTATAAAACAAAACGTAAAAGAGAACATAAGTAAACTACCCTTTGTTAAAACACAAGCGTTTTAACAACCTTTCCCATCAACCGCTCCAAAAACACAAGTTTATTGGGGACTCCGTAGGGAACACAAGAATATAAGGATTGTTTATGTTGCAACTATAATCTTGTGCGGTGGTGTGGTGAACTGAGTGTGTTGCTTTGTTGTCAATCACATGAGTTGATAACGTTTAAAAAAAACTGGCAATCTAATTTTAAAGAGAGTGCCAGTTTTTTTACTTTTTTGTTAAAATGTGTCAATTTTTGTTTGACTATCACCCCTCGTTTGGTATAAACTCAAAGTATAAGTATGTGATGTCGATTAAACATACTTTGAAAAAGTATTTTAATGTTTGTATTTATTCAAACTTTATTAATGCTTTCAAAACGCATTTTGGTTTTAATTGAACTTTAAATGCAACAGGCAAAATTGGTGTGAAATCATGCCAATATTGTTAGGGGGTTGACCCTCTACAAGTAAATTTGCAAATTTGTTTGTAGCGATACAAACTTTTCGCACTTAAATTGTACACACTAGGTGCGAAAAAAACATAGTTTCAAATTGCTTAGTATGTAACAAATGATAATCATTTGATCGACATCCAAGCATTTAGGGAACACTTTTGGCATCAGCCAAAAGTAAAGTTGGCAACACTTAAATTGCCATGTGTTAAATTGCATTATGGTCGAAACATAAACCAATTTAACACCGCTTTGTTTACGCAAAGCAAAATACTTATTTTTAAAATTTTAAAGGGGAAAAATAAAAATGACAAAAATGAAATCTAAAAAGATGACAAAGTCAACATTTGCAATCATTATAATGGGAATTGTGATGGTTGCTATGCTCGCTTTCGGCGGCACTTTCGCGTACTTTACTGCTACTACTAAAGAAGCAAAAGCTGACAAAATTACAACAGGTAAAATCGTCTTGAAAAGTGCTGGTGAAGCTACTTTCGTTAGCACAGTTATGCCAAAAGAGAATCTTCTTGCAAGTGGTTCAATTTCTTACAATCCTACAGGAACAACAGCTGCTTCTTGGGTGTTTGTAAAAATCACTATTACAAAACCAGCGGCTGGTGAATGTACTGTTGTTGCAGGAATCAACACCGCTGACTCAGCAGAAGGTAAGGCAAAATGGACAAAACTTGATGCTGTTTCAGATGACGCAAACGGCGTAGCAGTTTATTATATTGAAGTGGCTGCTAATGCAACCGCAGATTTGCTTTTCTGCGATTCTATTATTTTTGATGCAACTGCAAATATTCACGAAGGTGCAACTGAAGATGGTACCGCAAATGGTGGTACAACATCTAATGTTGCTATTGAAGGTGCTGAAATTTCTGTATCTGTAAAAGCAGAATCAATCCAAAAGAATGGTCTTACAGAAGTTGCTACAGCTTATGCTCAAACAGCTTTAAGCAAATAGTTCTTATTTAGAAAAAACACGCATTAGCGTGTTTTTTTCTTAACCCTATATATTATATATTAGAACAGCAAATTAATTTGCTGTTCTTTATATTAATATATTTATAAGGCCATCCCTCTATATAACATGGGGAAGAAAAAAGTGGTGTTTTGTGGTGTTTATTGTAAATTTTTGGTAAAATTTATTGATAAAGCATTAAACATGTAGTATAATGCCCACAAAGGAGACAGGATTAGTGATACAAGAATTTTCTACAATAAGTTGCGATATATTAATGTCATCTCCAAGTGACGTTTATGAATATTATGAAAATGTTAAACATGCAATTGACGAGTTTAATAACAGTAAACAATCAAATTCAAGGATTAAAGTATTCTTTAACTTAAGACATTGGAAAACTGATACACACCCTAACATGGGCAAGTCTGCGCAGGACGAAATTAATGAACAATTGGTTGACAATTGCGAGCATTGCATTGCGGTTTTTGGAGGAAAAATAGGAACAAAAACAAAGAGAGATTTGTCCGGAACAATTGAAGAAATTAAAAAAATCTCTGAAAAAGGCGGAACTGCTATGGTTTATTTTGCAGAGGGGAAGACTGTAAATTTACAAGACATAGATCCAGAACAATTAGCAAAATTGAAAGAATACAAAAAAACAATTGAAGGCTTGTATGAAACATTCAACTCAGCTGAAGAACTTGAAAAGTTATTAAAAAAAGATTTAAAATTGCTTGCCGACGAATTTGCAGAAAAACACTTTGAAAAAAGAAAAATTGCAAAGGAGAATGAGGAAAAGCTAAACATTATTTCACTCAAATCTTTTGCAAAAAATGAAGTAAACGAAAATATTGTTTTTGAAAAATTAGATTTGAAACCAATAGTTGATAAAATGAATCTGTTAAAAAAATCTATATGTAATAAAATACAAAAAATCAATTCAATACATATTAATGAAGAAGAAAAATCGGAAGAATTTAAAATTTTCAAAAATTTTAAAAAAAGTTCTTTATATCTCGAAGCTGAAAAATTTGAATTTGATAAAAATCAAAAAATCATAATTTCAAATTTTGCAATTAAAAATCATAATTTACTGGCACCCGATTTTTACGATTTTGGTAATGCAAAATTAGTTAAAAAATTTTATGGAAACACCGAAACAGAGGGTTCAGTTATTGAAAAGGAAAAAGCAAATTTGGCTTGGGACATGTACGTTGAACTTATTGAATACAATGGGACTGTTGACTTTTTCAATTTGCTAAAAAATAAATCTTCTTTAACATTGGTTTTAGATAACGATTGCAAAAAATTTTGTGAAGACATTGAAATTGAATTATCATTTGACAAACAAAAATTTTTCGATGCGCGCAAACTTACTTTTAAGAATGAGCTAACTGAAAAATCTATTTCAACCACTACAATTGGTCTTTTAAAGCCAAAAAGGAATTTTGACGTTGAAGATTTGATTTCCCCAGAACCTGCGGGTGAAATACATGCTATTCCGACATTTAAAGGCTCACTGCAAAAACTTTACAATTATCAGATGAAAGTTGTTGACAATAAAATATTTATCAAATTGAAAATGAAAGAACTTCGTCAATATAATAAAAGATATATTTGCGGAAAATTGTTGTTTAAAAAACCAATTGATAAAATTGAATATTCTATTACTTCAAAATCAATTCCAAACAAAATAAAGGGCTCAATCACATTGTAGCAATAAAAAAACACGCTAATGCGTGTTTTTTTAGTTTTGTGTTTAACCAAAGTTTACTTGAGCAAATGCATCAGCAGCTGTCAAGTCACCAGTAGTTTCACTAAGTTTTTGAATAGCACGTGTAGCAATAGTTACAGTTACGTCTTTGTTCATCAAAGAGCCTGCAGTATCGCCATTACTTTCACTTTTACCATAGAAAGTGATAGCGCCACAAACGTCAAGAATTTTGTCAGTCTCTGTGGCTGCAGCAACGGTGTAATATACACCAGCATGTCCAGTTAAAGCCGTCCATTTATCTGTGGTTTCTGTTGCTGCTGTGTTTAAATCTTCAATCAAAAGACAGTAGTCGCCATCTGCAGTAACTGCATCCTTATCAGCCTTTTTATGTGCTGTATTAAATGTTTCATCAATACCAGCACCACTTAATGTAACATCAAATTTAATGAAAATGTATGATTCAACATTTGATTTGTTTGTAACTGTTACTCCAGATGCAAGTTTTGAACCAGATTGAACTTTTGTTGTGATTGCGTCAGCAACTGCATTTGCACCCAATTGAATTGTTGCAGTCTTAATTCCGGTCAAACCCTTGTTCTCAGTAGTAGCAGTAAAGTACGCGAAAGTGCCGCCGAAAGCGAGCATAGCAACCATCACAATTCCCATTATAAGCGACCATTTCGCCCATTATTTCATTTGTATATTGAGAATATACAAATAGCAACTTTTGGGCGTATGGTCGCTTTCTATTAAGGGGGACACAAACTTTCCCCCTTAATATACTCCTTTGACTGAATAGGATTGTTGAAGTGTGAAAGCCAGTCAGTGGAAGAATTGACTGCGATATTTGGCTTTTTTGGGTGTTCCTGTCGTTTATTAAGAGACAAACAATTTTAACCATGTTAAAATTCGACGATTTTTAGGTCGTGGGCGTCTTGGAAAACGATATGATAGCCGTCGCTAAGCGGGTCAGCGGGATCGAGTGGCAACCATTGGTGGTGTTCGCCAAGTTCTGGAGGGGCTGGGGCGTTATAGGCGGTTGGCACTGCGTAGCAAATGTATTGGGGCTGATTGTCCTTATAAATTGCGCCAATGCAGAAAGTGGAGTTGCCCTCTGTTATTTTCACAAAGCGAGAGTTTTCGATGGCGTTGTTGAGTTCGGTGCATTCTGGAAATGTTTTAAAAATGTAATCAAATTGAGGGATTAAACTTTCCAAAATTGAGTTGTTTGATTGTGGGGGTGTTGGAGTCTTTTCCGCTTGCTCGTTTTTGGGTGTGTCCTTTTGAAACGCTGTGTTTGTGGCAGGTTTTGCTTGATTTTCTGTCACAACATTTGAGGTTTGTTTTGTGGGAGAAGATTCGTTAAAATCTTTAGAAAGCGGATTTTGGGTATAAAAATATTCTTTATATTTACAACCAATGCAAGGATTTGCATTGGTTGTAAATTCGTTGCTTTCACGATTGTTAGAGGAAACAACATAATTGTTGCCAATGCAAGGATTTGCTGAATATGTGTGATTATGGTCAGCGCATGAGTTTTGGCATTCTTGCTGGCTCGCGTGCGGAGGTTGGGCGAAAGTAGAAGTTGTTTCGTAAGCGTCGGGCATGATTTTGTTTGAACTAAAATTATTAGATAAGTTGTTTGTTATCACGCTTGTGTCGTTGAAATACATGCCGCCATATGTTCCGCCAGCCAAAAGGGGAGTGTTGTTGTTTTTTGTGTCTACAATGGCGCAATAAAAATCGTCATCCATATTAAATTCACCAACCAAAGAACTCACATACGCACCATCTTTAAGCAACATGTTGCCGGAATACACCTGATTGTTGTGGAAAACACCTATTTTGCTGTCGGCGTCCAGCGCGGCAAAAGAGTAAAGCCTGAGTTTTGTTTTTAACAAATCGTCTTCTTGGGTTAGCGTTAAAATTGCGCGCCCTGCTTTGTTTTGCGTTTGTGATTGTAAAATCATTGTTTTGCTTTTCATATTTTTATTATACAGTGCCAAATTTTAAGGTATGACAAGAAATTTGTAGATATCTGGGCAAGAATGTTGCAAAAACACTTAATTTAACAAATTTTTATTTTTACAAGGTTTTCTTTTGTTTGACAACTTGTTGTTTCTGTGTTAATATTATCAAAGCGTGAAATGTCGGTGCGTTTTTTGCATTTGGCGGCAGTCCTTAACTGCATATTTATTCTCGCTTTTGGCAATAATTTTTAACGAGGAATTATGAAAAAGTTTTCTAAATTTATTATCTGTTTGCTGTTATGTGTGTTTGCATTCGGCGTGATAGGCTGCAAAAAGAATGAGCTGGACAATGGTTTCCACCCTTCAACTGACGCGATTGTGGAAGGCAATGGCGGCTTGGCTGTTAGGAAAGGTGAATATGTATACTTTGCAAATGGTTTCAAAAAAGTTAGTGATTTAACAGACGAAAACCGCAACGGCAGTTTTGTTAAAGGCGGCTTGTATGTTGCTAAATTGGACGAAACTGGCAACTTTGTTCGTGACGGTAACGGCTTAATGGTTGATGATTACATTCGCGCAGTTAATTCAAAACTTGCTGGCTACGATGCAACAAACCTTTTCGTGTTTGGTGATTACCTTTATTTTGTTAGCCCAAGCAACGAAAATGAATCTGGCAAATTGAACAATAGTCAGTGGGCAAAAGATAGGTCTGTTTTCTATCGTGTTAAACTTTCAAATTTTGATAAAGTTGAAGAGATTTATCAAGCAAATGTTAAACATGAAAATTTGAGTTTCCAATATTACAGCAAAGATGGCAATGTGTACCTTGTTGTTTACGAAAAAGGTGAAGATTTGAACGGTGACGGCAATAAAAATATGCTTAAACGTGTTGACCTTCAAGCAAAGAAAAACAAAGTGAGCACAATTGCAAGCAATGTTACAAGTGTTGTGTTTGGTTATAACACTGACGACAACGCTTATGATAGAATTCACTATGTTGAAAATACAGACAACAAATACAAGTTGGTGCGTTACAACGCTGCAACAAACAATGGTACAACAGTCGACCAAGCGGACAAAGAAATTGCTGTTAAATTTGTTAGTAACAATTATGTTTACGCAACTCGCAATAATGGCAGTGAAACTTATATGTGCCGCGCAGAAATTGGCAATGCGTTGACTGAAATGTTCAATAGCGACAGCGCCATTGTTGGAGATTTGTTCTTGTTGCCAAATGGTGAGGATTTAATCTCTGTTAGAGATAATGTTATTCAATTTTACTTGAGAGGCAACCGCCTAGTAAGCACAAATTACACAATTGTGGACAATGATGAAAAATCTGTTTCAAAAATCAATGTGATCGGTTTTGCAAACGGCTCAATCATTTATTACGACAACAACAACGCTTTAAAAACTGTAAGTTATAGTGACATTTTCTTGGGCAATAAACCTGAAATTAAAACTCTGACAACTATTGAGTTTAATGCTGACTTTATAGACATAAACGGAAATGACATTTATTATTTCACTGGCGATAGCACGGGTTATTTGTTTAAAATCAATGTTGTAACAGGCAGCGAAGGCGAAATGATTGGCGTTTATCTTGATGAAGATAAGCCAACAACAGAAGACGAAGATTAACAAAAAAGATGATTAATAAAAAAACGGAGAGACTCCGTTTTTTTTGTGTCCTTTGAGTGAACAACAAACCGTGTTTGCGTGTTGGTGAAAAAATAGATTATTTCTTTTTCTTTTTTAATTCCAACTCGCGCTTTTGTTTGTCACGTTCTTGCCTTAATTTTCCAAGTTGTTCCAATTTTTTTGCTGTCATGTCACGCGCAATCATAATTTTAGTGTCGCTGGTTGGGGTAAGTTCTTTGCAATAACGTGTCAATTTGCTAACCAAATCTTCCAAATATGGGTCAGTTGTTTCGTTGCTGTGCTGATAAATTGTTAAAATGTTGGCTGTTGTTTTAATGTTCGTGAAATGATTTGTGTAAACGTCCTTATCAAAAGAATATGTGATTTTAAAGCCTATGCCGTTTGTGCTTTTGTATTCTTCGCTGACAGTTTTAATGGTGTAGGCTGGCTTTAATTTTTGCATAAGAAATTCTGGGTCAAAATTCACACCTGAAATAAACATGTTTTTGAAGTTATCAATCAAAAATTGTTTGTGTTTCATTAAACTGTCATGTGATTTGATAAGTTTGCTAAAATGCTTATAGGTTGAGCGCAAGGTCAATCTGCTTGTTGAACTTATTTTTTCAGTTGCCATGTTGAGTTCACAAAAATTGCCAATTTGAGTTTTGAACAAAACAATATTTGATTTAAGGAGTGCAAAATCTTCAGTGTCGTAATATGTGAATTCTTTTTTGATTTTGTCCTCAAAATGCATGGCATACTTGTCAAAAAAAGCGTTCAGTTCAAGCACTGCTGCTTTTGTCTTTTCGCTGAACATTAAAAATCTTCGCTTTTGGCGTATTATATCTAAACTTTGCATTTTCCCCTTCTTTTTAATTAGTTTAATTAAAATGCCAAAAAAAATCAAGAAAATGTAGAGTTTTTTTAACTAATCTGCTATAATTTTGATATGTTAAATCAATTTGACAAATTAAATCAAGAAAATGTGGACTTGCCACAAGAGTTTCTTTCAAGGATGAAAGTCATTTTGAAGGACGAGTTCAATGATTTTTGCCATGCTTTATCTCAAAAAAAGCAGTCAGCGATTTATGTTAACAACAAAATTGAATTGGAAAAGTTTAAATCAATTGTGGATTTCAAAATTTCACAAATCCCTTATGAACAACGTGGCTTTTATGTGGAAGAAAAACTTGGCAAACACCCACTGCATCATGCGGGAGCGTTTTATGTGCAAGAACCAAGTGCAATGTTCACGGTTAACGCCTGCAATTTAAACGGAGATGAAAAAGTGCTGGACATGTGTGCTGCTCCAGGTGGAAAAACAATTCAACTTGCAAACAAAGTCCCAAATGGTATGGTTGTTAGCAATGAAATTAACAACGAAAGGTGTGGCATTTTGTTTTCAAATGTTGAAAGAATGGGTCTAAAAAATGTAATTGTTTCAAATGACAGCCCTAAGAATGTTGCCAAAGCTTATGCAAATAGTTTTGACGTGGTTTTGCTTGATGCACCTTGCAGCGGAGAAGGCATGTTTAGACGAGGGGAACAGGTGATTAAGGAATGGAACAAAAACTTGCCACAAATGTGCGCCGAACGCCAACTAGATATTTTAAACAATGCTGACCTTGCTTTGAAACAAAACGGCTTTCTAATTTATTCAACCTGCACTTATTCAATTGAAGAGAACGAAGGCGTTGTTAAACAATTTTTGAAAAATCATAATTACAAACTTGTGGAAATAAAGGCAGATTTGCCAAAAGGAATTGACATGATTGAGGCGGTGAGATTATACCCACACAGAGTCAAAGGCGAAGGCCAATTTGTTGCGCTACTGCAAAAACTGGACGAAAATGACAATTCCCCTAACACCATTTTGAGGTTGAAAAGCTGTTCTCTGGCGGCACAGTTTGTTAAAGAAAACGCAAACATGATAGCGGACGATTGCTTTGAGTTTGGCGAATATGCTTATCTGGTTAAAGATAAAACAATGGTCAAACGAGGAGTTAATTACTATTCAATTGGTGTTAGAGTTGGCAGCAACAAACAAAAAAGGTTTGAGCCGGCACACAATCTGTTTACAGCGTTTGGGCGTGATTTTAAAATGAAATTGGACTATAGTTTTGATTGTACAAACATAAAGAAATATATTAAAGGTGAAACTTTAGAGGTTGAGCTTAAAGATGGCTATGGAACCATTTTAGCCTCAGGTTGTGCACTTGGTGGGTTCAAAATTGCTGCTGGCAAGTTTAAAAATCATTATCCAAAAGGATTAAGAAATTTGAAATAATTTAAAAATAATTGCTAAAATTGCTAAAAAATGGTGAATTTTTAACATATTTTCATCATTTTTTTAATTTTTTTTAAAAAATTTTTGAAAAAGGTATTGAAAAAGTGTTTTTTATGAGATATAATAAGGCGTAACGAAAAAAAGGAGATTAAACTTATGGAATGGCAAGCATTTGTTGGTGTTATAGCAATCATTGGCATTATTATAGTTGTGGGAGGGGTAATTGCCTTTTTGGGTCATGTTGTTATTGGCGCTTTTGATAATGAAGACCGCGCTTCAAAACAACCTAAACAAGAAGTTATGGATTACACTCAATATAAACAACAAAATTTGTTAGCGGAACAAACAAAGCAACAAGATTACGATTTTGAGTCAATCAACATGGCAAAAGCAAAAAAGGAAGAAGACTTGGTTCAAAACAGCAAGGAAGACGATTTGTTTAAACTTGTTGAAGACAACAATTCCGACCTTGACGAAATTGAAAAAAGGCTTAAGAAAGAAAACGAAGAAAAGCAAGAGAGCAAACCTGTTGAGTATCCTGCAACAGACGTAAAAACTCTGGAAGACGCACCTATGGCAGTTGCTGAAGGTGACGAAGAAGAAACTGCTGACGACATTGACATTCAAAATTTGATTGATGAAATTAATAACGAAGTTGTTGATGAAGAAAAGGAAAAGGCGGACGAAAAAGAAGAAGACGTTAACCCTGTTTTGGCACAATACGACATTGACAAGATTATGAGCGAAGCAGAACAAGGCACAGACGAAGAATCTGCTGAAGAATCAATTGAAGATTCAGTTGAAGCAGTTGCCGAAACCGAACCTGAGCAAGAAAAAGTTGAAGCTGACGAAGAAAACGAACAAACAGACGCTGAAAAAACAGAAAATGTTGAAGCAAAACAGGTTGAGGAAGAAAAAACTGAAACTGAGCAAGTTGAGCAAAACGAAGAGGTTACTGAACCTGTTGAAGAAGTGACACAAGAAGAAGTTGAAGAAAAAGTTGAAGGCTCAAACAACCAAGAGTTGGAAGACGCAAATAAACGTATTGCAGAGCTTACTTCAAAAATTGAAGATTTGAACAAACAATTGACAGCTCAAGCAAATGTAACAACTGAAGTTGTGACAATTGATATGACCGAAGATGAATGTTTGAAACGTATTGCTGTTTTGGAAGAACGTTTGAAAAATGCTAAAAAAGATTACAAAACTAACATGAAAGAATATCGTCCTCTTAAAAAAGTTATGAACGATTTGGACAGATATCAAACAAAACTTCGCAGAAAAGAAACAGTGTTTGCTAAGAAAAATGTTGCTTTATATGGCGTTAACAACTATGTTGACCTTGACAAAGAAAAGCAAGAAGAGCTTGAACAAGAACTTGAATTATTGAATGGCTTGAGAGCAAGCGTTACAAACTGCGAACAAATCATTGCAGCGAACAAAGACAGATTCCCAATTCTTGAAAGAACAAACAAAATTTTGGAAGAGCAAATTGCACAACTTGAAGCAGATTTGGAACAAACAAACCTTACTCTTCAAAAGATTCGTGAACGCGAAGGAAAGGGCGAAGGCGAAAATAATCAATAATTATATTGATTTTCTTAAAAAGTTGCAAAAAATACATAAAAAATCCCAATTTTGGGATTTTTTTTGTTGAAATTTTCAAATTATGGCAGTTTTTATTGAGAATGCTGACAATGCTTTGGCATAATTATGATGATTGGTGTTTTGTTTGTTAAATTCAATTTGATTTGTTATTTTGCGTAAATTATTGTATAATACAAACATAAATGGTGGTGAATTTGTGCATAATAAAAGCATGGGATTAACGTCAAAATTTGGTTTAAAACGCATGAATATTTTTCACAAAAAATACAAAATTGGTTTGTGTTTAAGTGGAGGTGGCACGCGAGGATTTGCTCATCTTGGAGCATTCAAAGCTTTTGAGGAATATGGCATTAAATTTGATGCTGTTGCCGGCGCAAGTGCTGGCAGTTTATTTGGTGCGCTTTACGCAAGTGGACTTACATATGAGCAGATTTATGCAATGTCCAATCAGGTTAAACAAAGCGATTTTATAAAGCAAAAATTTGGCATTTTGCCTTCAAGCATGGACACACTTGCTTTAACTCTTGGCAGAGTGTTGCCAATTAAACGCGCAGAAAATTTAAAAATGCCTTATTACGCAGTTGCTGTTGACCTTAAAACTGGAAAACAAATAATATTTAAAACGGGCAAATTGGAAAGCATTATAACCGGCAGTTGTGCCATTCCTGGAGTGTTTCTGCCTGTTAAATATCGCGACATGGCTTTGATTGACGGCGGAGTGAGAAACAATGTTCCGGCTGACGTTTTGTATAAAAACGGGTGTGATTTTGTTATAACTATTGACTGCAATTCAACACGTGGCGGCGGAACAGAAAGTAATAAATTGTGGACGCAATTTGTGACCAGCATTGGCATTATGATGGTTAACAATTCAAAGCAAGGGCTTATGTGGAGTGACCTTGTTATTGCGCCAGACATGG
Organism: uncultured Clostridia bacterium; assembly: GCA_934747385.1. Taxonomy (GTDB): domain Bacteria; phylum Bacillota; class Clostridia; order Christensenellales; family UBA1242; genus Onthoplasma. The sequence goes on along the minus strand of CAKVGK010000001.1, from coordinate 188,555 downwards.
CACGATTTAACTCTTTAAAACTGGAAAACAAAGATGAGATGATTAAGGCCGGTTATGACGCGGTTGTGAAGGCTATGCCTGAAATTGAAAAAATATTTTTGGGTAAACACAAAAGAAAATGGATAGACAAAAGAAAACAACAAATTTGGTAAAAATTTCAAAAAATGATAGTAAAAACAATAAAAAAGTTAAAATTATTGTGCTTTTTGCAATAATTTTAATTTTTAGTTCATTGTGTTTGTTGTTTAATGTTCTTAATCCGCTTATTGTAACTTGGCTTGAAAAAGACTTTTCAATTGTCAGCGCACGTGGGAATTTGATTGTACATTTTGTGGACGTTGGACAGGGTGACGCAATTGCTATTAATTTGCCAGATGGTAAAGTTTGCGTTATTGACGCTGGACCTGTGAACAGCACTGCAAAATTGATGACATGTTTAACTGAAAAAGTTATGAACAGCAAAAGAAACAAAACCATTGATTATTTGATTCTAACTCATGCAGACTCCGACCACATTGGTGGAGCAGAAAAACTTGTCAAGACTTTTGATTTTGGAACAATTTATATGCCTATGTTGGACGGTGAAACAGAAACTTTTAAGAAGGTGCAGGGGCTTGTTGATAAAGAAAATTGTTCGATTGAAAAGTTCAATAAAGAAATTGAAATTCAAGACAATTTTACGCTTAAATTATTTCCACCTTTGGCATATACCGACATGAATAACACTTGTCCTTTGATTAAGTTAGAATTTTATGGAAAAACATTTTTATTCACAGGCGACATTGAAGCGAAAGCAGAAAAACAATATGTGGCACTTTACGGCGATGAACTTGACATTGACGTTTTAAAAGTGGGCCATCACGGCAGCAAATATTCAAGTTGTGAAGAATTCTTGGCTTGCACAACACCTAAATATGCAATCATCTCCAGTGGGAACAGATATGGGCACCCTAACGAAGAAACAATTGAAAGACTAAGCAATGTGAATGCCAACATTGTTCGCACCGATGCGTCTGGCAACATAATGTTTGCGGTTGGCAAAAATTATGATTTAAGTCTGCTCACGGGTCAATATGTTGTTTCAGGTTTTATTTTCGATTATCGAATAATTGTGTTGATTATTGACGTGGTATTAATTGGTAATATTGTAATTATTTTAATTAAAAAAAATAAAAAACAAAAAAATTAATTAAATATTTAAAAAATATTAAAAAAATAGTTATTTTTAATTAAATAAATGATATTTTTATAATTTATTTGTTATTTTTTAACAATATTTAGGTTTTTAAAATTTTAAAAAAAGTTTTGGATTCTGTGAATATTTTAAAATTTTGCACACATATTAATAATGTAAGGCAACCCCTTACACACAAGAGAGATAGTTCTATGCTCCAAAAAAAACACAATAGTTTGAACGCAATCAGTTGGAAAGTCCAACACACACGTTCTTAGAAGATTTGTGTTTTCGAGCGTAAATCAACATCTCTCTTTTTTATTTGATATTTAGAGATAAAGCATTTAGATTCCCAATTTTAATATACTTTTTATAGTACAATAATATGTTTTGTTAATATGACAGATTTTTATTGCTAATTTACTATATAAAAAAATCCACAGAAATGTGGATTTTTTGCTTTGTAATTTTGAATTGTAAGCAACACAAGGTTCGGCTTAACGCTTACTGAATTGTGGAGCTTTACGAGCTTTGTGTAAACCGTATTTTTTACGTTCTTTCTTACGAGCGTCACGAGTTACAAAACCAGCTTTTTTAAGTTCAGCACGAAGTTCTGGACGATATTCCATCAAAGCACGTGTGATGCCAAGACGAAGAGCGCCTGCTTGACCAGCTTTGCCGCCGCCATAAATGTTGGCAACAATGTCTACATTGCCTTCAGTTTCTGTTAAAACCAAAGGTTGTTTAACGATTGTGATAAGAGTGTCAAGGTCAAAGTATTCTTTCAATTCTTCACCATTAACTTTGATTGAGCCTGTGCCAGTTGTTAAGCGAACACGAGCAACAGAGCATTTTCTGCGGCCTGTGCCCAAAAATTCTTGTGCTTTAGCCTTTGTTTTTGCTGGGGCTTTTTTAACTGTTTTTGTTGCTTTAACTTCTTTTTCTGCAGTGTCTGCAACTTTTTTTGTTCTTGGTGTTCTAACTTTCTTTTCTACAACTTCTTCTGCCATTAGTTTTTACCTCCGTTCCAGATTTCAGGTTTTTGTGCTTGATTTACGTGTTCAGCACCTTTGTAGATATGGCAGTGTGTTGCCATAGTGCGACCCAAACTATTTTTTGGAAGCATACCTTTGATTGCTCTCATCAAAGCAACGTCGCTTTGTTCAGCCATCATTTTCTTGTATTGAATCAATTTCAAACCAGATTGATAGCCAGAGTAACGTTTGAAGTATTTTTGTTCTTCCTTTTTGCCTGTTAAAACAAGTTTGTCGCTGTTTATAATAATAACATTGTCACCGCAGTCAACATTTGGTGTGAAGGTTGCTTTGTGTTTGCCACGAAGAAGACTTGCTGCTTCTGCTGCAACACGGCCAAGAACTTTGCCTTCTGCATCAATGATGTACCATTTCTTTTCAACGGTGGCGTTGTTTGCCATAATTGTACGCATTGTATTTCTCCTTATAAAAATAAAATTTTATGTTGTGATAGCCCAAGTTTTGCTTGGAGTTTGTGACCTTATTTCGCGTTCAGGTCAATGTTAAGGCGAGCCTTCCCGTGTGGCAGGAAAAATCGCACCTAACGTGCAATACCTAACTATTATATAAGAATAAAAACAAATTGTCAATATTTTTAGCAAAATTTTTGCATTAAATTAAAGAGTGTAAAAGTTGATAAAAGCTATGCCAAATCTCACAAAAAAGTTGTAAAGTGCTTTCAAATTTGTTTGTTTTTGCGGCGCAGGTTTGCTATAATTAAGGTGTTTGATGCGAACAATTGTTTGAGTACGCAACAAATTTGTATTACAACTATATTTAAAAGGAAAAGAAAATGGACTTAACAAAACAATTGGCATACGAGTTTAATTTGAAAGAAGTGTATGCCGAAAATATCATCAATTTGATTGATGAAGGTAACACAATCCCATTCATTGCGCGTTATCGTAAAGAAGCGCACGGTGCATGTGATGACCAAGTTTTGCGTGATTTTGCCGATAGGCTCATCTATTTGCGCAACTTGAACAAGGAAAAAGAAAAAGTTGAAAAAGTGATTAGAGAGCAAGAAAAGTGGACAGACGAAATTGCTTTGGCACTTGAAAATGCGCTCACTCTCACTGAAGTGGAAGATATTTATAGACCTTACAAGCCAAAACGTAAAACAAGGGCAACAGTGGCAATTGCAAAAGGACTTGAACCACTTGCTGACGCAATTCAAGCACAAGATATAACTTGCCCAGTTGAAGAAATTGCAAAAGATTATGTAAGCGAAGAAAAAGGCGTTAAAAACGTTGAAGAAGCAATTGCGGGTGCGAAAGACATTATTGCCGAACGTATAAGCGATGATGCTGCTTTGCGCAAAACCCTGCGTGAAGTCATTGCCAAAAAGGCACAAATTAAGGCTGTTTGGGACGAAGAAAAGGACACAAACAAGACCTACGAAAACTATAAAGACTTTTCTGGCGAAGTGGCAAAACTTCCAAGCCACCGCATTTTGGCGCTTAACCGTGGCGAAAAGGAAGATTGTTTGAAAGTTGACATTGAAATCAACCCAAAACTTACAATCACTGAAATTGAAAAAGCTTACAAAAAGGAAAACGAATTTACAGACCAAATTATGCTTGACATTATTCAAGACAGTTACGACAGATTGTTGTTCCCATCTCTTGAAAACGAATGTCGCCGTGCTTTGACTGACCGCGCAAATGAGCAAGCAATCAAAATGTTTGAAGTGAATTTGAAACCTTTATTGCTTCAAGCACCTCTTAAAAACAATGTTATCATGGGTTATGACCCAGGTTATTACAACGGCTGCAAAATTGCAGTTATTGACACAAAAGGTGACGTGCTAGACACAGCTGTTGTGCACCCAACCCCTCCACAAAACAAGGTTGAAGAAGCAAAGAAAAAATTAACTGAGATGATTGTTCGCAACAATGTTGACATTATTGCAATTGGCAACGGCACTGCAAGCAAAGAGAGTGAAATTTTGGTGGCGGATTTGATTAAAACTTGCCCACGCAAAGTTAGTTACGCAATGGTTAACGAGGCTGGCGCGTCAGTTTATAGTGCATCCAAACTTGCTGCAAAAGAGTTCCCAGATTATGACGTAAATTTGCGCAGTGCGGTTTCAATTGCCCGCAGATTGCAGGATCCGCTTGCAGAACTTATCAAAATTGATGTTAAATCAATCGGCGTGGGACAATATCAACACGATATGCCACAAAACCGTTTGACAGAAGTGCTTTCAAACACTGTTGAAGATTGTGTTAACAGTGTTGGCGTAGACTTGAACACTGCGTCTGTTAGCCTGCTTAGTTATGTTTCTGGCATTTCTGGTTCACTTGCTGAAAATATTGTGGATTATCGCAGCCAAGTTAAACATATCAACGACCGCAGCGAACTTATGAATGTTAAAAAGATGGGGCCAAAAGCCTACGAACAATGTGCAGGCTTCTTGCGCATTACTGACGGCGACAATATTTTGGACAACACTGCCGTTCACCCTGAAAGTTATGACGCTGTTAAAAAGTTGCTTGCATTGTTTAGTTTGAGCGATGAGCAAATTAAAACTGGCGGACTTACTCTGCTACCAAGTTTGATTGACAAAAAAGGCGAGCAAGCAGTTGCTGATGCAATTGGCGTTGGTGTGCCAACTTTGCAAGATATTGTTAAGGAATTGTTAAAACCTGGCCGTGATATTCGTGAAGACATGCCATTGCCAGAGCTCAGAAGCGATATTCTTTCAATGGAAGACCTTAAGCCAGACATGGTGCTTGACGGCGTTGTGCGCAATGTTATTGACTTTGGTGCCTTTGTTGACATTGGTGTTCACCAAGATGGTTTGGTTCACATTTCTCAAATCAGCAACGCGTACATAAGCCATCCTAGTGAAGTGCTTAAAGTTGGACAAAAAGTTAAGGTTAAAATTCTGTCAGTTGACCTTCAAAAGAAACGTATTTCACTCACTATGAAGGGAATTGACTAGAAAGCAATTTTCTAACTAAAACAAAGGGTTACTAACAACAAAAACTCATCAAACGAAGGTGAGTTTTTTGTTATATAAAAAACCACCAGATAGTCTGGTGGTTTTTTACTGTTTTTATTTTGTTAAAAACCAACAACAAGTTTAGCAGCCGATACTGGAATCAAATGCTTCAAATATTGCGCCCATAATTACATTACATTTTGCGCTTATTGTGCCATCTGTTGCACTAATTGAGTCAATCAAATTTTGTTGGTCACTACCAATAACATATGCACGGAATGTGAGAGTTAATGTTGCGGATTGGTAGTCATTGCCCATTTTTTCGTTCAATTTAAGTTTGCCTTCTGGAATAACTGAAATGTCTTTTTGTGATGGGGTAATAGGGTTTGGAATCATAAGATATCTAAAATCAGTGTTGTGTTCTGCACTTGTGAACCTTCCGTCGAACCAAGTTGTGTCGCCATGAATGCCAATGAGTGGGTTGGACAGGTCACACCCTTCAATTTCTTTTCCGTTATTAGGGTCGTTAGGGTCATTGGGATTGTTGTAAGAAGCCTTAACGGAATAAACAACTGCAATGTAAATGTTTGTGTTTGAAGAGTTTGTTACAGTAAGAGCAGTGTTTGGAAGCACTTGCCCAGGAATGTAAAAACTGTTGGTGTGCAAAAGTTCGCTTGAACCGCTTGAGCCAGAGCCACTGGCTTTCATTTCAATTTTAAGGTTAGCCATGTAAACAATACCAGAAATTTTGGCGCTGTTTGTGCTGTAATAAGCATAAACGCCGCCCAAAACACATGTGAGCAATAATAGGATTGCTAACACAATGATTGTGATTGTTTGACCCGATAATTTCTTTTTTGTCACTTTTTACCCCTAAAATAATGATTAATTGAAATTTTATATAGACTTGCACAAATCAAACATAGTTTGAAAATTGCATTGTTTTTCTTAATTTATTGTAGAGAAAAAAATATATAAAGTCAAACATAAATGTAAAAAAATGGCGAAAAAATAAAAAAATTCAAAAATAATTTTAAAAAATATCGCACTGTGTCATTTATAATTCCGTCAAAAACTCACTCAAATTAAATAATCAATTAAGTAGTGTTTTATAATCCTTATAAATTGGCAACAACTGGGAGGATACTCTTTGAACCAGTAGTGCGATAGTTTGTTCTTTAAATTTGTCTCCCATTTAACGGCAATAAGATTGCGAATATCACGTTCAATGGTTAAGTCGCTTTTATTGTATTTTTCAGCAAGGACGGGGTAAACCTGCCTTGAGAATGAATGGACACTAATTTGATTATTTATCAGTTCGTCCATAATGTTGCTTAAATAATAAAATCCAATGTATTTTGTTTCAATGCCAAGGCGTGAAAGACTCTTGTTGAAATAATGGTTTTGCAACACATGCTTAAAATAAAAATTCTGTTTATTACACATAATTTACTCCAGTTATTTGGGTGCAAAAACAATGTTAATTTTTTCAATTAACAACTTAAAACCCAAGAATTTTATATCAAAAATATTTGTTGATTGAATACAAACTACCACTTTTAAAAACTTATGTCAACTAATTTTGTACAAAAATATTGAATTTTGTACAAAATATTTAAAGTTCATTCAAAAATGCCTTAAAATAGCCAGTTTTTAAAGGAAAATTTAACAGTTAAACACAATATTATCTAATTAAACCACAAAAAATTCATAACTGGGACAAACCATAATAAATTATAATATGAGCAAAATTTGGATTGTTATGTTGATTTCCAGCCTTGTTATGCTTTGTGTGGTTGCGCCTGGCAAAGTTGTTGGCACAATGATGGAAGCAAGCAAAATGGGCGTTACAATGTGCATTGAATTCATTGGCATTTATGCCGTGTGGATGGGAATAATGCAGGTGATGGACGATTGCAAACTTAGTCATAAACTTTCCAAAATTTTAAGCAAGCCAATTCGCCACATATTTGGACGAACGGACGAGGAAACTGAAAAGAACATATGCTTGAACATTGCTTCCAACATAATCGGCATTGGCAGCGCGGCAACACCTTATGGAATAAAGGCAATGCGAGGCATGGACAACGGCGACAAAAAGGCTACCAGAGCAATGATTATGCTGGTTGTGATAAATTCCACAGGTATTCAACTTTTGCCAACAACGGTGATAGGCATGCGAGCAATGGCTGGCAGTGTAAGCCCAAGTTGCATTCTGTGGCCGACAATTGTTTCCACTTTTGTGCCAACCATTTTGGGCATTTTGCTTGTTGCAACAATATACAGAAGGAGAAAACAAAATGGCTGATTTGTTTATTCCTGTTATGATTTGTGGCGTCATGCTTTATGCACTCATCAAGGGCGTGGACGCCTATTCAAGTTTTGTGGCTGGGGCAAAAGGTGCATTGCCGCTTATGGCAAGTTTGATGCCGTTCATCATTGCAATGTTTGTGGCAGTTGAATTGTTTCGTCACAGCGGATTGAGCGCCCTTTTGTGCAATTTTTTAGCGCCTGTTTTTCGCTTTTTGGGCATACCGGTTGAGATTTGCGAGTTAACCCTGATACGTCCATTCAGTTCCAATGCGGCATACGTGCTGCTGCGTGACATTTTTGCAAAATATGGGGTTGACAGTTATGTTGGCAAGTGTGCCAGCGTGGTTATGGGCAGCAGCGACACTATCTTTTATGTAAGTTCCATTTATTTTGCTTCCACAAAAGTAAAAAAAACAGGGCTCACAATCCCAATTGCTTTAGTCTGCAATCTTGCTTGTGCAATTATTGCCTGTTTTTGCTGCCGATTTATTTAAAGAGATATACAAACATATTAATCAAAAAACACAACCGATAAAGTTGTGCTTTTTTTAAATTGTATTTGCTTTTGACAGCAAAGCAAATTAGTTATTTATGCTGTTATGCCAAGAGAAACCAAAATGGCAACGTCAACGCTTTGCATTGTAACAGGGTCAATAGTGCTCAGCTTTTCCTTTAAGCGGCGCTTGTCTAGTGTGCGAATTTGTTCAAGAAGAACCACGCTGTCTTTAGGAAGATTGAATTTTGAATGATTAAGTTCAATATGTGTTGGCAGTTTTGCCTTGCTGAGTTGACTGGTTATTGCCGCGATAATCACTGTTGGACTGAATTTGTTGCCAACATTGTTTTGCACAACCAAAACTGGGCGAACACCACCTTGTTCGCTGCCCACAACTGGGCTTAGGTCTGCATAGAAAATGTCACCGCGGTTAATTTCCATTATTCCCCTTTTAAATAAGATATTGTCAAGTCCAAACAATCTGTATTTTTAAAATCTTCTTCAATTGTTTGAATGGCTTTAACGTATTCATTTTCAGTATATGCTTTATCGTCAAATTCTGGCATTTTTGGCTTTGTGACTTGTTGCATTTTGCCAAGATATTCAATGTAACTTTCAACTTGATTATTCATATCATTCCCCCTAAAAATTGTTTTTAAACTTTGGCAAGTTGTTTCTTCAATTTTTCGTAAAAATCTTCCTGCATTTGCTTAAATTCAACAACAAGATTTTTAATCTCTTCGTTTTTGGTTTTAAAATCCTTTTCCGCCTTAATTGCATCAACAATGCCCATAACTGTGCCAGTTATCATCATTTCAACAATGTGGCGGGGAGTTTTGTTTGTCCACAATGAAAAGTAAAGCATTGTGGATTGCTTAAGTTTTTTAAAAAAATTGTTTTCCTTGATTTCCTCGTCGTTTCCAACTGCAATAGCGTTGCATTTTTCACCAAATTTTTCGTAACTCTCAAATTGCTTTTTGAATAAGGATTTAAGTTTTTCATCTTCCAATTTTTTCAAAATTTTATCAATTGCAAGCATTCCAACTTGCGCGTCTTGGAATATGCGATTTAAAAGTTGCAAGTCTGTTTTTTCCATAATTTCCTCCATGGTTAGTATTTGCTTTTGTCTGGTTTATATGCAAAACGCAATAAAAAAACTTGCACCCAATTAAAGGTGCAAGCCAATCGTGAAAAATGTTTTGTTTAAATAAAAATCAATGCGTAGCCAATCAACAAACCAGAAACAACCAGAACGGTGATTATAAACAAGTTTTCTTGCCAATTTTTGTTTTGTTTGAGCAACACAACCAAACCCAGGCCTGCATTCACGCACAAGCCTGCAATCAGGGCACCAAACGTAAATCCATTACCAGTCAAAAATAATTGAGTAAGCACAACACTTGACGCACAATTTGGAATAAGCCCAACCAAAACAGCTAAAATAGGTTGCAAATATTTGTTTGTGTCAAGGAACACTTTCAAATTTTCTTGTCCAACCCAAATATTAGTGATAAAACCAAACAAAATGTTGATAATCAAAATGAATCCACCAATCTTCAAGCAATGAAGCATAGGGTGCAACCAATCAAAACTTTTTGTTTCCATGTCGTGATGACAGCAACCATGCCCAGCAACAACTTGGTGACTGTCGTGCTCTTCTTTGGTGTGAACTGGCTTGTTTTTTGCAAAAATCAAATTGTAAAGACCAATCGCTCCATATCCAACAATGATTGCGTAAACAATTTTGACAACAAGAAGAAACAACAGCCATTTAATTTTTGCTGGGTTTGCTAATATAAGTGGAATTGCCTCATCACTGGTTGCAATGTAAACCGCAATCAGAGCGCCAACAGAAATTGAGCCTTTTGTGAATAAATCGGTTGAAACAATTGAAAATCCGCATTGTGGCACACTGCCCAGCAAAGAGCCAAAAATTGGGCTGAGTTTACCTTTTAAAAACTTGTTTTCACTGAACTGCTTTGAACGTTTAAATTCAAACAATTCAATCAAATAATAAACAACAAAAAGAAGCGGCAAAATTTTTGCCGTATCCACCAAGGCATCCAAGATTACTTCCCAATATTGTTTCATAATGCTTGGCTATTGTAACACAATAAATGGTATTTTGCAAGTGTAAATTAACTAAATTTTGTGGTTTTTTTAATATGTATTTCTTGTTTAATATAAAATTCTTAATTATTAAATAATTCTGCCCATAAGTTCGTCTGTTGAAATATTTAGATAATCTGCCATCTTTAAAATAGTGTTAACATTTGGTTTTGTGCCTTTTTTAAACCAAGAAGTTTTTAAACTGTTGTCAAATTGGCATTCTTTAAAAAATCTATATTTAGTAATGCCTTTATCTTTTAAGATATTTTCCAAATTAGTACCAAAAGGAATTAATGATTTTGTGTGATATTCAATATAATCGTCTGTTCTTCCAAGTAAATAGTCGACGCTTACGCAAAAATAATCGGCTATTTTTAAAAGGTTGTCAAAACCAGGAAACACAAAACCACTTTTCCAATCATAGAAAACTGATTCATCAATCTTGAGAAGCGCAATTAATTCTTTGTCTTTTAGATTGCTGGATTCCAAAACCTCTTTTATTCTTGTATTCATACAAGTAATATGTGTAATTATTCCTAGACTTTTTATAAAACTTGGAAAAATCACACCTATTTTTGTTGACTTTGATTTTTGAATAATTTATAGTGGTTATTGTACAAAACCATTTTGTACAAATATATTATTGGTGATTTGCGCAATATTTTATTTTATAGTTTAAAGAGGAGGTATAATGTTTTAGGTTTTTGTACAATATCTATTAATATAGTTTAATTTAAAATATTTTTGTACAAAAATACTTTACTTTTAAATTTAGTTATGGTACACTTTCGGTATATGACAAGAGAAGAGTTGAATGAATTAAGCATTTTTGCTCTGCGTGAATTTGCACGCAGAACTGGTGTGTACGCACCTACAAGCAAAAAGAAAAATGAATTGATTAACGAAATTATTGAGATTAGCGAAGGCAAAAGGCAGCCCCACATTCCAAAAACAAAGCAGGGCAGACCACCAAAGAATTATGGTTATCCTTTTGCTGAGGCTTTTATTGCCGCACCACAGCAGACCTATCCAACCAATTTTTTGAGGCAAGAAACAAAGTTTACTTATGATGAGGACATTTCTGCCGTTAACGGCTATGTGGAAGTTGGTGTGGGGTCATCACTTTTGTGGTCTTATCAAAACAACAAACTGGTTTGTTTGCAACTTATAAAAGGTTTGGTTGAAGAGTTTAATTTGAGAACCGGCGATTTGCTTATGGTGGAAATTGACAAAGACAAGCCAGAAGTTGTGGAAAAGATTTTGACTATTAACAATATTCCAATTAAAAGCTACAACAAAAAGCGTATAGATTACAATCAAATCAAGCACACTGTTTCAAATAATTTTTTGGGATTTGGCAGCCCAAAATTTCAAGACTTGAACATTAGAATTGGTGAAAGTGTTTATCTTTATGGTGCAAACAATATGGATAATTCACTCACGGTTGCTGAAATGCTTAAATCTTGCAATGCTGACAGAAAACTTTACGTTAACACCACAATTGTGGACAAAAATAAGTGCGTGCTTGATGAATTGAACGGGGTTGAAAAATTTGTTACCGATTTTGCAGATTCAATTGAAGACGCAAAGCGCGCTGTCGTTTTGGCGACTGAGAGAGCGAAACGTATTATGGAAAAAGGCGAGTCTTGCGTGCTTGCTATTGATGACGTTCAATCAGTGCGTGGTGTGGATATGGACGATTTGCGAATAACAAAAAACCTTATGTCTTTAACAAAAAATGGCGTGAACGATGGCAGTGTGACATTGTTGGCAATTATGCCATCTAGCCGCAGCATGGACATGTTTGAAAAACTTGCAGACAAGCGTTTTAAAGTTATTGACCGCAAACTTTTCTTGCTTGATTAAAACAAAAAAACAGAAATTGAAATTAAAAAATCCACCAGATATGCTGGCGGTTTTTTATTGCGAATATCAAGAAACTTGTTCACAGTGATTGCAAATTAAAGTGCAGATTGCTGTTGAATAGAAACCTTATAAATGAATAAATTGCGAAATTTAAAGATTTTTGGATTATGTCAATTCATGTGCTTTTTTGTAAGATAAAATGTTGAAAATTGCGGCTTTGAACAATTTTGAACCAGACTGAGAATCTCCAGTTTTGTTCACTAAATCGGCATAAGGTATGCTTATGTTGACGCTTTCAATGTCTTTGTCAACTATCAATTCCTTTTCTTCACTGAATGTGAAACTTTGAATGTAAGAGCACAAACTGCAGTGTTCGGCAAGGGTTTTGCCATCATTTTGAACGGCTTTTAGGTTTGGCTGCTCAATTGTTTTTAAATAAATGTAATTGTTGTAAGCACTGTTTTCTGGCATGTTGTAGTATATTGAAATTTTGGATTTTAAAAAGTAGCCATCGTAAGCAATGCTGTTGATAAATTCTTCAACAGATTTGATATTTTTTGTTGACATTCCGCTTGTTTCTGCAATTTTATACTCTATTTGAATTGTGCCATTGGCATTAAACAAGGCTTGAAGTTCTTTGATTAAGTCACCCAAATTTATTGTAACTTTCTTTTGCATTAAAGCTGCCAATTTTTCCTTTTCAAGAATGAGTTCATTTTTCTTTTGTTCAATTATTTTTTCTTGGCTTGATATGTTTTTAGCCATCATTGATATTAAATTCATTTTATTCTCCTAAAACGCAGGAAATATTAACACCCAAATAGTGATTTGTCAATATCAAAAATCGCAAAATAAACTCAAAAATACAATCAATTTAAAATTCTTTTTCAAAAAATGTCGAAATCCGCAAAGTTGAAAATTGCTAATATAATTTCTTAGTAAGTTAAACGCGTCGAACTTGTTTGACCCCGACGAGAAGAGAATAAAAAAAAGAGTTTAGATTAACAAAGACTCAATTTAATTTTTTAATTGGTGCCGGTGGTCGGGGTCGAACCGACACGGACGGTGAGGTCCCCAGGATTTTAAGTCCTGTGCGTCTGCCATTTCGCCACACCGGCATGAGTTTACAAATGCGGGTTGGCGAAGGATTTTTCACGAACCGGCATAGGTACAAAAGTGAGTATTAAGATAAAATTTTGTGACCTGAGTAACAGCACAGGACTAGGGTTCCCGCCACAACTTGTTTGTGGGAGGGAGGAGGAACAACCAAATAAAGGTTGAGATTGCAAAGCAATCGAACAATAAGTGCAGGTTGTGACGAGCGTCTGCCATTTCGCCACACCGGCAAGGTGTAAAATCTATTACTTAATACTTGTTTAGTCTAGCACAATTAATTTGTTTTGGCAAGAGATTTTAAATATTTTGTTTTAAAACTAAAAAAAATTAACAAAGGTGTGCCAATTTAACCAGTTTTGCTCGAATTGCACCATATCGGCAATAAGTTTGTAATAATTCATTTATTTTGGCAATTTGTTTGGTAAATTTTGGTGATTGTGTTAAACTAAGCGTATGGAAAAATTTGTTGTTGTAGACGGAAATAGTTTGATTAATCGCGCGTTTTATGGTTTGCCTATGCTCAGGAGTTTATCCGGCAAACCTTGCAATGCGGTTTATGGATTTATCAACATTTTGTTGAATTTGGTTTCTAAGGAAAAGCCAAAATATTTGGTTTGTGTTTTTGATGCAGGCAAGCATACTTTCAGGCATGACTTATATGCGGAATACAAGGGTAAACGCGACCACATGCCGGAAGATTTGGCGGAACAATTGCCAATGTTGAAAGAGATATTGAGTGCAATGCAAATTAAAATGCTTGAAATTCCAGAAATTGAGGCGGACGACATTATCGGCTCAATCAGCCGCAAATTTAACGCGGAATTTGTTTTGCTTTCAGGAGATAAAGACTTGTTGCAGTTGATTAACGAAAACACCAATGTGTGGTTAACTCAAAAGGGCGTTTCTCAGGTCAACAAAATGGACGAAGCAGCCATGTTTGAGCAGTTTGAATTAAAGCCTTATCAAATTATTGAATTGAAGTCCATTATGGGTGATAGTTCGGACAATATTCCCGGCGTTCCTGGCATTGGTCAAAAGGGGGCAATGGAATTGTTAAAGCAGTTTGACAATCTTGACAATATTTACGCGCACATTGACGAAGTTTTGCCGCGTTACAAAACAAAATTGATGGAACATAAGGATTTGGCATATTTGTCGCACCAACTTGCCACAATAAAACTTGACGTTGAAATTCCTTTTTTGCTTGAAGATTGCGTGCTAAATTTGCCGTTTAGTGATAAAGTATATTTCTTAATGAAAGAGTTGGATTTTAAATCCATGTTAACAAGAAAGGAATTATTCACTTCAGCACCAAAAGTTGAGCAAGAAAAACAGATTGGTGAAATTGCAGTTCCGCTTGTGGAAATTGAAAACCAGCAGCAATTTGACGCAATGCTGGCATCTGTTGACGATAGTTTTGCTTTGGCAACGGACAATTTTGGTCTGTACATTGCAACTGATGAAAAAGAGTTTTGCATATATAAGACAAGTGACGTTTTCAATTCTAACTTAAAAATTTTAAAGGATTTGTTTGCTGGGAACAAGCAAAAAATTTGTTTTGACGCCAAGCAAACCATGCACGAACTTGCAGAACTAGCCCTTGATTTGAACAATTATTTTGACGTTTCAATTGCCATATATATTGCAAACGAATTGGATGCTGAAATCAAGTTTGAGGATGCACTTAAACTGAATGGCTTTGTTTCTTCAAACAAGGCGCATCCTTTGTTCAAACTTAAAGAAATTTACATTACAAAGCTGATTAAAAATGCCCAATTGAAGTTGTACAGCAACATTGAATTGCCGCTTGTTAAGGTGCTTTTTGAAATGGAACAGGCAGGCATAAAAATTGACGCTAATGCCATTAAAAATTTGAGCGCGGATTATCATGTTGAATTAGATGAAATAACCGAAAAAATTTATTCTTTAGCTGGCGAAAAATTCAATATAAACAGCCCAAAACAATTGCAAACCATTCTTTTTGACAAACTGGAAATCCCTTATAAAGGCAAAAAAAGCACGTCAATTGAGGTGCTTAACGAGATTAAAGATAAGCACGAAATTGTTGAAAAATTGATAAGATACCGCAAAGTTAGCAAGTTGATTTCAACCTACCTTGACGGCATGCTGGATTTTGTGGGCAGCGACGGCAAAATTCACACAACTTACATGCAGCGCACAACCAGCACGGGCAGATTAAGCAGCCGCGAGCCAAACCTTCAAAACCTTCCAATTAGGGACAATGAGGGCAGAAATTTGAGAAAAATGTTTGAAAGTTCGTTTGAAAACGGCTCAATCATAAGCGCGGATTACAACCAAATTGAATTGCGCTTGATTGCAAATTTCAGCGGCGATGAAAACATGATAAACGACTATCTTTCAGGCAAAGACATTCACTCTGCAACTGCAAGCAAAATTTTTGGCGTTGAGCCTAAGGATGTAACTCCAAATATGCGTAGAGTTGCAAAATCTGTTAACTTTGGCATAATTTATGGCATAAGCGCTTTTGGATTGAGTCAAAATATTGGCACAACACCAAAGGAAGCGGGTGCGTTTATAAACAAGTATTTGGGAATCTACCCAAAAGTTAAAGAGTATGGCGACAAACAAATTGAGTTGGCAAGGCAAAATGGCTATGTAAGCACAATTATGGGTCGCGTGCGCCACATTCCAGACATTAATTCAACAAACCACACAATGCGCGGTTTTGCTGAGCGTGTTGCAAAAAATATGCCACTTCAGGGCAGTGCAAGCGACATAATTAAAATTGCAATGATTAATGTTGCAAAACGCATTGAAACCGAAAATTTAAAAAGTAAATTAATCATTCAAATTCACGACGAACTTGTGGTTGATTGCTTCCCAGGTGAAAGCGAAAAAATAAAGCAAATTTTAAAGCAGGAAATGGAAGGGGTTATTGATTTGAAAGTTCCTCTCATTGCAAGCATAAGTGAGGGCAAAACCCTTTACGACGCGAAATAATAAAAGGACATAAATAAACTACCCTTTGTTAAAACGCAAGCGTTTTACCAGCCTTCCCCTCACAAGGGGACACGAGATAAAGGGATTATTAAACACCAACTCACACAAGCCTTTCCCCATCAACCGTCCCTAAAAACAATTGTTTTTTGGGGACCCCGAAGGGGACACGAGACAAGATGACTGATTTCATAAGATACACTCGCTATCGCTCGGTATGACAGGACTAGGTTGGTCTTGTGTCATACCGAGAATTGTTTACAATTCGAGTGTATCTTTTTTGCAACTTTAAGTGACAATAATTAAAATCAATAATAAAAATTGCATTAAATTGTGAAAAATGTTGAAAAATATATAAATATTTTTAAAAATAACACCAATTCGTTTGACTAAAACTCGTTAAACAACTTAAAATAAAAGTATGAAAATAGGGGACTTAAATTATCGCAACACTCGCAAATCTGGAGTGATGTTTTTGTTCAAAACATTGATGGTTTTTGTTGCTCTTTTTTTAGGCGTAGGGCTTTCCTATGCCTATTTTACTGCCCGTGCCACCGACCAAGCCAACATTACTTTTGCAAACATTAATGTTGATTTTATGGACAGCACCGGCAATGTTTACACAACGTCAATTTTCAGTCAAAACCAGTTGACTCAAAAAATTCAACCAGGCTCAATTGTTGAGATTAATGAAATTCAAGTTAAAAACACAGGCGAGTACGACATTTACGCCATTTACAAACTCACCATAAACATTTTCAAATCTGCCTCAACTGAAGCGAATTTGTCTTACACTTATTGGTACAACCTTGACGGCACAAAACTTTCAGGCTTGGAAACTTCCACAACAGACAAGGCAACTTTGCTTGCCAAATCTGCCATGAAGCCAACCAGTTTATCCGCTCAAATCCCATACGAGTTGAACAACGATTACGTTAAAGGCTCAGCAACATTTGACTTGGACGTATATTCAATTCAAGCCCTGCTTGACGAAAATTCTTCCTTGGCTGACGAAATTGTTGCATGCCAATTAATTATGAAAACGTTGGACCAAGAGGTTATTGAGAACACTGTTTATATCAACCCAAATGGCGGAGTTTACAACAATTCAACTTCCACTCAAACCATTTCTCAAAACAGAGGCACAACATTGTCCATTGCCACACCAACCCGCCAAGGCTATACCTTTAAAGGTTGGGCTTTTAATGGCGACGGCAGTTTTGCCAACAACACTTACACTTTCGGCAAATCAGTTGCAACCCTTTTTGCAAATTGGGAAGTAAACTCATACACATTGTCTTTTGATTACGACAATGGTGCAAATCCTAATTTGTTTGACGAAAGTACTTTATTGGAACATGGTGGTGTTAAATTAACTGATGGAACGATTTATGTTGAAAATGTTAATACTCCATACGGTCAAATAGTGTATAAAAACACCAATAATTACCAAGGACAAATAAGTTATTCTTGTTACGGCAGATTTATCAAAAATGAAGATCATTCACCTTTATTGCTTCTTGCAACATACACTGATAATACAACACAATATATGAGTCTGTGTTCAGAATCTGATGAATTGGTGTATTATAGTGGTACAACAAATTCATCTAAAATTGTTGACAAAATAACATTTACTTATGGATCTGGAGTAAATTCCTCATATGTTAAAAATTTAAAAATAGAAGAAAGCAGCCAACCAACTGCGTACACTGCACCTGTAAAATCTGTTGAATATGATTCAACTTATGGCACACTGCCAACGCCAACAAAGGAGGGTTACACTTTCGCTGGCTGGCTTGGCGCAACCACTGTTCCAGATTTGAGCATGTGGACGCTTACTAATGGTGCAACATATGACGAAACAACCGGCATTGTTAATTTGCCAAATGAAAATTCATCAATTTATAGTCCAATGATTGCAGTTAACGGCATAACCTCACTTTTTGTTAAAACTTTAGTGTACAGTGAATCGGCTGATGCAAAATGCCATATAGATGCAAATTATTATGAGTCTTTAAATGCTTCATCTTACTCAAGCAATGGCTCAGCGCGAAAGTTCTCAGATTTCAAAGTTTCTGCCAACTCATGGGGCTATATAACTCACGGCTTTAACAATAATGAACAGATTTTGTCAGGCACTTGCAATTATGTTAGAATATTTATTCAAAGAAGTAGTAGGTATGCTACACAAAATTATTCTGTAAGGAATGTGCAAATTTCTTCAACAAGTTTTGATTTTGAAAACACTTATGTGACCTCGTCAACTGAAATGACAACGGCAGCAAATCACGCTTTGGTGGCGGAATGGATTCCAAACAACGTTATTTTGGACGCAAACGGCGGCACAATGACGGGTGCAAGCAGCAAATACCTGGTTAAAGGAGAAACCTATGGCGCATTGCCAACCCCAACAAGGGAGGGATACACTTTCGCCGGCTGGCAAGTGAAACGCAAATTCAAAAGCGGCACAAATATGACATTGAGTAGTGATAAATATTCAGCCAGTTCAGGCAGTGAAAATACAGATACTTATGCCACAATTTCCTTTAATATTGAAAATGAAAAGACATATCTTGTAACATTTAATGCAACTGTCAGCAGCGATACTGCATGGAAGTATTATATTAACAACAATAGCGGCTTACAAGTCTATTTGAAGAATGGTTACAATATATTCATGTTCACATCAAAAGAAAATAGAGATATTGCTGTTTGGGACGACGGTTACCCACGTGATCCGTCCACACCTTTTACAATAACGGATTTTACTATCAATGAACTAGGGCAGAGCATAACCTCGTCAACGGTGTTTGATAGCACTGAAAGTGTGACTTTGTTGGCAACCTGGATTAAGAATTAAAGAAGACAACCCGTCATCCTAAGCGCAGTCGAAAAAGATACACTCAATGCTGACGCATTTTGGTATGACAGCGTCGTCATCCTGAGCGCAGCGAATGACCTGAATAATTTATGTTAATAAATTTTCAGATCCTAGCGCAGTCGAAGGATCTCTATACTTCGTAACAACTTAACTTTTAAACTTGAGATGTTTCGACTTCGTTTCACTCCGCTCAACATGACAAAAGAAAAAAGATACACTTGATTTATAAAAACTACCCTTTGGTACTCATTGCATTCGTACCAACCTTCCCCAGACAAACGCCCCTAAAAACAATTGTTTTTTGGGGACCCCGAAGGGGACACAAGAATACAAGGATTGTTTTATAAAAGATACACTCGAATTGTAAACAATTCTCGGTATGACAAAACTGGGGTCCCCGACAAACCTCTGCGAAGCATAGAGATTCTTCGATTTCGCTATCGCTTCACTCAGAATGACAAAAGGTATAAAAGATACACTCAACCAACAAGTTGGTTTCGGTATGACAACGTCGTTATACCGAGCGAGCAAAAGCGAAGCGAGTGTATCTTTTTTGTGCGATTTGACATTATTTTTTAGTTTTTGTCAAATATGCTTTTGTTTTTTTATAAATTGTTTTAAAATAAAATAAATGACAAACGAAGAAAAAATGAACAAATACATGCAACGCAATGTTAAATTGTTTCCGCCATTTTTGGCGCTGACGTGGGACGTTGTTTTTGTGTGGACAATTTCAACAATGTTTTTCACCACGCAAAAGGGGCTGAGCTTTTCTCAATCTGTTTTGCTGGATTCTTTTTTAATGTTGTTTGGGTGTATTTTTATAATTCCTGTTGCAAATATATTCAAAAAAATGAACTCGGTTAAGGCAACGCAAATTGGCTCACTAGGTTATGCAGTTTATTTGTTGTTGTGCATATTTGGTCAAAACTTTATGACATTTGTTTTTGCGCAAGCGTTTATGGCGTTTGCTTATGCGCTTTGCGGGCTTAAAGCAAACTTGGTGTTGACCAAAAGTTTGTCACTTTTAAACAAAGACGGCGATTACGACAGAGTTTACGGCAAGGGCATTGCTTTGCTGTATGTTATTGAAGCGGTGGGTGCAGTAGCAATTACATATGTTTACACTTGGCAGCCATATCTTGCATATTGGATTTCTTTTGGTGTGGTTCTGTTTGTTTTCTTTTACGGGTTTTTGTTAGTTCCGCCAGAAAAGTTTCAGGCACAAAACATTGTTGTGGAAGCCAAGCAAGAAAAGCCGCTTTCAACCAACACAACAAAAAAGCAAAATGGTTTTATTAGAATTTTAAAATCACCATTTTTCATTAGTCTTTTAGTGTACATGTTCATGATGCGTGGGGCAATGTCAATCATCAACACCAATTTCAAAATGTTCCTGCAGCAAGCAATTGATATAGGAGTTATTCCAGTTTTCTTGTATGGTTACATTTATGCCCTTGGCAAATTGTTTGCGGCAATTTCAAGCAAATTCCAATTCAAATTCAACTTAAAATTCAATGTTAGGTGCGTGGTTATATTCTCTGTTTCACTGATTTTGTCGTTCTTGTTTGCGGGCATTGCATATCTTGTGTTCCCATTAAATATTGGCACGATTGTGTTTATAATCATCATGTCGCTGGTGCAAATGTGTGTGTATCAGCCTTGCAGAATTTTTGTTAACAACTACATGCAAGTTTGCATTCCACCAAAGGACATAGAGCAGGCGTATTCAATAAGAATTATGGTTGAATATTTGGGCTACGCAATTGTGAGTGCAATTTATTCCGCATTGCTGGCAGGTTTTGGCGACAATTATGGCTGGACTTCGGTTGTTTACATTGCTGTGCTTGCATTGCCAATTCTTGCTTCCATGATTTGGTTTATTAATATGCTGATTAAAAAATACACGCAAAAATACACAATCATAAGACCGGAATACACAGACAATTAAATAAAAAAACCACCAGACTAACTGGTGGTTTTTTGTTGGCTATTAAAGAACAATGTCATTTGCTTTGTCCAATAAAACCTTTTTTGCTTGTTTAATTTTATGGTTGAACGCAATTGTGGTTATCAAATAGGTTGCGCCATCAACAATCAAAGAAACGCCTGCGAAAATCATGACAGTGCTAAAGTTTGAGAACATTACAGCAACACCAAGTGCGGCAGTTAAAATTGAAAGTGTCAACAATGCCCACCAGCCGCTAATTCTTGCACGGGCACAATAAACGCTGTCCGCCAACGAAGAAATTGAGTTAACCAAAATGAACAAGCCGATTAAAACAGTTAAAATTGATTGAACAGCAGCCAAATTGACCAAACAGAATATGCCAGAAATTATCATTGCCATTGACACAATAAGGAGAGAGCCTCCAAACAATGGGTCAAAAACAAAATATCTAACAAGCAATGTGGCGCCAATAATCAAAAGCGAAATGCCAAATACAATGCAAATTACTTTGGCAGACCCCTCTGGCATTGCAACACACAAAATTCCCACCAAAATTGTTAAAATTGACGTGATTATGCTGTCCCATTTCACTTTTTTAAAAAACTTTTTTGCTTCTTCCATCCTTACCTCCATAACAACAATTATAAACACAAAATTTTCTTCTTGCAAATATTTTTAAGCGTTTAGGAACATTTTTGCATTTAAAATCGCAAAAAGCAGTTGAGTTGCGATTTTTTTTCTTTTTTAATGACATTTTTAGTTTAAGAGTTTTTTATTGTCAAAATTTGTTGAAAAATTTATAACAAACAATTGACAACCGCCTTAAAATGAGTTAGAGTATTTTCATCCATAAAGAGTGTGCGAGGGACAGCCCCGTTGACCACACAGCAACCTAGCATAAGCCAAGGTGCTAAAGGCTGACCGATGGGAAATGTCAATATTGAATTTTTAATCCTGTCGGTGTCGATGGGATTTTTTGTATTCTCTTTGTGGAAATTTTTTTAAGGAGAATATTTATGAAAAATTTAAAGGACTTGTTAAAAAACAACAAACAAGTTTGGTTTAAAATTGAAGACGACAGAAATCAAAAAATTGCCTTTTTGAATTGGGCAAAACAAAACAACTGTAAATGGAGTGGCGGGGTTATTGAACCTGAAAAAGATTTGTGTGGCAGTTTTATGGGAATTGACAGCAATCTTGTTTTAGGGCATGTTGGAGGGCATTGCTGGTTTGAAGCAATCAATCCGCCACAAAAAATCAACTTTAAAGAATTGATGGGGGAATAGATATGAAAAAAATTTTAACAAGTGAAAGTGTGAATATTGGTCATCCAGACAAAACTTGCGACCTCATTGCAGACGCATTTTTGGACGAGGCGCTTAAACAAGACCCAAATTCTCAAATGGCTGTTGAGTGTGCAATAAAAGACGACAAACTTTTTGTATACGGCGAGGCAACAACCAAAGCAAAAATTGATTATGATGGCATTGCCAGAGCGATTTTAAAAGATATTGGCTACGAGAATGAATTTAAAATTATAAAGGAGATTAGCAAGCAAAGTCCAGACATTAATCAGGCGGTTGTGAAAGATGAGATTGGAGCAAACGACCAAGGCATAGTTTTTGGGTTTGCCACTAATGAAACAAAGGAATTTATGCCGCTGCCGGTGCTTATTGCGCACAAAATAATGCAACAATACGAAGCTTTTAGAAGAACTAGAAGTGATTTTTTTGCCGACGCAAAAAGCCAAGTAACTGTTGAATATGATGATGAAAAGCCAAGCAAAATAACGACTGTTTTGATTTCTGTTTCACATGATAAAAACCTGCAACTTGAAGAAATTCAAAAAATTATTAAAGAAAAAGTTTTGGACGAGGTTTTAAAAGAGTATAAAAGTTTCATTTTAAACACTGATTACATTATCAATCCAAGCGGGAAGTTCACAATTTGGGGTTCGTTTGGAGATTCTGGCTGTGTTGGAAGGAAAATTGTTGTTGACACCTATGGCGGCTTGGCAAAAGTTGGCGGAGGCTGCTTTTCAAGCAAAAATGCAACCAAAGTTGACAGGTCGGGTGCGTATTACGCTAGGTTTGTTGCAAAAAATATTGTTGCCCACAATTTGGCAGACAAATGCGAAATTCAGGTGGCATATGGCATTGGGCTGAGCAAGCCAATTGCCATCAGTATTGACACTTTTAACACTGAAAAAAGACCGATTGCAGAAATATATAAATATGTGGAAGAGAACTTTGATTTCAGCCCTTCCAACATAATCAAAGAACTGGATTTGTTAAAGCCAATTTACAAGCAGACCGCATGCTACGGTCATTTTGGGAGAAATGAATTTTCGTGGGAAAAAATTAAATAATAAATCACTGACTAAATAATTTTTGAAATTAACAAAAAGGGAACACTGCCTTTAATATGCTTTGTTCCTGTTTTTTATTCTGTTAGTTTCAATTATCTTAGCCATCGTCAATTTTTATTTAACAAAGTTCTAACAAAAATTTGATTTCTAACAAATTTCTAACGCAATTTTAACAGCCATATGAAAATTTAACAAAATTATTATCGCTAAAAAATTGTTCTGAGTTTATAAGCAATCAAAATGCTTTAATTACACAACTCACAAAGTTCTATATATTGTATAAAATCTTAACAAACAACAAAAAAACACTAAATATAGTGCTTTTTGATTGGCGGAGGCTTAGAGATTCGAACTCTAGGAAGCTTTCACTTCGCCGGTTTTCAAGACCGGTGCTTTAGACCGCTCAGCCAAACCTCCGAGTTTATTTTTGTCACAAATTTAAACTGGTAATAACATGTGAATACGTTGTTAATAATATCACAATTTGTTGCTTTTGGCAAGGGAATTTTAAAAATTTTTAAATTAATTTAATAAAGTCTTGAGAGATGGAATTTTTTAAAATCGTAAAAAAATTGAAACAAATTGCAAAATGAATAATTTTTTTAAGTATTGACCGAATAAAATATATTGTAAATTTTGTTCGTGAACAATAAAACTCGTTGATTGAGTTGAAAAAATTTCATTTTTGTGATAGAATCTTGTTGTATGGAAAATAAAAGCGTTTATTTGGTGCTGAGTCAAACTGGAACAATGTTTTCACGTGTTCTTAAGTTTTTCACTGGCGCGGAGTACAATCATTCGTCAATATCGCTTGACCCAACACTTGAAGAAATGTATTCGTTTGGAAGGCTTAACCCTTACAATCCTTTTATTGGCGGCTTTGTGCAAGAGGGCAAAAGCATTGGAACGTTCAAACGCTTTTATAAAACAAAAGCTTTGGTTTTGGAGTTAAAGGTTAGCGATGAACAATACAAAAATGTTCAAATGTTGATAGGACATATGAAGAACAATAAGTCAAATTTTCATTATAATTACTGGGGCGTTTTCTGTGCGATTTTTAAAGCAAACATTGCCCCACGCAGGCGCTTTTATTGCTCACAATTTGTGCGCACCTGTCTTGCTGCCTTTGGGATATCAAATTCTCAGGAATTGCCAAAAGTGATTAAACCAATTGATTTTTTGAAATTGCGAGATAAGCGCGTTATCTACAAAGGTGCGTTAAAAAACTACAATATCACAGGCAGCTAAAATTTTATCATTGTTACAAAAAAACTCACATTTGTGAGTTTTTTATTTTCAAACAAGATTGTTTGGCTTATTTTTTGCCGTGATCCTTTTTAAACATGGTGCTTGCAAGGTCTAGGCATTTGCAACTATAGCCATATTCATTGTCGTACCATGCAACAAGTTTAACAAAGGTTGGGCTGAGCATAATGCCGGCTTTTTCGTCAAATATGCAAGTGTGTTTGTCGCCAATAAAGTCGCTTGAAACGACAGGTTCGTCAGTGTAGCCAAGCACGTCTGGAATAATGTCTTTACTATACTTTTTCATTGTTTTGCAAATATGCTCATATGTTGTTGGCGTTTTTAGTTTAACTGTAAAATCAACAACGCTGACATTGATTGTTGGGACTCTAAAACTCATGCCAGTGAGTTTGCCTTTTAGATGAGGCAAAACTTCGCCAACTGCTTTTGCAGCCCCTGTTGAACTTGGAATAATGTTCGCGCTTGCAGCACGGCCGCCACGCCAATCCTTTTTGGACACGCCGTCCACTGTTAGTTGTGTGGCAGTTGTTGAATGGATTGTTGACATTAAACCTTCTTCAATGCCATAAACGTCATCAATAACTTTAACAAGTGGGGCAAGGCAGTTTGTTGTGCAACTTGCGTTTGAAACAACAGTCATACTGCTTTCATACTTATCTTCATTTACGCCACAAACAAATGTTGGGCAGTTTTTGCCAGGTGCGCTTATGATAACTTTTTTTGCCCCGCCTTTTAGGTGACGAATTGCGTCATCAGCGTTGGTGAATTTGCCTGTACAATCAATAATATACTCCGCGCCAGCACCTTTCCAATCGATTTCTTCTGGGTTCATTTTTGCAAAGAATGCAACTTTTTTATTATTGAGTTTAAGCCCTTCGCCGCTAACTTTCAACTCACTGTCGGCCTTGCCATGAACGGTGTCGTACTTATATAAATAGCACGCGTAATCAGGGGTCAAGAATGGGTCGTTAACTGCAACAACTTCCACGTCATCGCGACCAACGCTTGCACGCATAATCAATCTTCCAATTCTTCCAAAACCATTTAATCCAATTTTTGCTTTCATATTCCTTCCTTTTATTTTTTAAAATTACAAAAATAAATTAAATTTTATAAAAAATAGTATTTTTTTGTTGAATTAATGTATTTTTTCAATTTTTTAATTATTTTTTATAATTTTTTTTAATTTAGGTATTTATTATTTAACACCTATTAAATAAATTTTACATTTTAATTATAAAATTGTCAAATTATATTTTTTAAATATTAGTTTTGTTTTTAAATATTTTTTTATAGGAAAATATTTATTTATGTTAATTTATATTGCAATTTATTTATTAACAATTTGCCTTGTGTTTATAACTCTTAAAGCAAAAAGAAATAAAGTGTTTGATTTGCCGGAATTAAATTTTGAACAAGACAAAATTTGTTTTTTTTCAAAGCGCAAGCACAAAATTAAATGTGAGAATTGTTCTGTTTTGGCTATAGGTGATAAAGCGTTTTTAAAATCTGGAAAAAGAAAAATATGTATTCAAAATATTACTGACGTGTTTTTAAAAAAGGACTACTTATTTTTTAAGGCTGGTGGGAGTGTGGAAATTTTGTTTGGCAAGAACAAATTGTTTAGATATTTACAATTGAACATATGTTCAAAAGACTTTGATTTGTCCTCCTTAAAGCGCCAAGCCGAATTGGAGGTTGTTAACAATCTTTTTGACTTGCGCAATTGCAAACAACTTAAAAGATTTTTGAGATTTGTTGTTAAAGTTTTGAAAATCAACGCGCAAGGGGAGAACTTGATAGTAAAACAAAATAATTATAATTTTTCATATTCTGTTGATTATTTTTGCAAAAATGTTAAAAAACGCATACTTTTTAACTAATTGACTTGAAAATTTAACATTTTTTGTTATAATTATAGTATGACGAAAGTAATGGAAGATAGTGAGTTTGACATGACACCACTTGCAGAGCGCATGCGTGCACGCAATTTAGATGAATTTATTGGTCAAACGCACATTATTGGCAAAGATAGTTTAATAAGGAGAGCATTGCAAGTTAACAGGCTTGGGAGTTGTCTTTTTTATGGACCTCCAGGTGTTGGCAAAACTACCTTGGCTTACATAATTGCAAACACTCTAAAATTAGAATTTGTTAAATTAAATGCTGTGTCAAGCGGTGTTGCTGACGCAAAACGAGTAATTGAGCAGGCTAAACAACATTTTGAGCTGACAGGTAAAAACACGGTTTTAATTTTGGACGAATGCCACAGGTGGAGCAAGGCGCAAAGTGACTGCGTGCTTGAAGCAGTAGAACGTGGGTATATCACATTTATTGGAACAACAACCGAAAATCCACACGTCAGCATGACACCGGCTATTGTCAGCAGATGCAGAGTGTTCAAATTCTTCCCTTTAACCGTTAATGATTTAAAAGACGCAATACTTTTAGCAATTAAAGACGAGCAGCGCGGTTATGGCAAATTAAAAATCAAATTAGACTTAGACGCATTAAACCATTTTGCAATGTTTGCAAATGGGGATTTGCGCAGTTGTTATAACGCTCTTGAATTGGCAGTTACAACAACAAAACCTGACAAGACTGGCTGCATTCATATAGATAAACTTGTTGCCAGCCAGTGTATTCAACAGCCGGTTATTTCAGTTGATGAAAATACGTATTATGACATTCTTAGTGCATTTTGCAAAAGTTTGCGCGGCAGCGACACTGACGCAGCATTGTATTACGCTTTTAGGTTAATTGAAGCGGGCTGTGACCCTCTTTTAATTTGCCGTCGACTTATTGCTCACGCAAGCGAAGAAGAGTTCACCTTTGTGCAAAGTAAATTGCTTAGAAATTGTGCGTGAAATTCCACTAGAAATCAAGTATTGTCCACAAAATATGGACAAAACCGAAAGAAAACAACTTGAAGATAAGATTGTAGAGTTCTGCAAAGAACCACGTACACTTGATGAAATAAAAGAATATACAAAATTAGATATAACAAGAGATACCCTTAGGGGATATACATTAAAACCACTAATAAATAGCGGTAGGTTAAAATATACACACAAGCATAATCAATACTACAACCAAAGATACATTGATGCTAGGGTTGAAGTAACACAAGAAATGCTAGATGAGATTGATGAAAAGGCAGACACCTTAACACCTAAAAGAGTGGAAGAGATACTAACATTCTGCAAAGAACCAAAAGGTTTAAGAGAGATAGAAAAATTCATCAAAACAAAAGGTGCAATAAATTATATTCAAATGCTTGTAAAATGTGGTAAACTTAAAAAGACACACCCAGACATACCATCATACTGCAATCAAAAATACTTCAATGCTGAGATGGATTGTGAACAATTCACAGACCAAAGTGTGATAGAATATTGCCAAAAGCCTAGAACTAAGGCAGAGATTGAATTACACTTCAATCTAACAATGGCATTAAGAATCGGTGTGGTTCAAAGATTATTAGACCAAGGGAAAATAGATTATACCGAAGAAAGTAAACAACTTGGTAAATGCAATGGAAACAGGAGGCTAATCAGAATTGGATAGTTTATTTGAAAATTTACATAGCGACAAAAAACCATTGGCTGAAAAAATGAGGCCAAAAAACTTAGATGAATTTGTCGGACAAAAACATATACTAGGACCAGGCAAATTGCTTCGTAGACTTATAGAAGCTAAAAGAGTGCCTAGTGTAATATTCTATGGCCCACCTGGAACAGGTAAGACCACACTTGCACGTATCATTGCTGATACAAGCAATTCAAAGTTTGTAAAACTAAATGCTATATCAAGTGGTGTAGCAGATGTCAAAGCAGTCATAGAACAAGCAAAAAGCGATTTCCAATTATATGGACAAAGGACTTATTTGCTACTTGATGAATGCCATAGATGGTCAAAGGCACAAAGCGATTCACTTCTTGCCGCACTAGAAAATGGCTATTTGATATTTATTGGTTGTACAACTGAAAATCCTAGTTATAGTATGACAAGAGCAATAGTTTCTCGTTGCTCAGTCTTTGAATTTAAGAAACTAAGTATAGAAGATGTAAAGTGTGTCTTAAGAAGAGCAATGGAATCTGAAACAGGACTTAAAGTTTACAACATAAAAATAGATGATGATGCGTTAACCTACATAGCATCGGCTTGTGGTGGCGATGTTAGAAGTGCATTAACAGGGCTTGAACTTGGGGCTATATCGACACCAATGAACAAGGAAGGGGAAACAGTAATCACCAAAGAAATTGCGGCAGAATGCCTACAAAAAAAGGCAACAAGCCTTAATGAAGATGTTTACTATGATTTACTTAGTGCATTTTGCAAGAGCCTTCGTGGCAGTGATTCAACAGCGGCATTGTATTATGCTAATAGGCTTATAGAAGGTGGAATTGAACCACAGGTACTAGCTCGTAGAACTTTGTGTCATGCGGCGGAAGATTGTGGTCTCTCGGCTCCGAATTGCGTGTTGCAATCGGTTGCCGCATTGTATGCATTAGACCATTTAGGAATGCCAGAAGGCAATTTGGTACTTACTCAAGCGATAATTTATGTGTGTGAATCACCAAAGGACAATAGGGTGGTAACTGCTATGAATATGGCGCAAGATGACGCAAAAAATCATCCTGATGACAATATTCCACCTTACTTAAGAAACCACACACCTCAAAGCAAATATTACAAATATCCACACGATTATGGTGGCTATGTTAAACAACAATACTTGCCAGATTCGTTAAAAGATAGAAAGTATTTTGTAAGAAAAGAACCTAAGAAACCAGAATAACAAAAAGCAAGCAATATAGACTTGCTTTTTTTATATCCAGTATACTGTTTTATAATTATCTCATAAAATTTGTTGTGTAATAACCTTAAATAAATAAAAAATACAAGTTATTTAGCAAAAAACATTTTGAAATCCATTTTTTTGGATTTGAAATATGCTATTATTATGGTATAATAAAGGGAGGAAAGATATGAGAAGATGTCATTGTAATTGTGGAGATGGTTTTGGACTATTCCTACTTGCAATTTTGCCAATCATTTTATTTGTTTGGATTTTCAAATTGATAATAAAAGGCATTGCTGGACTTGTGGCACTAGGAACTGCATCAGCGCAAACACTTAAAAGTTCAAAATCTTCTAGTGGCAGTATCATTCCTTCGGCAGATGATATTGACAGATACGAAGAATACGATGCAATTTTTAATGATGAAGATTAAAAGGAGATAACTATGGCTTCTGATAGCGATAAGAAAATAGTTTTGTTGTATGTTTTAGATGTGCTAAAAGATTACACAGATGACAAACACTTAATGACTTACACGGAGATAGTTTCAAAACTTGATATACTATATGGAATAAGGCCAAATGTAAAATCAATCGCTAGAAACATTGACACCTTAATAGAATATGGATACAAAATTGAAAAGGTAAGAAAAAATGGATGTTATTTAGCAGAAAGAGACTTTGATGACTCGGAAGTCATGTTTCTGGTGGATGCTGTTTATTCTTCAAAAAGCATTGCGCCTAATGATGCAAAAGAACTTATTCAAAAATTAACAAAAGGTTGCAATAAGTTTGATAAAAGAAAATACAAACACATTTACAAGGTTGAAGAGATTTCAAGGAAGCGTAGCACACAAATATTTAAAAACATAGAAATACTTGATGATGCAATCGAGCAAAGGAAAAAAGTATCATTTCAATATAATGAATATGACGCAACAAAAAACTTCCTACCAAGAATGCAGGGCAGAAAGTTTGTGATGAATCCATATTTCCTTGTAAACAATAATGGTAAATATTACTTAGTTTGTAATTACGATAAATACGACAACTTGGCCAACTATAAAATTGAGTGTATGAGCAACCTTGAAATTTTGCAAGATGATGTAAAATCATTAAAGTCTTTGCCTAATATGGAAAACTTTAACCAGGATGATTACATAAACGAACACATCTATATGATGACAGGTGCATCGGTTAAAGCAGTGATAAAACTTGATAACGCAAAAGCAATAAATGACATAATTGATTGGTTTGGCGACAAGGTAGAAATAAGAGAAAAGAGTGGCGAATTGTTTGCTGAACTTAAAGTCAACGAACAAGCACTTATTTATTGGGCAATACAATATGGAAAGAATGTGGAAGTATTAAGCCCAGAATATACAAGAGACAAGATTAGAGAGACCTTAAAAGAAATTAGTAAAAAATATGAGGTTTAATTATGGAAAAGAATAAAGAATCAAATTGGCAGAAAAGACTTGAAACAATTTTTGAAGAAACTCTTGATAAAGTGTTGCTTAATAGAAAAATTAAAGCTAAACTAAATCAAGAAGAATTAAAACAATTCGGTGTACAAGATTTTGATCTACTCGTTCCAGATGTTTTGAAAATGATAGTTGAAACAAATGAAGTTAGTACAGCAAAAGTTCAAGGAAAGTTTGGACTGGGTTATGCCAGGGCTTCAAGAATCATTGATCAATTAGAAGCTTGTGGTTTTATAACAGAACCAAATTCAGAAAAAAGCCGTAAGGTACTAATAACACTTGAAGAATACAAAAACATTTTTGAAAAAGAGTAAAACGCAAAACAAATTAAAACTTAGTCGAGACAATATAAAATTACTACAATAGGGAGTTATCATGAATTGGGTTGCTTTGGTCATAGCGATATTATTTGCGGGTGGGCTATGTGCTGTTTGTACTTGGATTTTAATAAAAAGCATTAAAGACTCAGCAAAGAAAAAGAAGATAGAGCAAGAAAATATGCTAAAGAGACAGAAAAAATTGGAAGAGATAGAAAATCTCAGATCTCCATTTTTCTCTAAGCATAATATTTCCACAGCAAGTGACTTAACCATTGAAAAACTCATACGATTTGAAACAGCCCAAAAATTAGGGAAATATTTAAAAGAAAGCAATAGGAAATTAGATGCCGAAAAAGACAAGCCGTTGGCAGAACATTTTGCGAATGAAACTTTTGTAGAATATCAAAAACATTTGATATATGTTAACATTGAGAATGCTTTAATTGAACATCAAAGAGAAAGAACCATCCAACAAAATAAAGAGATCAAAGAGTTCAATACAGAGATTAAAAAATTAACGCAAGTAGTAAGAAGAAATAGAAACAATATTTCATATTGGAAAAAACAGGAGTTACTAAGTGCTGTATCAAGGTGGAGAAGAGAATACGATTTATTGCCATTGAAAAATTTGCAAGATGATGAGGACTATAAAATATTATGTTATGATAAACTCAAAGGATCAATAAAACCTTTGGCATTTGATACCCTGGATGTAACAAATAACAGTGATAAATATGTAGATTTTAGTGATATGAGATGATGCTAAAAAAGTGCCTAAAAATTGGCACTTTTTATGTTTTTAAGCAGTAAACTTTTTTCGTTCCAAATTAAGATACTTAAAGAAAGTTGAAATGGGCATATTAGCCATTTTTGCGGCATTGTTGCAAGTTATTTCCTTTGCTAGATATAGTTGCAGAACATACTCAAAATTGTCGGGTAAAACGAGTTTTGGTCGCCCCATGTGAACACCTTTTTCCTTGGCAATTCGTATGCCTTCTGCTTGCCTTGACTTGATGTTTTCTCTTTCAGTTTCAGCAACGAAAGAAAGAATTTGTAACACGATATCAGCAATAAATCTACCGACCAAATTTTGTGGAGTAGAACGAGTGTCTAAGAGTGGCATATCAATAACAAAAACATCACACTCAACAACCTTAGTGATATAATACCATTCATCTAAAATCATTTTATAATTACGACCAAGACGGTCTATTGATTTAATAATCAGTAGGTCGCCTTTTTTTATTTTAGACCTTAAAATTTGATAATTTTCACGATTAAAATCCTTGCCACTTTGCTTATCTATAAAAACATTTTCATTTGGAATTTCTAGCCTTGCCATTTCTTCTGTTTGTCTTTCAACATTTTGTGTGGTAGATGATACACGTACATAACCATAAATCATAAAAAAATACACCTCCAGTATACATTTTAAAATAGATTTTTCACTCAAACAACGATGCCAAAAAATCTATATAAAGGTACACCTTTGTGTAGTAACTTAATTCAAACGATTAATCAAGTCTATTATATCATATTTATCGAAAATATGGGCATAATTTTATAAATTTTTTAATATTTTTTGCATTTTCAAGCAATTTCGCCCTTGAAATCCGTTTTTCTGGTTCACTACATTAAAGCGTACCTTTGCGTAGTGAAAAAAATGTGGCAGTCAAACTTGATTTTGACCATATTTGCATTTTACAATAGGGAGAAATGGCTAGTGTTTGAAAATATAGATAATAGAACAAAAATACTTGGAGATGACTTAAAGAAAGAATTAAAAGAAAATTCAAAAGTAAGGATAGCAGCGTCTTGCTTTTCTATGTATGCGTTCAAAGAACTAAAAGAAGAATTAAGCAAGATTGATGAACTAAAATTTTTATTCACTTCACCAACTTTTACGAAAGAAAAACTAGCAGATAATATGAAGAAAGAGAAAAGAGAGTTCTTCATACCAAAACAAAACCGAGAAAACAGTCTATATGGAAACGATTTTGAAATAAGACTTCGCAATGAAATGACCTTGAAAGCAGTCGCAAAAGAGTGCGCCGAATGGGTTAAACAAAAAGTCAAATTCAAAAGCAATATAACAGAATCAGCAATCCCTAACATTATTGGAATTGAAAAGCCAGATGGCACAAATATAACTTACAACCCAATTGATGGGTTTACAACAAGCGACCTTGGATACCAACAGGGGAACACAATATTCACAGCAACAATGAAAACAGACTTTGCAGAGCAGAGTAAGTTTTTGTTTTCAATGTTTGATGAAGTTTGGAACGATAAGTCCAAAGTTGAAGATATAACCGACACTATCGTTGAGATGATAGGCAATGCATATCAAGAGAATAGTCCAGAGTTTATATACTTTGTCGTTTTATACAACATTTTTTCAGAGTTTTTGGATGACATAACCGAAGATAATATGCCAAACGAAGCAACGGGGTTCAAGGATACAAAAATCTGGAATATGCTGTATGATTTCCAAAAAGATGGTGTAATTAGCATTATTAACAAACTTGAAAAGCACAATGGTTGCATACTTGCAGATAGCGTTGGTCTTGGTAAAACATTCACAGCACTTGCGGTTATTGCTTATTACTCACTAAGAAACAAAAGCATCTTGGTGCTTTGTCCAAAGAGATTAAGTTCTAACTGGACACAGTATTGTGGAAATGAAACAACAAACATTTTCTATAAAGATAGAATTAGATACGAAGTGCTTTATCACACAGACCTTGGTCGTGCGGGAACAGCACACAATGGTAGAGATTTAAGACTTGTCAATTGGGGAAACTACGACCTAGTTGTTATAGATGAATCGCACAATTTTAGAAATAATAACCCCGTAAAAGACAAGGAAACAAGATATGACTTCCTTGTCAACCACATAATCAAAGAAGGCGTAAAAACCAAGGTTTTGATGCTTTCTGCGACACCTGTAAACAATAGATATAATGACCTTAAAAACCAACTCGCACTTGCTTATGCCCAAGACTATGATGCATTTGAAAAGAGTTTGGATACAAAGAGCAACATTGCAACAATATTTAGAAATGCACAAGCAGTGTTCAATGATTGGAGCAAAAGACCACCAGCAGAAAGAACAAGTAAAGACTTAATAGATGGTCTAAGCATTGATTTTAAGATTCTCCTTGACAGCGTAACAATCGCAAGAAGTAGAAAGAACATTGTTAAGTATTACAACATTAACAGCATTGGAAAGTTCCCAGATAGATTGCCACCACAATCATACTTTCCAGAACTAACTAAAAGGACAGATGTTCCTGAATATAAAGAAATATACCAGCATATTAAAGCGATGAACATGGCAGTTTATGGCTTATTTGACTATGTCCTTGATAGCAAAAAAGAAAAGTACGAAATGAAATACGACATTGAAATGAAGAAGAGTGGACTTTCAAGAAGTGGTCGTAACACAGGTATCAAGAGATTGATGACCGTAAACTTGCTTAAACGACTTGAATCAAGTGTTGAGTCGTTTAGATTAACAATGAAAGGTATGCTTTATCTTAACGAAGCTGAACTAAGAAGATTGCAATTGTACCAAGATGGACAGATTAGACCAGATGCAACAGCGACTAAAAAAGTGTTCAATTATGAAGAGTTTGACCAAGATGAAGATGGAAGCTTGAACTTGATACAAACCGACAAGGGCAAGGAAGTGGCAATTGAATATGCCGATATTGATAGACTTTCTTGGAAACAAGCAATGGAAGAAGATGTTGAAATTCTAAGACACTTGCTTACAGAACTAGATAAAGTCACACCAGAACACGACTATAAATTGCAAACCTTAAAAAATATCATTGATGAAAAGATTAAAAATCCAATGAACGAAGGCAATAGAAAAGTCTTAATATTCTCAGCATTTGCAGACACAGCAAACTACTTATACGACAACCTACATAAATGGTTAAAAGAAACTTATGGAATTGAAACAGCAATGATAGAAGGTGGGCAAAACAAGTGTACCTTGAAACATTGTCCAAAAAAGACCGACACCTTGCTTACAATGTTCAGTCCAATAAGTAAACATAGAGATGAAATCTTCGGTTGGATTCCAAAAACAATTGAAAGCTATAACGATCCAAAGATGAGATGGAGTCCAAAAATTGATAAACACGAATATGATGATTGCTTCAAAGATATAGACGTGCTTATTGCAACAGACTGTATCTCCGAAGGTCAAAACTTGCAGGACTGCGACCTTTGCATAAACTACGATATTCACTGGAACCCAGTGCGCATTGTTCAAAGATTTGGTCGTATTGACAGACTTGGAAGCAAAAACAAAGTTATTAGACTCATAAACTTTTGGCCACCATTGCCACTTAATGAATACATCAACTTAACAGATAGGGTAAAGAGCAGAATGACAATTGTTGACCAAACAGCAACAGCCGATGATAACTTACTTAACCCAGATGACCAAATGGATGACTATCGTGAAATTCAAATAAAGAAACTTCGTGAAGGCGAGAATATTGACCTTGAAGATCAAAATAATGGTATTTCAATCTCAGACCTTGGACTTAACGAGTTTAGAATGGATGCCGCCGAATTCATTAAAACCTATGGCGAACCAAAACGAGTACCAAAAGGAATGCATTGTGTTATCCCAGCAGATGAAGAAAAGGGTGTTGCGCCAGGTGTTATTTACATTTTGAAGAACCAAAACAACAATGTGAATATCAATAGGCAAAACAGGTTGCACCCTTACTATCTCGTATATGTCAATGAAAGTGGCGAGATTATAGACAACCACTTGGAAGTAAAACAAATTTTGGATGCACTTCGTTTGTCTTGCAAAGGGCAAAAAGATCCAATTCCAAAAGCATATAAAAAGTTCAATGATGAAACAAATGATGGATTAGATATGCACAAATACTCAGAACTACTTGAAGAAGCTATAAAAAGCATAATTGAAGTTAAAGAGCAAAGCGATATCAATGCGCTTTTCAAACAAGGAAGTATGGTGCTAACGGGTGCAAAGATTAAAGGTCTTGATGACTTCGAATTGCTTGCTTTCGTAGTAGTGAAATAACCAAAAGATAAGGAGAAAAGATGTTTATATACAACGACAAAACTGCTGTAAATATAAACTTTAAGATGCTTGAACTTTTCAGAACAATAAAGGCAGATAAGACAATAAAAACAGATGCACAAGTTGTTTCAAAAGTCATTTTGGCAAACACATTATCACCAGATAGGACAAACCTAGAACCAAGCGAAAATGTGAAAGAAATCTACATAATGGACATATTGCTTAACAATGCAGTTGTGCCAACAAAGTTTATAGATGCACTGAATAAATACATAAACTTCCAAATACTTTTTAGATTGCGATATGGCAGTGAAATCAAGTATATCACATCACTAAAAGTATTTACTGAAGATAAAACAAAGGTTTTGAAAACTTGCGAAAGTGATTGGCAGGAAGAAAACAAGGAAGAGTTTCCAACCACAAGTAAACTAGAAAATGTTTTCAAAGCAATGGTAAGTTACATCACGAAAATAAAGTTCAGACAAGATGAAACTTTTGAAGAATACACAGACCGAACCAACCAAATAAGAAAGCACAAAACAGAGATAGAAAAGCTAACAAAAACTCGTGATGCAGAAAAACAACCAAACACAAAAATGGCTATAAACAGCCAAATAAAAGAACTCAAAAGAGAATTGGAACAGTTGGAGGAATAGAATGGTAAATAAATACGATATATACGAATTTATAAAATTTCCAAACGAGGAAA
The DNA here is from genome assembly GCA_934747385.1 of uncultured Clostridia bacterium. Lineage (GTDB taxonomy): Bacteria > Bacillota > Clostridia > Christensenellales > UBA1242 > Onthoplasma. Next base: position 151,662 of record CAKVGK010000001.1, on the reverse strand, counting down.
TAAGAGAAAAAGCACTTGAACAATACTTTGATACAACTAAATTACAATATAGTTTAGAAAAATATAATCAGAATAGGAATCAAACAATAGAAATTAAGAAGTCTGGTTTTATGGCTTTTATTAATTTTGATGAAGAAGTAAATGAAGATTTTAGAGAAAAGATTCGAAGAATAAACAATCAACTATTTTCATGTAATGTCGTGGTATTGTGTTTGTTTAATTATTATGAACAATTGCATAGAGATGAGGTTGTTCAAGATGAAGATCTGTTTGATATTATGAATGTTCTTTATCGACGTGAATGTGTAAAATTAAGTTTCGAAATCTTTAATATTATTGAAAAAATAAAAACTGTAATTAGAATCCTTTATAATTTTGATTTTAAAAAGACCAAGTTCGATAAAGGTTTCTTTGCACAATTAGAAGAAGAATCTGAATCAAGTCCAGAATTAAAAGATGTTATTGTTGGTTTAAACAAATTAAAAGAGAGTAAATCAATTGAGGAAGTGAGAAAGTTAAGAAATGCTGAAGTCCATAATGAACCAATCATAGATCAAATGACTTTCTTTATGAAATGTGCAGATGGTAGTAGGGCATTTCTAGTGAAGCCAGTGTATGTTATAAAGAATGAAACACTCTATACAGACTTGAAACAAAGTTTAGAAAACATATTAGAAGTTAAACAAGTAGTTCAAACGATTATAGACACGAAAAAAGACTAGGTAAAACAATGCAAAAACTTTAATTATATAGGAGAAAAATAATGGATAAACTACAAATGCAAAGCAAAAATTTGGTAAATGAAAATATTGAAAAAATCCAAAATTTATTTCCAAATTGTGTAACAGAAGCACTTTATGAAGAAGGAAAACTAACAAAGTTAGTAGACTTTGATATGCTAAAACAAGAGTTGAGTCATGTTGTTATTGATGGAGACAAAGAGAGATACACAATGACTTGGCCTGATAAAAAGCAGGCAATACTTACAGCAAACGCACCTATTGCTAAGACATTAAGACCATGTACAAATGAGAGTGTTGACTTTGATGGTACACAAAACCTTTATATCGAGGGCGATAATCTAGATGTTCTTAAACTTTTGCGTGAAACCTATCTTGGTAAAATTAAAATGATTTATATTGATCCGCCTTATAACACAGGTAGTGATTTGGTTTATAATGATGATTTTTCTAGCACCTCAGAAGAGTATTTTCAAAAAAGTAATCAGGTCGATGAACAAGGGAACAGGTTAGTTATAAATAATGAAAGCAATGGTCGTTTTCACACAGATTGGCTTAATATGATCTATCCAAGGCTTAAACTTGCTAAAGATTTATTAACAAATGATGGAATGATATTAATTTCAATAGATGACAATGAAGAGAGTAATCTTAAGAAAGTATGTGATGAAATTTTTGGCGAAGTGAATTATATTGGAGACTTAATAAGAAAGACAAAGTCTCAAACCAATGATTCTAAGACGGGATTAAATTATCAGCATGAATTTGTACTAATTTATGCTAGAGATATAAATTGTGCAAGTTTAAAAGGCGAACCTAAAGATACTTCAAATTACAAAAACCCAGATAACGATCCAAATGGCCCTTGGATAGTAGATAACCCAAGTGCAAGGTCTGGTAGTGAAAATGCAAGATTTGAAATTGTGAATCCTTACACAGGCACAGTAGATGTTCCACCACAAGGAAGATATTGGGCATTTGCAAAGGCGACATTTGAAAGATGGGTTCAATCAGGGAAAGTAGTATTTAGAAAAGAAGTTAAAAATGGCGAAAGGGGATTTATTGTAAAAAAATATCTCTCTGAATTAAGAAGTGAGAACAACTTGGTTGATTCTCTATTTGGAACAGATAATACATATATGAACCAGGTTGCAACAAAAGAAGTTAATGAATTGTTTAATGATATTGGAGAGAATTTCTCATATCCTAAGCCAGTCTCTTTTATTTACAAATTAGTAAAGTATGCAACAAATAAGAATGATATAGTTTTAGACTTTTTTAGTGGCTCAGCAACAACTGCCCAAGCAGTTATGAGAATGAATGCTGAAGATGGTGGAACTAGAAAATTTATAATGATACAAATTCCAGAAGAAACAAATAATGATAAATATCCAACAATATGCGAAATTGGAAAAGAGAGAATTAGGCGTGCAGGAAAGCAAATAAAAGAAGCTTGGATGGCTACTCATAATTTAGTAGGCAATGTTGCGAAATTTTCTACCCAGGAAGAATTTATAAACGATACAAACAAAATTCAAAATAAAATTTTAGACAATATAAGTGGACTAGATGTCGGTTTTAGGGATTTAAAACTTGATAGTAGTTGCATGAAGGATGTTTATTATTCGCCTAACAAATTAAACCAAGACTTACTTTCACAATTGGAAGATAATATCAAAGAAGATAGAACAGCCGAAGATTTACTATTCCAAGTAATGTTGGATATGGGTGTAATGCTTTCTAGTGAAATTAAAACGATAGATGTTCAAGGAAAGAAGGTATTTAATGTAAATGATGGCGATTTAGTATGTTGTTTTGAAAAGGATCTAAACGAAAACATTGTTACAGAAATTGCAAAAATGAGACCACTTTATGCAGTGTTCAGAGATGCAGGAATGCAAAAAGATAGTGTGTCTGTAAACTTTGACCAAATATTTGAAACATATTCACCAACTACAACAAGGAAGGTGCTGTAGTATGAGTTTTTCAGATGTATATAACGGATTAAAGGACTTAATAAGCCTTGCGAAAAAAATAAAAAATCAAGAGATTGTAGAATTGTCTTTGCAATTACAAGAACAGTTCTTTGAATTAAGAGAGGATAACGAGAATCTCAATAACAAAATAAAAGACCTAAGTGAAGAAATAAAAAACTTAAAAAAAGCAAAGGTAAAAGAAAAAGATTTGGAGTATAGTCCAAGGGGATTTTTTACCATAAAAGGCGAACAGCCAAAGATTCCATATTGCAGTTGTTGCTGGAAAAAAGATAGCAAATTGATTCCTTTATCACAATATCGTAATTGGTGGAATTATAAGTGTGGAAATTGCAATAGTGAAGTATCAGTAATGGATGAAAAAGGAAATCCACTCAATCAACAAGGAGAAAACAATGGATAAATTACAAATGCAAAGCAAAAATTTGGTTGATGAAAACATTGAATTCATCGCAAAAAGATTTCCAAATTGTGTAACAGAAGCACTCGATGAAGAAGGAAAACTAACAAAGTTAGTAGATTTTGATATGCTTAAACAAGAGTTGAGTCATGTTGTTATTGATGGAGACAAAGAGAGATATACAATGACTTGGCCTGATAAAAAGCAGGCAATACTTACGGCAAACGCACCTATTGCTAAGACACTTCGACCATGTAGAGAAGAAAGTGTAGATTTTGATCATACACAAAACCTTTATATTGAGGGAGACAATCTTGATGTTCTCAAACTATTGAGAGAGACCTATCTTGGCAAAATTAAAATGATATACATAGATCCACCTTATAATACGGGCAATGATTTTGTCTACAATGATGATTTTGCCGTAAATACTGATGAATATTTAGAAAGAAGCAATCAAGTTGATGATCAAGGTAACCGTATGGTTGCTAACAACGATAGTAATGGCAGATTCCATACAGATTGGCTCAATATGATATATCCAAGGCTTAAACTTGCTAAGGATTTACTCACAGATGATGGTGCTATTTTTATTAGTATAGATGATAATGAAATAGTGAATTTAACAAATATATGTAATGAAATCTTTGGAATTTCAAATTATGTTGCCACCTTTATAGTTGCTTCGAACTCATCAAAAAATAATGCAAAATGGGTTTCTGTATCTCATGAATACATTTTATGTTTTGCAAAAAATAAATATTTATTGGATAATGAGTGGAGTGTTAAAAAAAATAATGTTGATGAATATGTATCGCGAGTAAATCAATTACTAGCTCGAAATCTTACAAAAGAGGAAATACATAACGAATTATTAGAATTAGTAAAAAAACCAAGATTTTATGATTTGGATCATTTTACATATGCTGATGAAGATGGAGTATATCAGACAAATGATCCTGGTGGAGTTCCTAACGGGAATTTTACAACAGAAATAATTCATCCTATTACAAATAAACCATGTGCAAAACCTACTGGTGGATGGAGATTTAAGGATGATGAAATTAAGAAAAAATTATTAAACAATGAATTTGAATTTGGAAAAGATGAAACTACAATTCCTAGGCCGAAAAGATATTTACAAGATTTTATGTATCAAACCCCAAAGTCAATTTTATTCTTTGATTCACAATCTTCTACTAAATGGTTAAAAAATAATAAATTACCTTTTGATTTTCCAAAAGCAGTGGAATTGATAAAATATATCATTTCTATGATACCATCTATAGATATAGTATTGGACTTTTTTAGTGGCTCAGCAACAACTGCTCATGCGGTCATGCAATTAAATGCTGAAGATGGCGGAAATAGAAAATATATTTGTGTTCAATTGCCTGAAAAATGTGATGAAAAAAGTGAAGCATATAAAGCTGGGTATAAAACGATTTGTGAAATAGGTAAAGAAAGAATTCGTCGTGCAGGTAAAAAAATAAAAGAAGAAAATCCAAATGCGAAAGATTTAGATATAGGTTTCAGAGATTTGAAATTAGACAGCAGTTGTATGAAAGACATTTATTATTCACCAAATAAAACAACACAAGATTTACTCACTCAATTTGAAGATAACATCAAGGAAGATAGAACTCCAGAAGATTTATTATTCCAAGTAATGCTTGATATGGGTGTAATGCTTTCAAGTGAAATAAAGACTTTAGAGATCAATGGTAAAAAAGTATTCAATGTAAACGATGGCGACCTAGTTTGCTGTTTTGATAAAGACCTTAACGATGATGTCGTTACAGCAATAGCAAAGATGCAACCATTATACGCTGTATTCCGCGATGCAAGTATGTCAACTGACAGTGTAGCAGTAAACTTTGACCAAATATTTGAAACTTATTCGCCAACCACAACAAGGAAGGTAATATAATGGGATCTAATAAGAAAATATTTTGGTGGAATTTATTGTTTTTTATCATTAGCATAGTAGGTGTAATTGTATTTGGCTATTTGTCTAAAAAATTTGAAGCCTGTATAAGTTATTCAATATTTTTGAACATTTTTATTTCATTAGTTGGTGGTGCTTTAATTGGATTGGTCACTGGACTGATATCATTTTGCAATATAAAAAAACAATATGAAATTAAGTTTTATTCAGAAGTTAAAAACATTAAGAACATACTTGCAGATTACACAAATTGGTTTAATTGGAATTATGATAATATCATTTATAAGGTTTGTGACGCTGAAAATAAAGTTAATAAAGATGACAGAAAGATAGTATTTGATAATAGCGATACTTATGTGCGAGATTTTATAACTATTATTGAAAAATTTACCAATTATGATTTTAATGAAATTTATTATTTAATTGATGATTATTGTTCATTAAGACTATTTAGGCGCGATAATAAAATAAGAAAACAAATGGGCAAAATAATGCGTTATATTAATGGTATAAACATTTTGTATGATAAGAATATGGGAATTACTTATCAACTTTACAAACAAGGAAAATATCCAGAAAATGTTGTTTACAACAATATAATCTCTAAGATTAAAGAAAAGTATCCTGATAGTAATGAAGTGATGATAAAGTTGAAAGGGTTATTAAAGGATTATATGTCATATACAAAAGTCGATGAGTATACAAAGAAAATTGCAGTAAAGGAAGAAAACTTATGAAATTTAGATTCAAGACACAGCCATATCAACAGGAAGCTGTAAGTAATATCAGCAAGGTATTCAAAGGGCAGCCAAAGTTGGATATGGTTAGATACACAAGAGACTTAGGTATTAAGAAAAAGACTGATGAGTTAAAACAGGCTTCACTTTTTGACGCCTTTGAAGAAAATGATGATGGCTTCGAAAATGCTAAGATTTTGCTTGATGAAACTGACATTTTGCAAAACATAAAGCATATTCAACAAGACTGCAACTACAAAGAGTCAGAAGAGTTGGTAAAAGGACTTGGCAAATGTTCTCTTGACATTGAAATGGAAACAGGAACAGGTAAAACCTATGTGTATATCAACACCATTTTTGAATTAAACGAAAGATATGGTTGGAGTAAATTCATAGTTGTTGTTCCTAGCATTGCTATTCGTGAAGGTGTTAAAAAGTCGTTCCAGATGATGGAAGATCACTTTATGGATCGTTACCACAAAAAGGCGAGATACTTTGTATACAACAGCAAAAGACTTAGTGAACTAGATAGTTTTGCTTCAAGTAGCGATATCAATGTAATGATTATCAACACCCAAGCATTCAACGCTCGTGGCGCTGATGCCAGAAGAATTGATATGGTTCTTGATGAATTCCAATCAAGAAAGCCAATTGATGTTGTGGCAAAAACAAGACCAATACTAATACTTGATGAACCACAAAAGATGGGCGATGAAAAGAGTGCAACACAACTTTCACTTCGCAAATTCAATCCATTGTTCTGTATGAACTTCTCAGCAACACACAAAAAGCAACATAACCTTGTATATTGCTTGGATGCAGTGGATGCATACAACAAATGCTTGGTTAAAAAGATTCAAGTTAAAGGTTTTGAGATTAAAAACTTGCGTGGAACAGATAAGTATCTATACTTGCAAGACATTGTCCTTTCACCAAACAAGCCACCAATGTGTAAGTTGGAGTTTGAAATCAATTACAATAAGTCAATCAATAGAGAGACAAGAATTCTTGGTAAAGGCGACAACTTGTATCATAAGTCTAACCAAATGGAACAATACAAGAACGATTACATAATCTCGGACATCAATCCATTCAACAACACAATCACTTTCCTTAATGGACAAGTTTTGCATATAGGCGAAGTGCTTGGCGATGTTTCAGATAAAGACCTTAGAAGAATACAAATAAGAGAGACAATTCGTTCTCACTTTGAAAAGGAAGAGAAGCTTTACGATAAAGGAATCAAATGCTTGTCATTATTCTTCATTGATGAAGTTGTAAAGTATAGAGATTACAACGAGCCAGATGAAAAAGGCGAGTATGCAAGAATGTTTGAAGAAGAGTACACAAAAGCACTCAATGAAAAGATAACATTATTTGAAACACCTTACATTCGCTACTTAAAAGGCATTGATGTTAAAGACACACACAAAGGTTATTTCTCAATAGATAAAAAGACCGGAAGAATGATTGACTCAAAAGAAAGCAAAGGCGAAGGTTCAGATGATATCTCGGCATACGACCTTATCTTGAAGAACAAAGAGAGATTGCTTTCAAAAGAAGAACCAACAAGATTCATATTCTCACACTCAGCACTTCGTGAAGGTTGGGATAACCCAAATATCTTCCAAATTTGTGCGTTGAAACCAGGTGGCGACAGTGCGATAGCCAAGAGACAAGAAGTTGGTCGTGGACTTCGTATTGCTGTAAATATGCTAGGCGATAGAACAGACCTTCATTATTTCAAGAATGAGAGATCATCATTCCATAATGTAAACACTTTAACAGTTATTGCAACAGACAGTTATAAAGACTTCGTTGGTTCAATACAAAAAGTGCTTAAAGAGAACCTTGCAGACAGACCTACAAGAGCAACAATTGAGTATTTCCGTGGTAAGTTTGTTAGCGATGGAAAAGAGAGAATTCAAGTTAATAATGATATGGCAAGTGATATTCAAAGTTATTTGAGATTCAACGGTTATGCTGATAAAGACAATAAAATCACTCAAAAATACTTTGATGACAAAGCAAATAACACACTTGCGGCAATGCCAGAAATCCTTGCACCATACACAGAAAGTGTGCATAAACTTGTTGAAAGCATTTACAACGAAAAAGCACTTGATGGTATGTTTGAAGATGCCAATAAATCAACAGTGGAAAGCAACCCACTTAACGACAACTTCCACAAGGCAGAATTCCAAAAACTTTGGAAGCAAATCAATCACAAATATACATACAAAGTTGACTTTGACAGCGAAGAACTTATAAAACACTCAATTGAAAGCATAAACAAAGGATTATTCGTTGCTGAATTAAAGTACGTTGTAACAATAGGTCAGCAAAAGAAAACAATGGATGAGAACGCATTAAAGCGTGGCGATTCATTCAGCACAACTGACACAAGAACCGAAACAATCCGTAGTGGTGCTGCGGATAATACAAAATACGATTTAATAGGAAAAATAGTAGACAACACGACTTTAACTAGAAGAACAGTAGTTCGCATTTTGCAGGGTATCACAAGAGAAAAATTTGAAATGTTCGCTATTAACCCAGAAGAGTTTATAACAAAAGTATCAAGACTCATAAACGAGCAAAAGGCTTCTATGATTGTAGACCACATAACATACAACAAGACCGAAGGGGAATATGACAGCGATATCTTCACAGGTAACCAAGCAAAGATTGACTTTGACAAGGCATATAAGGCGCAAAAGGCAATCCAAGACTATGTTGTAACCGATGGAACAGCCGAAGAGTCAATAGAGCGTAAATTTGCAAAAGAACTTGATGTGGCAAATGAAGTTTGTGTATATGCTAAACTTCCAAGATCGTTCCAAATTCCAACACCAGTTGGAAACTACGCACCAGACTGGGCAATAGCATTCAATGAAGGCAGTGTAAAACACATATACTTTGTTGCTGAAACAAAAGGTAGTATGGAATCGCTAGAACTTCGTGGAATAGAAAAAGCAAAGACAGATTGTGCAAAGAAGCTGTTTGACCAACTTCAACTTGCAGGCAATGTAAGATACGAAGTAGTAGATAGTTACGAAAGTTTGCTAGACAAAATGCAATCAATTGATTAAAAGGAAGGAAACATGGGCTGGTTAATATTTTTTGGACTAATGCTAATTGGAAGCATTTGTGTCGGAATAGAAAGACTTGCACAAGGTCAAATAAATGGACTTTGGTATATTTTAGTCCCTGTTATAATTATAGTGATTTGCGTGATTGCTTTAATAAGTCAAAATAATAAACTCAAACAAAAGTATCTGCCGACAAGTGGTAAACAAAAGATTCAACCAAAAGATGATCCGTTCAATGATTATTGGAATAAAATGAGAGAAAAAGCATTGCACGGCCCACTTACAACAGAAGAACTATATGAACACCTTGCAAAAATTTTTGAAGATGGACACTATACAAATGTTGAAGATATATCAAAACAGGGAATAAAAATACTAAAAGGAACAAATAAAAATGGGAGAAAATATACATTTTTCTCTCTTGAAGATACAGATTTGGACTTTGATAAGTTGGCAGATATTTCAGCATTTATTCAAACGGAGAAATCATCTGGTTCAAAAATAAACTATGTGGCACAGCAAGTGCCGAAACAACCATATACAAATTTGTTTAAAAAGTGCATGGTAGGAGCAGATGTCAAAGTATACGACACAATTACAGTTTTAGATGAAGCAAACAAAATGCTTGGAATAGCGCCAGCACAAAAATCTTTACAAGTAAGTGAAAAGAAAGTCGCAAAAGTGCAGAAACCAAAGTATGAAAAAATGTTCCCACACATGATGAGTTCCGATGATGATCCAGAAGAATTGCAGGAACTTGATGATATGATGGTTATGGATACTCTAGATGAAGATGATGATATGTTTTAAAAGGAGATAAAAATGGAAAAAGAAATTATCATTCCACAAGGGTTATATGAAATAGGAGTAGATTTCCCAGAAGGATCATACATTTTTGATTCAATGAACGAATTTGGTATTCTTGACATATTTGATCAAGAACAACTTCGAAAGAGTAATTTGGATGAAGATGATGATGACTATGATGATGACTTCGACAGACATTTTGTTTTGAAGAAAGAAAATGGTTTTCAATGCAAAGTAGTATTAAAGAAGAAAGATTATCTAAAGATAGATTTCAGAGCAAAAGTAAGCAAATCAAAAAAGATTTCATTTGAAGATTAAGACAAAATAGACTAGGCAATAAACCTGGTCTATTTTTTTTTTGCAAAAAAATTGAAATAAATATTTGAAATCCAATTTTTTGGATATAGTGTGTGCTATCATTAAGCCATAAATATACGGGGTGTATATTTATAACAAAGGAATAGGGAAATGAGAGTAATAAAAGAGAATACAGTACAAGAAGTGTTGAACTTTGTAAAAGAGTATCAAAAGAAAGAAGGTAGGTCGCCTTCATTTCGTCAGATTTGCCATGCAATGAGTTTCCCAAGCATAGGCACAGCACAAAAATATGTAAATGTCTTAAAAACTCGTGGTTTACTCTCACAAAACGATCAAGGCAAAATTGAGATTCCATTTAACCTTCGCAAAGGAACAACCATAGTAGCCCCACTGGTTGGCTCAGTAGCCTGCGGAACACCTATTCTAGCTGAAGAAAATATTGAGGAGAATTATTTATTGCCTACATCAATTTTTGGTTCTGGCGAAACAATGGTATTGCACGCAAAAGGCGACAGCATGGTCGGCGCAGGAATAAATAATGGAGATTTGCTAGTAGTTAAAATTTGTGATAGTGCCGATGACGGAGACATCGTTGTGGCGTTATTAAACGATTCAGCCACAGTAAAGCGACTATTCAAACACAAAGACTATGTTGCATTGCATCCTGAAAATCCGAAATATCAAGACATCATTACAAAAGAAGTTAAAATTCAAGGTATTGTTAAGCACGTAATTCACAGTTTTTAGGAGGCGATAGCATTGAAAACTAAAATGTTTTGTCCACATTGTGGCAGATGTTTGGGAGAGAGCATTACATCTGATGAAACAGGTGTAGTGAAAGCACTTGTTGTAGTGCCAACCAAACTGAAGCGGAAACAATTCATCTATGACGTAAAATGTGTTAGATGCAAAGAAAAAGTCTTCATATCAATGGAGTTTGCAGATTAAAATTGAATATTAAATAATACGAACCCTTGCGTTCTTTCAGTTAAAAAATTGATAAAACGCTTGGGTTTTTTATTTTCGGCAAATTGCGACAAAGAAAGAGCAGTTTTGCCAATAAAAGTAGGTATCAAAAAATTACAATACCTAAAAGGTATTGTAAAATTATTGTATGATATACGAAAGATGAGTTTTTTGATAAGAAAAGGAGGTTTTATTGAAAATCCCCGAACTCATCAACCTACAACTTTATAAAAAATACGAAGTCCCAAGTATAAGAGAGTTTATGCGCTCTTTATAACTTGGGATTTTTTATTGCAAGAAAAAAATAAAAAATTTCTAAAAAAATTTGAAAAATAATTCCCGCTAGGTCAAATGGTGAACTAGCGACACTGCTAAAGTATGAGTGTCAAAACAAAAAGAAAGGAGGTGATAGCGGTATGGATTTCAGAAGTTCAAGCGTAACAGCAGATATCTTGAATTATATTTCTGATGGCAAAGTTCACACTTTGCAAGAAATAGCCAATGAAGTCGAAGTGTCTTACTCAACAGCAAAAAGACACATCCAATCACTTGCATATCGCTATCCTATTGAAACTTTTTGTGGTGGCATAAACAGAGGTGGTGTAAAACTCGACACAAAATACATAGTCCAGGGGAAAATAATCACCAACGAGAAATTGCAGATTCTCGGAAAAGCATTGGCATTACTGCAAGGTGCTGATGATAACGAAGTGAACCCAAGACTATTACAGGAGTTGATAAATGATTTCGCACCACCTACAAGCAAGGAGACAAAAAATGAAGATCAACAGGAACAAGTTAATTAAATACCTTAAAGAGATTAAGATGTCAATGAGCGAGTTTGTTAAGAACCTTGGTTGGGATTACAAAAGGTTTATTGATATGTTATTCGATAACGGGGATTTAGAAAGAGATGATGCAATGACATTTATTAAGTTTGTAGGAGCGGAAGATGCCATGAAGATCATCAATTGGAGGCAGATGAATGTCAGAAAACCAAAATATAGAGAAATCTTTCAATACGACAATGCCAATCAATGTGCAACCATATAAGCACCAACTTAAAGCTTTTCTATTCGCATTAAAAGTGATGGGTTATATCCCAGATGAAAGTTCCAATAGTTTGTGATAACTGCCTAAAAATAATAATGAAAACACCTAGCACAATTCATCAATTCAACTTTTGCTCGGCAAAGTGCAAAAATGAGTTTAATTCGGTAAAATTCTCTAATTTTAATAAGACAATAAATCCTATGAATCAGCCTGGCAAAACAATAGATGAAAGAGTAAAAATGAGACAAAGGAAGCTGAAATACAATAACAAAAATAACATAACAGCAAAATCCTATAACAAGTATCTAGGAGAGCCAGAACATAGGCGAATTGCAAGAGTGAAACTTGGAAGAGATCTATTGCCGAATGAAGTTGTTCATCACATTGATGGCAACAGCAAAAACAATAAACCTAGTAATATTCAAGTAATGGATAGAGCAGAACACACAAGTCTACACATGAAAGAATATTGGAGAAATAAACGAAGTGAAAAAGAGTAAATCTGTTGCCATCTTGGCCGAAATGGGAACAGGGAAAACCTTGATCACAATAGCACTTGCTGGTGCATTATATAACAATCAAAAAATCAATAAAATGCTGATAGTAGCGCCACTTTCCATAGTTTCAGTATGGGAAAGTGAATTCAAAAAGTTTGCTGATTTCGATTTCAATATTGCTGTGCTTGATGGTAGTTCTCAAAAGAAATACCAGGCACTAAACAATTTGTTTGGCAAAGGACTTCAAGTCGCCGTCATCAACTATGAAAGTTGTTGGAGAATTGAAGAAATGCTTGCAATTTGGCAACCAGACTTAATTGTTTGTGATGAGTCAAGCAAGATAAAAAATCCACAAGCAAAACAATCAAAAGCACTTCATAGACTTGGCAAACAAAGTAAACACAACATTATTTTGACAGGAACACCTGTGACCAACAATCCTTTGGACTTTTTCTCACAGTATAAGTTCCTGGATGAAAACGTTTTTGGTTCTAGTTTCTACGCATTTAGAGCAAGATACGCAATCCTTGGTGGCTATGGAAATCACCAAGTTGTAGGATATAAAAACCTACCAGAACTTGTGGAAAAGGCACACAGTATTGCATTTAGAATAACCAAAAAAGAAGCTTTGGACTTGCCAGAACAAGTTGACCAAATAAGACTTGTTGACCTTGAACCAAAAGCCGAAACACAATATAGACTTTTGGAAAGAGAAAGTGTGGCAGAACTTGAACAAGGCAATGTTGTAGCAATGAACGTGCTTACTAAATTATTGAGATTGTCGCAGATAACGGGTGGCTTCGTTAAAACTGAAATAAGTGATGAAGCTGTGCCAATATCTTCAGCAAAGATAAACGCACTTGAAGAAATTATTGATGAGTGTATGGATGCACGCAAAAAGTTGGTTGTTTTTGCACGATTTGTCGCAGAGATAGATGCTATCGAAAGATTACTAATAAAAAAGAAAATAGGATATGCACTTATCAAAGGCGATGTTAAAGACCGTGCAGAACAAGTGGAAAAATTCCAAAAAGATGAAACAGTTAGAGTGTTTGTTGGGCAGATACAAACAACAGGAATGGGGCTCACATTGACTGCCGCCGATACTGCTGTGTTCTATTCGCTAGATTATAGTTTCTCAAACTATGAACAGGCGAAAGCAAGAATACACAGGATAGGGCAGAAAAACAATTGTACCTACATTCACTTAATAGCAAACAAGACCATTGATGAAAAGGTCTTTGATGCACTAAAAAGAAAGAAAAGCATAGCAGACTTGGTGGTTGACAATTGGCGATCGTTATTCAACACAAACAAATAAGGAGACCAAATGGAAAATCAAGATTTATTTGAAACAGCGGATAAGTACTATGCCGCAAGACAAGAAAGAGATATTCGTGAGCAGGCTTACAAAGATGCAAACGAAGTAGTGGAACAACTAGAACAAGAGTTAATCCAAAAGATGACCGACAATGAAGTTTCTACCTTCAAAAGAAATGGTGTTCAGTTCATTGTGGCATCAAGAGAATACCTTTCAGCAAACCCAGAAACCAGAGATGAATTGTATAAGAGAATTCGTGATAAAGGACTTGACTACCTTTTCACAGTTAATGCAAACACTCTAAGTGGATTTGTGAAAGAACAGAAAAAGGGAAACGAGGACATTATGCCAGAATGGTTAGATGGACTTATCAATACCTTTGAAAAACAATCAATAAGAATTAAGAAATAGGAGAATTGTCATGCAAAATGAAATTGTAAAGAAAGAAACAGAGTATGCAGTAGAGAGCAGTAATCTCGCTGAATCACTTGGCGAAGAAATGCAAGGACTCAACATCACATTTGACAGAATCAAAGTTCCAAGTGGTGGTGGACTTGCTTACGAAGTGCCAGGCGACAACCCTGAAGAACCGGATCTTGAAAAAGAGTTTGAAGCGGTTATTCTATACCATCACCCAATGCTTTCATACTACAAAGAAAAATACAATGGCGCAAACGAAGCACCAAACTGCTCATCAATTGATGGCATCACAGGAATTGATAGAGACACAGGCGAGATGAAGTCGTGCAAAGATTGTCCTTTCAATGAATTTGGTAGTGGCGAAAATGGTGGTAAAGCCTGCAAGGTTAAAAGAAGAATTTTCTTGCTTCGTAAAGGCGAAGCTTTGCCAGTCGTATTTGCTTTGCCTACCACAAGCGTTGGAGACTTTTCAAAATACATTATGAGAATTGTCTCAAAAGGAAGAAAGTCAAATCAAGTGGTTACAAAGTTCAGTTTGAAAAAGGTTCAAAACTCTGGTGGAATAACTTACAGCAAAGTTGTTGTTTCCCAGGTTAGAGAACTAAACGACATTGAACAAAAATCCATTGATTCACTTTCGGCGCAGGTTAAGGCTATCGCTAAAAACTTACAAGAAAACTATGAGAACGAGGAATAACACTCGACTAGAATAAGGAGAGATCAATGGCAGATATTTTTGAAGAAATAAATTCACTAGTTAATGTGAAGCAACTTATTGAGTATTATTACCAACCACTCAGAAGAGATAACAAAGTTATCTGCCCATTTCATAACGAAAAGACTGGTTCTTTGAGCGTAAATGAAAAAGACAATATGTGGAAATGCTTTGGCTGTGGGGCTGGTGGCGATGGCATCAGCTTCGTGGCCAAGTACAAAAACATAAGTCAAATTGATGCCGCAAAACTTATTGCAAGTGATTTCAATTTACAAGTTGACTTTGGAAAAGAAGAAAAAGATCCAAGCAAACTAGAAATACGAAGATACATTCTAGAATGCCAAAAGAACTTGGAAAAAACGGATTATTTGCAAAACAGGGGATTGTCTCTGGAAACCTTGCGTTTCTTCGGTGTGGGATATGACATTAAGAAAAAATGTGTCGTGATTCCATACAATCGAAGTTATACGTACTACCAAACAAGGCGAGTAGATAGAAAAGAATTCTATAAGCCAGAAAAAGATAAAGCAGGACCAGAGCCAATTTGGAACGACACAGCATTGTATAAGAAAGATACTAGACCAATATTTGTGGTTGAAAGTCCAATCTGTGCAATGAGCATTATGCAATATAGTGGCGTTGCAATATCAATTTGTGGGAAAGAGAACAAGAATAAACTAGTTGAATTTTGCAAAAAGATTAAGCCCAAAGCACCATTGATTCTATGCCTGGACAACGATGCGCCTGGACAACAAGCAAATGAAGAATTATATCAAATGCTTAAAGAAGTTGATGTCAAGTGCGTAAAGTTCAATGTTGCTGGCAACTACAAAGATCCAAACGAACTATTGCAGAAAGATCCAGCAAAACTATGCGAACGAATCTATCAAGGCAACTTGCAAGCAAAAAGAGTTGCTCGTGGTAGTGATGACCTAATCACAGCAGAAGATTTGTATAGCATTGAACTAGAAGATTTGAAATGGATAGTCAAAGGACTTATTCCAGAAGGACTATCAATTCTAGTTGCCGCAAGTAAGATAGGTAAGTCTTGGTTGATGATGCAACTTTGTAATGCAATAGTAGAAAGACTTTCATTCTTAAACAAACCTACAACGCACAGTGGAGTGCTGTATTTCTCACTAGAAGATAGTGATCGTAGATTGAAAAGAAGAATGAATGTAGTTTGGAAAAACAAAAAGCCTTCACCTGGGGTTTACTTCAAAACTGAGTGCAAAACCTTAGATACAGGTCTCATAGATCAGCTGACACGAATAGTGAAAGCACACAAAGACATTAAAGTTATAATCTTTGATACTTTCCAAAAAATTCGTGGAACAGCAATGAAAAATGAAAGTGCCTATGCCTATGATTATAGGGAAATGGGCATTCTCAAACAATTTGCAGATAGATATGGAATTAGCATAATTTTGGTTCATCACACTAGAAAAATGTTAGACCAAGATGATGTTTTCAATATGACAAGTGGTAGTACAGCAATAATCGGTGCATCAGACACAGCATTGCTTATCTACAAGAAAAAGCGTGGCGATGAATTCGCAACACTAAATCTCACAGGTCGTGATGTTATAGAACAGGAAATTGTGATAAATCGTAGCCAAGAGCAAGGTATTTGGAGTGTAGTTGGTTCACCTGAAGAACAGGAAGCCAAGCACAAAGAAGAAGCGTTCAACAAAAATCCTATTGCTATGACATTGCTAAAACTATATGAAAAGAACCCAACAACAGGGTGGGAAGGCTCTGTGAGACAACTTGCCAATGCTTATTGTGATTTGACAGGGGAAGCTTTGCCAGACACGGAAGCAAATATAGGTAAAACATTAAATGACTACGACTTTTGCCAACGAATATACAAGGCAACCAAGTGGGAACATTCAACAAGGCGAAGAAGCAACTGCACTTTGCACACTTTTAAGCCAAGACAAGTGACATTTTTTGACCGATATGCACCAAAAGACTGAAATAGTATATAAAAAGCCCTTACACTCCTTACACTGCTTACACTAAAAGTAGTGAATAGTCCGAAAAATAAAGGCTTTTAACATAAATCTATCCACAAATTGTCCTTACACTTTCCTTACACTTACTTACACTCTCCTTACACTAAAACCAGGTAAAACACAAAAGTATCCCTACGATTTTGATATTTACTTACATTTCCTAGTAAAAGTGTAAGGAGTGTAGGCAGTGTAGGTGTTTTATAGGAGAATTTATGAAAGAGCAAACCATTGTAGATAAAATTAAGGCTTATCTAAAAACAATACCAAACCTGTTCTTCTGGAAAGAACATGGTGGACAATATGGAACAGCAGGAATTCCAGACATAATTGTCTGCTATAAAGGGAAATTTATAGCATTTGAATGCAAACTGCCAGGAAGAAAACCGACACTTTTGCAAGCAATTACACTAAGAAAGATTATGCTAGCAGGTGGAATTGCTGTTGTTATAACCAGCCTTGACCAGGCTAAAGAAATTATAGAATCAATCAAATAAAGGAGAAATGGATGGACTTATTGCTACACAAAGTCAATCTAACAGATGAGGTCAAGTTTGATTATGAGACATCAATAAGTCCAAACTTTGACCTTATATCAAAAGAGATTAAAAACGAACTAGAATTTTATATTCAACAACACACGAAAATCTGGCACAAACGCTATATGCGATTGACCTACTATGATGAACAGTCCGACTCAATGCTTATGTTTTTCATAAGAGAATATAAACAATTCCTATCAATGAAAACTTGGAATGTAGTTGGTGTTTGTTTGGCAGAAGATTGGAACGAAGAACTAGAAGAGTGTGGACAAATAAAGGCTTGGCTTGACACCACTTTAACACCAAAAGAAGATGAACTCGATTGGGTGGAAGTGTTAAGGCTAAGGCAAGAACAAGAAGAAAGAGAGCGAAAATTAGATGAAAAGGAGCAAGAGAAGTATGACCGATTATTCAGTTAACGAACTACTAAACAATTACCATTTGAATAAAAGCAAATTGAAATTGATTGGATATAAAGACAATAAAAACAACGAAAATTTACTAGAATTAAAAGAAGAAATGGATATGCTGGACTACTGCATCAACATACTGCCAGAAGAAGAAAAGACAATTATAACCAACCATTACATTAAAAGAATGTCCCTAAGGCAGTTGAGTAAAGTGCTAATAATGGCACGAACAACTATCACTAGAAAGTTAAAAAATGCAGAAAATTTGCTTGAAAAGTTGTTAAAATCTGCAAAAAACTGAAAAAAAGGTTAAATTTGGGACAGTTTGATGCCGAAAAAGTTAAAAACCATACCAAAAATGGGGTAATAATATAAAGTGAAGGCACAAGAAAAAAGGAGCGAGCGCAAATGCCACACAAACCAAAACACCCTTGTGGATATCCAGGTTGTCCGAATCTAACAAATGACAGGTTCTGTGATGTTCATAAGAAAAAGGTTGATTCAACCTACAATAAATACGAAAGAGATAATTTCAGTAGAACATTCTACAATTCACCTAGATGGCGTGAGTTAAGAAAAAGGAAACTAACAATCTCTCCATTATGTGAAGAATGCAAAAAGAATGGAACTTTCGTGAAAGCAACTATGGTTGATCATATCACACCAATAAAGCAAGGTGGAGAAGCATTTGATATTAACAATTTGCAGTCCTTATGTTGGTCGTGCCATAGCAGGAAATCAGTTCAAGAAGGCAGTCGTTTTGGAAGAAAAAATAGTCAAAAAACTTGCGATTAAGTCTGGACTTTGATAGGTGTTTGCGGTATTGTTTGTGTTGTAAAAAAGGAGAAGATAATGGAGACATTAGAAGAAAAATTGAAACAATTCAAACATACAAAAGCAGTTGGAGATGGTTACCCAAGAGGTTATAAATCACACATAAATGCTTTTATGGAAGGCTTCAATAGTGGAAGATTTAACTCATACAAAGATGAGTATTTCGTAGAAACTAGACAATATGCAAATGAGCAACTAGCAGAATACAACAAAAAGATTAAAGAGAATTGGAAAGAAGCTAGATGCCAAGTGGTTGCTAGAATATTACAAATAGAAGAAAAAGAAAGACTAAACAAACTACTATATGGTAACTCATTGAACAACCAAAAAGAAGAAGCACTAAAAAGAGTTTTAGAGTTCGTGTGCGAAAGCTTACCAGTATTAAAGGAAGGCGAATAATATGAAAAAACAATTCAACCTTAAAGAATACACAAAGAAAGACATAGAAGATGCAATAGAAACAATTCAAGATGGTATGAGATTCAATTGCGAACAAATGAAAGCGAATATGAACAAACCAAACTTCAGCGAGTTAAATGTGGACTTATATATGCGAAACCTAAAACTAGAAAAGGACTTGAACAAATTCCAAAGAGAGAAAGCTAGAAGAATAAGACACAGCAATTGGTAGGCCCAGGGGCGGTCAAATCTCTACGACTTTCAACTTGCAAAGCGGGCAGGCAGTCGCGTGTAAATTTTCGCAAAATCAAAAATCAAAAAAATAATCAAAATATTCAATATAAAAACACAGCAGAACCCTTGAAATTGCTGTGTTTTTTGCTGTTTTGATTTCTAATGAAAAAATCAAAATAAAATCAAAAAATAATCAAAAATAAATCAAAAAAGGAGAAAAATATGGCGAGTGGCGGATATAGAGTTGGTGCAGGGCGACCAAAGAAATCAGTAACTGAAAAGATACTAAACGGTAACCCTGGCAAAAGAAAAATTGGTGTGTTGGAATTTGGCGATGAAGCTGAGATTCCAAACAAACCAGCATCTTGGTTAAGTCCAAAAGCAAAAGAAATTTGGAAACAAGTATATGAATGGCTAGAAAAAATTGGTTGCACGAAAGGTGTGCTTCCATACAACCTAGATGAATATGCTCACTGCAAGTCCAGATGGCTTGAATGTGAAGAAGCAATCACAACTCACGGTTTTCTATTAAAAGATGCAAATGGAAAAACAATCAACAATCCTTGTATTCAAATGGCTCAAAATTATTTGAGACAGACCAATGATGTGTGGGCTAAAATCTTTGCAGTTGTAAGAGAGACAAAACTGACAGATTGGAACGAAGATAACCCAAACAATGACATAATGGAAAACATACTGAGAGGTAAGTGATGCTAAAGGTAATTGAGTTATTCGCTGGCGTTGGCTCTCAAACGCAAGCATTAAAAAACATTGGTGTAGAACACGAAGTTGTTGCAATATCAGATAACGATATGCACGCTGACAAAACCTACCGAGCATTACACGATCCAAATGTAAATAACCTTGGCGACATAACCAAGATACAAAGTTTGCCAAAAGCAGATTTGTGGACATACAGTTTTCCTTGCCAAGACATTTCAGTAGCAGGATTGCAAAGAGGACTAGAGCAAGGAAGTGGAACAAGGTCAGGGTTACTTTGGGAAGTAGAACGATTGCTGATAAAAGCAAAAGAACAGGGAACACTGCCCAAGTACTTACTGCTAGAAAATGTAAAGAACTTAATAGGAAAGAAATTCAAAGACAACTACGAAAAATGGTTGTCTTTTTTGTCGTCTCTTGGATACACGACTTACACAAAAGTGCTAAACGCAAAGGACTTTGGTGTCCCACAAAACAGGGAAAGAGTGTTTGGTGTTTCAATACTTGGCGATCACGAACCTTATGAGTTCCCAAAACCAAGAGAACTGAAAATAAGGCTCAAAGACATTTTGGAAGAAAATGTTGAAGAAAAGTATTACTTAAAGGCATCTACAATAATCAGCATACTAAACACAACATTCAATCAGCGAGCAGGACTATTGCACGGTGGCAACGATGTTTGTGCAACACTATGTGCCAGGGATTATAGAGAACCAAAACTCATTGCTGTTGGAAAACTCGAAGGCGGAGTTTGGGATAAAAGATACAATCAAATAAGGCAAGTGTTTGATCCAAATGGCATAAGTCCAACTATAATGGCTGGTGGCGGTGGTGGAACAGAAACAAAGATAATTGCAATTCGTGGCAGAGAGCAAGGTCAAGTCATAGAACCAAATGATAAAGGAACTAGCAATGCTTTAACAACAGTGCAAAAAGATAACCTAGTTATGGAAAAGCCAAACAAATTGGTGTGTCGTGGATACAAAAAGTTTACAGACAAAAATGGTTATATTCCAGAACTATTCAATCCTTATCATGGTAAAGAGATAAAAGACATTGCACCAACACAAACAACCAAGTGTGGAATAGATACAAGCACAGCAACAGTGCTTAAAGCAGAAAAGCAAATAGATTGCATAAGAATTAGAAAACTAACACCAACAGAGTGTTGGCGACTTATGGGCTGGAACGATGAGCAAATTGCAAAGGTCAAGGCATCAGGAATAAGCAACACTCAAATGTACAAACAAGCAGGGAATGGAATTGTCGTTACAGTGTTAGAAGCAATCTTCAAAAATCTATTCCTTTAACCTGGACTTGCAAAGCCTTATGCGGTATGTTTGTTGTCGGAGGGAATAACAATGTACGATGAATTCTTTATGAAAAAAGTTTGCGATAGGTGTGGCAAAGACCTAAGTCAAGGTCGCATAATGTCAATGTTCAATGAAGATTGCATTTGTATGGAATGCAAAGAACAAGAGAAAAAGAGACCAGACTACAAGCAAGCAGTAGAGAAAGATACAAACGAATATCTACGCAAGATAAAATTAAAAATTAAATATGGCAAAAAAGATGACAAAAAATAATTAAAGTATGCTATAATAGAACCATCCATAGAGAGTGTGCGAGAGACCAAACTCAATGACCACACAGCAACCTAGCATAAGACAAGGTGCTCCAGTTTGGAACGATGGTCATAGAATAGTGTGCTTCTGTCCCATCGTTATGATGGGATTTTTTATGGAAATAAAAAGTAAAAAGGAAGTAAATCTATGAAAACAATTATTACAAGTGAGAGTGTCAACATAGGACACCCAGACAAAACCTGCGACACTATTGCAGATGCATTCTTGGATGAAGCTCTTCGCCAAGATCCAAATTCAATGATGGCAGTAGAGTGTGCCATTAAGGATAACAAATTATTTATTTATGGGGAGGCAACAACCAAAGCACAAATTGACTATGACTCAATTGCTAGGAAGATACTCAAAGAGATTGGCTATGATTGTGAGTTTGACATTATCAAGCAAATCAGCATTCAAAGTCCAGATATCAACCAGGCAGTGAATAAAAAAGTTATATGCGCTAACGACCAAGGGATGGTCTATGGTTATGCTACCAATGAAACCAAAGAATATATGCCTTTGCCAATCATAGTTGCACACAAACTTATGAGAAAGTATGAAGAGTTTAGAAAAACTCACAAAGGATACTTTGCTGATGCAAAAAGCCAAGTCACAGTAGAATACAACAATAACGATCCTGTCGGCATTGAAACAGTGCTCGTGTCAGTTTCGCATTCAAACGACTTAACAAAAGAAGAAATAC
The DNA here is from genome assembly GCA_934747385.1 of uncultured Clostridia bacterium. Classification (GTDB taxonomy): domain Bacteria; phylum Bacillota; class Clostridia; order Christensenellales; family UBA1242; genus Onthoplasma. Next base: position 129,172 of record CAKVGK010000001.1, on the reverse strand, counting down.
GAAACACAATTGCTGAAGAAGTAATTGCGCCAGTGCTTGCAGAATATGCTTACCTTATCACAGCAACCACAGACTTAATTGTCAACCCAAGTGGTAAGTTCACTATATGGGGAAGCTTTGGAGATAGTGGCTGTGTTGGAAGAAAAATTGTAGTTGACACTTATGGCGGCGTTGGCCGAGTAGGTGGCGGTTGTTTCAGTTCTAAAAATGCAACAAAGGTAGATAGAAGTGGAGCATACTACGCAAGGTATGTAGCAAAGAACATTGTTGCTCACAAACTTGCAGATAAATGTGAAATTCAAGTTGCGTATGGCATTGGACTTGAAAAACCAATATCAGTTAACATTGACACATTTGGAACAGAAAAAGTTTCGATGGACAAAATCTTCAAGTATGTTCAAGACAACTTTGATTTCAGTCCAGCAAACATTATTGAAGAACTAGACCTTCTAAAACCAATATACCAAGCAACAGCGTGCTACGGGCATTTTGGTAGAGAAGAATTCCCTTGGGAAAAAATAAAAGATTAACACAAAAACCACATTCAAACGAGTGTGGTTTTTTCATATCCAAATAAGGAGACAAAATGGAAATAAGAAAAATGAAAGTCGAAGAACTGCATCCAGCGGAGTATAATCCAAGGAAAAAGTTGCAACCAGGCGACAAAGAATTTGAGAAACTGAAAAACAGTATCCTTGAATTCGGTTATGTTGAACCTGTCATCTGGAATAAAAGAACAGGCAATGTGGTTGGTGGACACCAACGACTAGAAGTGCTTAAACACCTTGGACATAAAGAAGTTGATTGCGTTGTCATTGACATTGATATGAAAAAAGAAAAAGCACTTAATGTTGCATTAAACAAAATCAGTGGCGAGTGGGATACAGCACTTTTAACAGACTTACTCAAAGAGTTGGATGGCGATGGTATGGCTTCGCTTACAGGTTTTGATCTAAACGAACTTGATGACTTGTTCGCTGGTTCGGTTTATGATGTGAAAGAAGATAACTTCGATACTGAAACAGAGATTGAGCAAATAAAAGAACCATTCACAAAGCAAGGCGATATTTGGAAGATTAAAAACCATAAGTTGCTTTGTGGCGACAGTACAAAACTTGACCATGCTGAATTATTATTTGGCGACAAGTTTGCTGACCTAATAGTAACCGATCCACCATACAACATTGATTATGGAACTTCTGAACAGGATAGGTCAAAGGCTCGTGGCAAAGACCAGGAAGCTAGAATTATACTAAACGATGATATGGATGATGAAAATTTCTATAAATTCTTACTAGATTTTTATAAAACATCATACCAGATGGCGAAAGGTGGTTGTCCAATTTATGTGTTCCATTCAACCAAAGAGAGTGTGAACTTTATAACAGCACTTAAAAATGCAGGGTTCAAATTATCTCAAACACTTATCTGGGCCAAAGATAGATTCACACTTGGTAGGTCAGATTATCAGTGGCAATTTGAACCTATACTATATGGTTGGAAAGTAGTGGATGGTAAACCACATTACTTTATTCACGACAGAACTCAAAGTTCATTGTTTAATGATTCCAAAGAATTTGGAAAGATGAAGAAAGAAGAACTTGTAAAAATGCTACAAGATATCTTTGAGAACACACCAACAGATGTAATTCACGATAACAAGCCACTAAGAAACAAAGAACACCCAACAATGAAACCAATTACATTAATTGCAAAACTTATACAAAACTCATCAAGAGAAAGAGAAATTGTGTATGATGCCTTTGGTGGAAGTGGTTCAACATTGATGGCGTGTGAACAACTTAATAGAGTGTCATACAGTATTGAACTAGATGAAAAATATTGCGATGTTATAGTCAAAAGATTTATAAAATCATTTGGTTCAAAAGACATTTATTTATTGAGAAATGGCAAAGAAATACCAGTTGAAGAAACTGAAATAATTAAGGATTAAGTCTGGACTTAAAAACGCATTTGCGGTATGTTTGTAATAACTTAAAGGAGGCACTATGAAAAAAGGAATTTGGCATAGCAAAAAAGTATCAGAACTATGCAAAAATGAAGATTTTAACATTGCACTTGGAATGGAATTTGCAAAGATAATTACAGAGAAGAGTGAGCAGGGAGATGAACTAAAAGAAGCATCAATCAAGAAAGAAGAATATAAATTGAACTTCAAAGTGTTAGATCACGAACTCACACTTCTTGCAGATTTCAAAAATAGAAGTATGGGGATTGTCCTTGCAGATGAAAATGTGGAGGCACTATGACAAAAGCGAAACCAATGTTAGTATTTAACAGTGTAGGAGAAACGGGAAACATATTCTGGATTATAGGTGCTCTCTACAACCTAGTAGGTAAAACAAAAGGTAGAGAGATCTACAACGAGATACAGCAAAATGCAAAAAGTTATGACCAGGCACTTGAAATAATCGGCAAGTACGTGGAATTGATAGACAGTCCAAATGCAAAATAAAATTTAATAAAACATACGAAAGGAAGGCAAAACACCTTCCTTTTTTGCTGTAAAAAAGAGGTGTATAAATGAAAGATAATTTGCAAGAAAAAGGTCAAGCACTTGCTGACCGCGCGGTTGCTTTCATCAACTCTCTAAAACATACCAAAGGAGTTTGGTATGGACAAAACTTCAACTTGCTTCCTTGGCAAACAAAAATAGTAAGAGATATCTTTGGAACATTAAAACCAAATGGATATAGGCAATACAACACAGCCTATGTTGAGATACCGAAAAAACAAGGCAAATCTGAATTGGCGGCGGCAATTGCATTGTATCTAACTTGTGCAGATAACGAACCAGGTGCAGAAGTTTATGGTTGTGCGGCAGATAAACAGCAAGCATCAATCGTATTTGATGTTGCAGTTGAAATGATAAATCAATGTCCAGCATTGCAAAAACGATGCAAAATCATAGCAAGTCAAAAAAGAATTGTGTATTTGCCACTTAATAGTTTTTATCAAGTGCTATCAGCAGAATCGTACACAAAGCACGGACTTAATGTTCACGGTGTAATATTTGATGAATTGCACGCACAACCAAATAGAGCATTATATGATGTTATGCTTCACGGTTCTGGCGATGCTAGAAAACAACCTTTATTCTTCCTAATCACAACAGCTGGAACAGATAGGAATTCTATTTGTTGGGAAGTTCATCAAACAGCAGAAGATATCCTTGCTGGAAGAAAACACGATGACAGTTTCTACCCAGTCATTTATGGATTAAAAGATGAAGATGATTGGACAGATGAGAAGAATTGGTACAAAGCCAATCCAAGCCTAGATGTCACAGTTGATGTTGACAAAATTAGGCAAGCATTCAATCGTGCCAAAGATGATCCAGCAGAAGAGAACTTGTTTAGACAACTAAGACTTAATCAATGGGTAAAACAATCTGTCCGTTGGATGCCTATGGATAAGTGGGATTTGTGCTCATTTGAAATTGATATTGAAAGCCTAAAAGGTAGAACTTGCTATGCAGGATTAGACCTTTCAAGCACAACTGATATAACAGCGTTGTCTTTGGTATTTCCACCAGAAGATGAGAACGATAAATATATTATATTGCCTTACTTTTGGTTACCAGAAGAAACAATTCCATTAAGAGTTCGTAGAGACCATGTTCCATACGACATTTGGCAAAAGAAAGGACTTGTAATGACAACCGAAGGTAATGTCGTTCACTATGGTTATATTGAAAAGTTTATTGAAGAACTAGGCAAGATTTACAACATAAAAGAAATCGCATACGACAGGTGGGGAGCAGTTCAAATGGTGCAAAACCTAGAAGGTATGGGATTCACAATTGTGCCTTTTGGTCAAGGCTTCAAGGATATGAGTTCACCAACCAAAGAACTTATGAAACTTGTGCTTGAAAAACGAATAGCACATGGTGGAAATGAAGTTCTTCGCTGGATGATGGACAATGTCTATGTCAAAACAGATCCAGCAGGAAATATAAAAATGGACAAAGAGAAATCCACAGAAAAGATTGACGGTGCGATTGCTACGGTTATGGCATTAGACAGAGCATTGAGAAACAATAATACTGAAAGTGTCTATAACGAGCGTGGCATTTTAATTTTATAAAAGGAGACAAAATGGGATTATTCAGCAGAAAGAAAAAGGAAACTAGAAACCTAGACCAAAAGACTGCCGATTTCATTAAAGGTGTTGACCTAGACACTGGTCAGCAAAGCAATAGTGGAGTTGAAGTTGATGAAGAATCTTCGCTTAGAATTTCAGCTGTATATGCGTGCGTGAAAGTAATTGCCGAAACGATAGCAAGTTTGCCCTTGGTGTTGTTAAAAGAACTTTCCAATGGCGACAATGAAAAAGCAAAACAACATCCACTTTATTCGGTTTTGCACGATTCACCAAATAGTGAGATGACAAGTTTTACTTTTAGAGAAATGTTGATGACAAACTTGCTGTTATGGGGCAATGCTTATGCACTTATAAAGCGAGATGCGAACGGTCATGTGGTGGAATTATATCCACTGAAAAGCAAGAATATGGTAGTGGAAAGAGATTCAGTTACAAATGCAATCAAGTACACTTACACAAATAATAAAGGAATAACAAAAACATATAAACCAAAGCAGGTACTTCACATACCTGCTTTTACTTTTGATGGAATAGTCGGTGTCAGTCCAATAACCTATGCGAGAGAAGCAATGGGCTTATCATTAGCAACAGAAGAATTCGGTGCAAGGTTTTTTGGAAATGGCGCAAGACCAGGTGGTGTGCTTGAACATCCAGGCGTTGTAAAAGATCCAGAAAAACTAAGAGATAGTTGGAACAAAGTCTATCAAGGAACACAAAACTCTCACAAAGTAGCAGTTTTGGAAGAGGGAATGAAGTACCACGAAATTGGAATGAGTCCAGAAGATAGTCAGTTTTTGCAAACAAGAGCATTCCAAATAAATGAAATTTGTCGAATATTTCGTGTTCCACCACACATGATAGGCGATTTATCACGAAGCACATTCAGTAATATTGAACACCAAAGCATTGACTTTGTGGTTCATACAATAAGACCTTGGATAGCAAGATGGGAACAAGCAATCACTCGTTCGTTATTGAATGATGAAGAAAAGACCATCTATTATGCAAGATTTAATGTCAACGGACTTATGCGTGGCGACTTTAATTCACGCATGAGTGGTTATGCAATTGCCAGACAAAATGGTTGGATGAGTGCAAATGAAATCCGAGCATTAGAAGATATGAATAAGATACCTGGCGACCAGGGTGGAGATTTATATCTATTAAACGGAAATATGATTTCGGCCATTAAAGCTGGACAAACAGGAGGTGCGCCAAATGAAATAAATCAAGGAGGACAAAATGGAACAGAGCAAAATGGAAATTGAACGAAGAAGTGTTGTCTTAAAAGAATTGAGAGTTCTAGAACCTAGTGAAGAAATTAGCGAACCGACAATAGAAGGCTATGCCGCAGTTTTTGACTCTTGGAGTGAAAACCTTGGCGGTAACGATCCATTTATTGAAAAGGTTTGCAAAGGTGCTTTTCAACAATCAATTCAAGAAGATGATATTCGAGCATTGTTCAATCACGATCCTAACTATGTGTTAGGTAGAAACAAGGCAGGAACTCTTACATTGCAAGAAGATGATAAAGGCTTGCTTGTTAGAATCACGCCACCAAATACTCAATGGGCTAAAGACTTGCTAGTGTCAATTGCTCGTGGAGACATCTCACAAATGAGTTTCGGATTCACAGTTGAAGCTGATAGATGGTCGTACGAAGATAACAAAGATGTGAGAGAACTTTTGAAAGTTAGGTTGTTTGATGTTAGTCCAGTAACATTTCCAGCATACACACAAACAGAATGTGGGCTTCGTAGCCTGGAAGAAGTGCTTAAATCACATAAAAAAGTGATGGAAGAAAGACAGCAAAATGACAGCAAAACAAGACAAAAGAAACTAGCAAATCTAAAACAAAAATTCAAATTTATGTAATAGGAGAATAGAATGAGAACAATTAAAGAACTCAAAGCAAGACGCGAAGATTGCCGCCTTAAAGCAATCAAAATTATTGAACAAGCAGAAAAAGAAGATAGAGAACTTACCGAAGATGAAAACAAGGAAATCTCAAAACTTGAAGGCGAACTTAAAGGTTGGGATGAACAAATCGTAAGAGTTGAAATCTTCCAAAAACCAAAAGATGACAAATCTAACGAAGATAAGAACGACAACGAAGGCAAAGCAGAAGAAAATGCAGAAGCTTTGAAAGATGATCCAAACAAAGATGAATCTAGAAAGTTTAGAAGCCTTGGCGAACAAATGATGGCAGTATATAGAGCATCAACACCAGCAGGTAGAGTTGATGCGAGATTAACCACCAGGTCAGCAAGCGGTTTGAATGAGACAAACCCAAGCGATGGTGGTTTTTTAGTGCAAAAAGACTTTGTAAATGACCTTTTGAAGAGAACATACGAAACAGGTATCTTGGCATCTAAGGTAAAGAAAATTCCACTTACAACCAATGCAAATGGAATTAAAATCAATGCAATTGATGAAACATCCCGTGCGAATGGTTCTCGTTGGGGTGGAATCCAAACTTATTGGGAAAGTGAAGCTGAACAATTAACAGGTTCAAAACCTAAATTCAGAACAATGGATTTGTCGCTTAAAAAATTGACAGGTCTTTGCTATGTAACAGATGAACTTTTGCAAGACGCTGCCGCACTTGAAAATGTTATTCGTGAAGGATTTGCAGAAGAATTCGGTTTCAAAATTGATGATGCAATTTTGTCAGGAACAGGTGCAGGTCAACCACTTGGAATCTTGAACTCTGGCTCACTTGTAAAAGTTGAAAAAGAGAGCAATCAAACTGAAAAAATCACAGTTGAAAACCTTGTTAAAATGTGGTCAAGATTGTGGTCTCGTTCTCGTGCAAATTCAGTTTGGTACATTAACCCAGAAATTGAACCATTGCTTTACACATTGAAAGTAGGCGATAGACCAGTGTATATCCCAGCAGGTGGATTGAGTGACACTCCATATGCAACATTGTTTGGCAGACCAGTTATGCCACTTGAACAATGCTCAGCAGTTGGCGATGTAGGCGATATCATCCTTGCAGACTTTGGTCAATACTTGCTTATTGATAAAGGTGGCATCAATGCAACTTCATCAATCCATGTTCGCTTCCTTTACGATGAAAATGTGTTCAGATTTATTTACAGGGTTGATGGTCAACCTATTTGGAACAAGGCTTTGCAACCATATAAGGGCAGCGCAACAGTATCACCATTCGTAGCACTTGCTAAAAGAAATTAAAGGAGAATAATATGAGCATTATAAAAGACACAAACATTTTAACCCTTAAATCTCCAGCATCAATTTTTGTTGATGCTGTTGAGACTGAAAAGGTACAACTTAACAACTTTCAAGTTTTACACTTTTTAATCAATTCAGGTAAAGGCGATGAAGTCAAAACCAAAGCAAGATTGATTGCAACAAATGAAGAAGGAACAGATAAAGAAACAATCTATGAAGATGAAATCACAGTTGGTAATGATAATTGCACCAAGTTAACAATTGATGCAGACACAATTGCTAACAAAGATTTTGATAGAGTATTTTTGCAAATTGATGCTGTAGGAGTAGATATTATTGGAAGTGTTCTAGTAATTCAAGAAAATGAAAGATACAGCATCTAGGAGATAACTATGTTTATAGAAACAATCATCGGTGGAACTACTAAGAAAGCATCAAAAAACACCTGGGGAAAATACAACATCAAGATTAGAAACTTTGCCAATATGCAATTAGTCTTGATGACCAGCAATAAGCAAGAGACAAGTTTCAATATAAAAGTGATTGGACACAACAAAGAAAACACAGCAAGTTGTGCAATACTCAATAAAAATCTAGTAGCAGATGCTAAAACATTTTTATTTGATATTAGTCCAAGTGCTATTGCAAATGGCGATTGTTATAGTTACGACATAGTTATTTCTTCCGATGAAGAAATTTCATTTAGTGTCGTAGCAATCTATACAATTCCAAGATATTCAGCCAATGAATCGGATGTTGAGTTGGATACCCACGACACAGACATGGATGAGCCAAAACCAGAAGATAGTTTGGAATTCTGCCAATTCCAAGATGGAACAATCACAAGTTGTAATCAGCAAGGTGGAGTAATTATTCTGCCATCTTCTTACAGTATAAAAGATGGGAAAGTGTGTGTAGGGAACGATTTTGTCATTGATACGATAGGCGATTGCATTCTAAGAAATGCAAAGGATTACACTGAAATCATAATCCCAGATTCAATAATAAACTTTCAGTGTTATGGTTTACAAATTGAACTTGATAAGGCTTGCAAAAAGATCGTAACGGGAAATGGATTTGGAAAGGGTGTCCTTGACACCTATCCATTTGGTCACACAGTTTATTGTGAATCATTTGAAGTGGGAACAGGTTTGACAAAGATTGATGGCTACTTATTTGGTGCATTTAACACTTCCACCACAACAATAAAATTTGCAAGCGAACAACCACCAGAGTTGACTAGTTCAATTTGGATAAGCATTTTAAGTAACTTACAACACATTTTAGTACCTAAAAACAGTGTTGAATTATGGAAAACAAGTCGCTGTTGGAATGAACTTGCAGATTTGATAGAAGGATATTAACACGGAGGTTTTATGCCAACAGTTGAAGAAATGAAAGTCTATCTAGGCATTGATGGGAGTTATTTGGACTCCCTTCTTGCCGACCTTATTGGACTAGCAAAGGATTTAATAGAAAAGGTACTAAGATATCCTTTGACAGAATTTGAAACAATTCCACCAACAATAAAAGAAACCGGAAAATACATTGTATGCGCCTATTATAACAACCGAAGCAACACTAATGCTCAAGAAGTTGAGAATATGGTTGCTCTTATGCTATCTGAGTATAGAAAAAAGGAGTTTTAATGGATAAATACGAGGTAAAAGACAAGAAAGTCCAAGTTTTTGGCATAAAAACAGCGGTTAAAGACGGGTATGAAGTGGTTGTAAAAACTTATATCCATAGCAAAGAATCTGGCGGTTTGTGGGCATTTGTGCGAGAGTTAAGCGAGAATGAAAGGTTCTCAGCAAAGGCTGTGCAAGTTGAAGAAACCACACAATTCAAGATTGTATATAATCCAAAGATTACAACCGAACTTTATATAGAATTTGGTGGAAAAACTTACGATATAGTCTCAATTGACAAGTTTGAATTCAACAAAACTGATCTAGTGATACGTGCAAACGAAATACTAGCACCAGTTTATGATGAGGTGTGTTATGAGGACTATTAAAGCAAGAAAAACTTGTAGAAATGAATTAATACAATTGCTTAAAAATGCAGGACTACAAGAAGGGATAGGACTAACTGACCAGGAAATAGAAAACACAACAAAAACTATATTCTGGCATGGTGTAGTTAGAAATCCCAAAGCAAGAAATAAACAAAATTATGTATCGTATTACTTTCCAAGCATTGAAAACAAATATAGTGCAGACAATGATGATTTTGTAAGAGAAGTTATGGTTGCAATTGATGTTTTCAGTAAAAGAAGCTTTGATGCAAAAGCAAATTTAGACCTATTGGAATTGTTAGAAGATACATTCAAAGATAATGGATTTGAAGTGGAGTTTGCCGATGAAATTTTTGAAACGGAGACTTCACTTTTTCATTATCCAATAACAATTTATAAACTTTATTAAAGGAGAATAAAATGCCAAATCAAACAACAACAGTGTCTCAACTTTATGAGACAGGTAATAAAAAGTTTTTCGCTGCGGCAGTCAATCCAGATGGAACTTTCGGCAAGAAAGAATATCACGAAGGATTGATGGAAGTAAGTATTGAGTTCAAGACTGAAACAACAGAAATCAATGCAGATGACAATGTTTCATTTATAAGACTCAACACCCAAGTTACAGGCGAAGGAACTATCAAGTTTGCAGTTCTTCCTTTCAATGTTTACTCAAAGTTTTTCGATGTTAAAATTGACGCCAACGGAGCAGTGGTAATCAAAAGTAAAACTCAAAGCAAAGAAGTTGCCTTTGGTTATTATTCGAGTGTTGGCGATGGTTCAGAAAGTATGTTCACAATGTATAGAGCAGTATTTCAATTACCTTCGCTATCAAGCACAAGTTTTGATGGTAAAACAATCAGAGACTTAACTTTGAATGTGAAAGTTTATCCTTACGATTACATCAACATTGAAAACGAGCCAGACAAGGTTACTTACACAATATTGAACAGCAATCTCAACAAAGACATTTGGGCAAAAGTGCAAGATGAAATCTATGTTCCTGACTGCACAATTGCAACAGATTAGGAGGAAAAATGAAACAATACGGTCTAGTTAAAACCTTGAAATATGAAAATGATGAAATAAAACTTTGTGGCAATGCTTTTACATTTATATTGTATAAAAGTTATTTCGGCAGAGATTTGTTAAACGACATTATTAGTTTTGCAAAAAAGAACTCAAACAAGGCAACTTTGGATAAGTTGAAAGAGTTTAAGATTGAGTCGGTTGAAGATATAGACAAACTTGATGATGACAAAACAATGCAAGTATTGGAAACAATGGAAAGTTACGACTTTGATAGTGAGTTTATTTTGAACTTCATTGCTTCCTTAATGGCAACAGCGGAGTACCCACAAAAGCCAGATGTCGCAGAACTTATTATGTCAATCCCACCTTCAATCATAACAGATGAGAAAACAATCGCTGAACTTCTAGATTTTTTCTCACTTTTTATTGCTCAAAAAAAAAGATAATTTCCACAAATAAGGCATCAAACATTGCTCAAATAGAAACAGATTTCACAACACAGTTAATATACTGTGCTGTTAAAACAGGTGTGCAAGTAAACCTTGCAGACATGGGGTTTAATGTTTTCTATGATTTAATTGCTTATTCATCAGAGATTGATGCGATAGCAATAGCAAAAGCGGAGGGTAAAAACCTTTCGTTTACAGCACCAATGACCATTGCTGATATGACAAAAAGTGGAAAAATAAGGGGATAAAATGGCTTGGAATGATGGTGTTTCAAAAGAATTAGAAGAGTATTTCAATAACATTGGAACATTCGGCGATAAAGCGATTGAAGCTGTGAAAGAGCAAATTGATATAGAAGTAAACAAACTTATATTGCAACTAGAATCCACAACACCAAGGGGAGCAACACTTGGGCTTTTGAACTCACTAAGGAATTCAAGAATCACAGCAAAAAGAAATTGGTATGGCTATTCTGTTGAGTTCGTTGGACAGGACAGAAAAGGTGTGCCATATCAAAAAATTGCAAACATACTAAACTACGGAACGAGTTTCATAAAAGGAACTCGTTTTATTACAAAAGCAATCCATAACTTAAAGAATATGGATGAAAGAATCTATGAAAGATTTCAAACAAAAATTAAAAAATAAGGAGAGTGGCTGATGGAAGTAGGAAGAAGTCTAGACCAGATAGATGCTAAGGTCAAAAAATTAAATGATTCGCTTAAACAGTCCACGAACCTTACAAAAGAGTTAGATAAATCATTAAAGTTTGATCCAAAGAATACTGAAGCTATGGCAAACAAAATGACTAATCTAAAGAACCAAATTGGGCTGGCAACACAAAAGGTCTCACTACTCAAACAACAGCAAATTCAGGCAAATAAAGCGTTCCAACAAGGCGATATAAGTGCTAAAGAATACAACAAAATTCAAGTTGCAGTTCTTAAAGCAGAAAATGAGTTGAAGAGATACAATGTGGAACTCGACAACGCATCAAATCAAGGGAAAATTGCTAAAATTGGTAAACTATCGCAAGGGTTTGACAAAGTCGAAAATTCATTAAAAAGATCACAAAAAACCTTAAAAGAATTCAGTAAATTGGTACTAGGGTTAGTTACAACAATAACAGCATCAATCACTGCTTTTACTGCTCAAACGACAGCACTTAACGACCAGGCAAAAGCACTAGATGTCAGCATTGAAAAATTACAACTGCAAAGAAATGTCTATAAGCAAATCACAGGCGATGCATCAAATTACGATTCAGCACTAACAAGTATGAAAGGTGTTATGACAAGCATAGCACTTGGTCAAGGTAGTGCTTATCTAAACATTTTGAAAAGACTTGGAGTTTCAACCAAAGACTTGGAAGGGAACACAAAATCATTATCAACAATTTATGATGAAGTTTTGGTTGCTCTTTCAGAGATGGAAAACACAACACTTCGCAATTCTCTTGCCTATGAGTTGTTTGGCGATAATGCGATAAATGTTCTGGAAGTAATGCAATCATCTAGCGAGACCATAGCAGACTTAAACGAAAAGCAACTAGAACTTGGAATCACAACCGAAGAACAAGCACAGACTGCTGAAGAAATAAAAGCCAAATGGGATGAAATGAAGTTAAAGTTTATGGAAGTTAGTGCAGAACTAGCACAAACACTTCTGCCTTTAATTGAAACTATTTGTCAGTTTATGATTGAAAATGTGATACCAATTCTCACTAGCATAGCAAATTGGTTTGCTGGGATGACTCCATCACAGCAAAAATTCACAGTATTTTTGTTATTGATAATCATTCTCTTGCCAAAAGTAGTAGCAATAATAACAGCAATAGTTGGTGTTATCAAAGCAATAACCATAGCAAGTTATGGCGCAGCAGGTGGAATTGGTGCAGTATCAGCGGCAAGTGTTCCACTTATTCCAATTGCTTTGGCTGTTGTTGCGGTAATATTAACACTAGCATTATTATTTGCATTTTTAACAGGCCGAAGCAAAGAACTGACAAAGACCTTGGCATCTCAAACAGGGCAGATGGCAGAGTTAGAAAGTTCATACTCAAACATTGGCGATGATTTCAATATAAACACATCACAAGTAAACGAAAATTCAAATACAAATTCAGCAGAAATCCATGTTGACATAGATGCACACGGAGACACTGAATTAAGTGAGCAAAATGCTGAACTTGTGGCAGATAAACTTGCTGAAAGAATCAATAAGGAACTAGGAGGTAAGATCTAATGCGTAAGTTTTGGTTAGAAAATGCTAGTGGCAAAAAGTGGGATCTAACACCTAAAAATCCTTATAACAACAATAGTAGTTTTTTCGCAGAACCAGATGGTCTTGGAATAAAAACTAAGATTACTAGTTATGAAGTGGAAAACACTTGCTTTATTGAAAAAGTAGAAACACAATCGCAAACCATCTCTGGCGATTTATATTTCAGTAGTTATGAACATTTTACCAAGTTTGTAGAGTTTGTGGGGAATATAAACACCGACCAAACAATGAAGCTTTACTACTCAACAAAAGGACATTCGTTTGATAATCCATTGGAAACTGAGTGGTATAAACTAGTTTTAATCAATGAGATGAAGAAAGGCGAGATAGATTACAAAACGGGGTTCTTGAAAGTTCAAATCAAATTTGCTTGTATGTCGAGATGGAAAAAGGACAAACACATAACATTGGAACTAAGTAGATATGGAGAGCCTTTGGTTTACCCTTATTACTATCCATACTATTATGGTGGAAGCAATAACCTTGCAGTTGATATTGATAATGAAGGAAACTTGCCAACAAGTTGCATTATTAAAGTTGAATCTATAACAGATACACCATTGATTAGACTATTGCAAAATGGAGAAATCATCGAACAAGCAAAATACAATTTAGTAGTTCAAGAAAATAGTTATCTATTGATAAATAGCAGTCCAGACAAACAGGAAGCGACATTATACACTTTAAGAAACGGGGAATATGTAAAAGAGGATGTTTATTATATTGGCGAAAAAGACTATAGTTACTCAAACTTTATAACAATACCAGCAGGCAAATCTAGACTATTGATATCAGCCAAGAACACGAACTTTGGCAAGGTTACAATTTCATACTCAATACAAAGGGAGTTGGTGTAGATGGTAATTTATAAAATTTATGCAAGGAAGGATTTGCAATATATAGACGGCGGCGTGGTTAAAGATTATTCAGTAGACAATGATATTGTTTCTGACAATACTAGTTGGCTTACATTAGTTAAGGTGTCAAATGGTTTCAAAGGCGACATTGTCGCACTGATTGATGGAAAAAAATTGATTGAACTTGGCGTAGTAACAGCAATTGATAACAGTGAGATGAAAATTTCTTTCAAAAATATGAACGAGCTATTCAATGATACAATTATCAATGTTTTTAAGTTCGCAAACATAATCAATTGCAAGTTCGAAGGTGTTCAGGGGTTGCGAACAATTTTGACTTTTGCGTACCTAAAAAATGATGATCCAGAGAAGATTCTTCCACTAGAGTTTACAACCTTTGGGCTTGCTAGTCGCTGTGTCTATACGGATGATAGTGACACAATAAATCTAAAAGATTTTATAAGATGGATGTTCGATACTTACAATATTTATCTTGATTTTTCAATAGATTTTTCTAAGAACAAGATAATTTGTTCAATAAATAAAAACTCGACAGAAGGGCTTGTTATAAAAGATAATATCCTTTTGTCAAGTCCAGAGTTTGATAACAATGATATGCCAAACTATAACAAGGCTTGTTTATATAATAAGGATACAGGTTTTATTGAGGGTGTCTATTATTTGTTAGAAGATAACACTATAACAAGTGATCCAAACAATAAAAAAAGAATATTACCTGTGAATACAACGTACATCTCATGGGATGAAACGGAAGCCGTAAAAGAAGGTTATAAAATGGAAGATTTAGTAAAAAGCGAGTTGTGTGGGAACATCTATAATCATTGCATTTTATACAAATTATCAAAGCAACAAAACATGATTAAATGCCAGGATTTTAAGTATGGAGATAAAGTGACAATCGTTTATAAAAACAGAGAATATTCTTCGATATTTACAGGATTAAAATACTCAATGAGCTCACAATATTACACTTGTGTGTTTGGTAAAACTCGAATAGATTTCACGGACAGAATGAAGATTTACAACGATAGAAGATATAGCAGGAGGAAGTAAAATGTCTTATTATTTGAAAGGAATTGGTGACCAGGTTACTGGCAGAAATGAGATTTCACCAATTTTTGATGCTAAAATTAACAATTTTTTTGCCAAGAGCAGTCCTTGTGTTATAGGCTCTGAAGTAAATCAACTTAGTGGCACAGTTATTTCAAGGGGTGTAACCGTTGATTCAGGTATGGCATTTGCATTCGGTTATTTTGGTATGAGTGATGCGGTTGTTCAATTTAATTTTGTAACACCAAGTAGTGCAACACAATATTCAAAAATTTATGCAGAATTTAATATGTCATTAAATCCACAATCATTTTCAATTAAAGTAACACCGCAATCAAATTCAAAGATTATAGACCTAACGCAAGATGACCTGTCAAAGATACCAATGGGTAAATTTCAATTGCCGCTATACTTAGTAACAATTCCAACAAATGGAAAAATTACAATTCAAGATTTAAGAGTTATTCAAAATACAATAGGAGAGATTGATTTTTCGTATGCGTCGAAAAATGTTATTTTGGATAAAAATCGCAACAAATATAGACCACTTGTTTACGATTCATCCTACAACAGAATGACAACTATTCTAGGTGGTGTTTCAAATAAAGAGTATGAAGTGGAAGTGCCAGGTCGATATTTGGTTTGGCGCTCACAAAATGCATCTGGAATTGGAACTGCTATTCCTGGGACTAGCAGTCCTGGCTATCTTGCAATAGAATTTCAAGAGCAAAAATTATATGGTTCACCTAAATATTACGAACTTGTAATTGATTATTCACCAAATTTGCCAGAAAATTTGATAAGGATTCCCAAAGGTAAAAATGAGAACTATTGGTATTCAGGTGGCAGAATGCACATATTTGTTGAGCCATTCACATCGCCAGCTGGGCAACCTAATATTTTATGCTATCCACTAGGAACATTGATAAATTGGGCTGATCACGATGATTGTGGCTCTGGCTCGGCACTTTTGATTTGTGAGCGCTATTGCATAGATGAAAAAAGAGGTTTGATGTTGCAGTATATAGAAAGAGTTGGAAATACAAATCAAGCCCAAAGAAATTGTGCATTGATAGAAGTTTACGCAATCATATAGGAGAAATAGATGAGCAATATAAAATTAAAATTATTAAGCAATAGAAAATTCACGATTACAAATATTGATGAGAACTACTTGCTTGAAGATGAAAACAATGCCACCTCAATTGAAATTGAGTTTCCAAAAGAATACGAAAACTATTCAAAGCGAATAGACTTTATGAATTGCAAAAAAGAAAAATGGACAACGAGTTTATTTGAGCCAGAGAACGAAGAAAATATTTATGGAGAAGGCTTTGACAAACTCAACTTTACTTTTACTATTCCAGATGCAATGGCAAAGCGTGGCGAATTAAAAATTCAACCAATAGCATATTTGGCAGATGGAACAGATACTATTGTGCCATTCAAAATTTTAATCGTAACAATTAATGATTCAATTCTTTATGCGAAAACCCAGGGGAAAAACAACCCTGACTTGGTCATAAAAGCATACGAATATAGTAATAAAGCACTTGAATTATCACGAGAGGCATTTCAAAAAACGGAAGAAGCAAAGGAGGCGGCAGTATCAGCAAAAAACAGTGCTACTAGTTCAGCAAACAGTGCAACAATTGCAAATGCGAGAGCAAATGCCGCCAAAACTAGTGCAGAAGAAACTCAAAAATCGGCATTAGACGCAAAAATATCTGCTAACACGGCGCAAACAAGTGCAAAAGAGGCACAAGCTTCGGCAGACAATGCTGATAAGAGAGCGACTAGTGCAGAAACAGTCTCAAAAGATGCTAATACAAAATCAACAAATGCCGTAAATACAGCAAATTCTGCAAACACAAAATCCACCCAGGCGCTAGACATTGTGGAAAACTTGACAGTAACAAGCGAAGAACTCCCTTGCACTGAAAAAGTTAAAGTTGAAATAGAGACAAAATCATCAACTAAAAGAAAAAACATAAAGTTCTCAGTTCCTGCACCAAAGCAAGGCAAATCATACCGAGCAAAAGGCCCTTGGGAAAACGACCTTGAGTATAGTAACAACGAATACTATATTGACACAGTAAGTAGACATGGTTGTACTTATTGGTGTAAGCAAACCAATAAAGCACACGAACCAATAGTCAACACAGAAGATGAATATTGGGGTTTACTAGCACAAAAAGGTAGTGATGCAGGTGTAACCATTGTAAACAATCTAGAATCCGAACACGCCGACTATGTTTTGTCAGCAAAGCAAGGCAAAGTCTTAAAAGAATTGATTGCAAGTTCTATTGAAAAAGCAATAAGTGATTTGGTTAATAATGCACCAGAAAATCTAAACACCTTAAAAGAGATTGCTGATGCAATAGATAACGATCCTAAGTTTGGAACAACAGTAAAGAATTTGATTAAAACCAATTCGGACAATATAACAAAAATTGTAAATGGAACAACCAAGGTTAAGAAGTCGGAGAATACGGAATATCTAGTCTCACAGGATACAAGAGAAGCAAACACAACACCTTTGGATTATATGTCAAACTCATCAAGACAAATGAGAGTAGAGTTTAAGAAACTATCAACAATAGGTGCAAATTCGGTGCTTACAGGCGAGTATTGCCAAATACTGACGCTAATTCCTTGGAGTGATAAATCTGGTGGCTATCCAACACAAATAGCCATAAACACAAGTGGCATTGCATACAGAACCGGAACAGGCGATTCAACTTGGAACGATTGGAAGATTGTAGTAATAAGTGCAAGTCGAAGCACACTTGGCGATATAACAGTAAGTTCAATTAACATTGTGACATAGGAGATTAGTATGGCAAGGATTAAATTTAATGGCGTTGATATAGATACAATATGCCAAAAAAGAACCGACACAAACTATGGTCCAGTGCCAGCAATGAAATACTTCAAACTAAATGGTCAAGAAGCTTTTGATTATGTAAAAGGAACGAGTGGGTATGTCTTCAGCGAAAATATTGACATACCTATTTCTCTTAATGGCAAGCGAGTTCCTTTCGATTCAATAGGAACAAGACCATTGTCAATAGATAGAGGTATGGATACTTCAAACAACGCAAAAATTTACATTCAAAGAGCATCCGATGGAAGAATATATAGAACAGTAGGAAACTCAACCGATAGTGACTATACCATTGCACCAGCATCACTAAAACTTCGTGGACTTATTATAAGTCAATGTGGTGCAGGTGGCTCAGGTGGCGGTTCATCAAGTGGAACTGCTGGAAGTGGTGGCGGTGGTGGTGGATCTATGGTGTTTTACATTAAAATCCCAAGAAACTTTGTTGGAGTTTTGTGCCGAATGGACTTCTCAGATGGAGATGCCTACCTTAATTGGCGAGATGTAACAGGTGTTTATTTATTATCAAGTAAAGGTGGAGGCGGCTCTTGGAATGGTGGAGGAGCAGGTGGTGCTGGAACAGGAATGGTAGTGGAAGGCGATATGCTTAATGTTGCGGCAGGACACATTGATGTTGTTAAAAGTGCAAATGGTGGCTCAGGTGGTGGAACAGGCAATCGTGGTGGCAATGCAGATTTGCTAATGCTGATGACATACCCAGAGGACTCAACCTATACCGTTGTATGGTTTAGTCAAGGTGGACTTGGTGGCAATGCTGGTGGCTCTGGAAATGATGCTGGAGGTGGCGGCGGAGCAAGTTCTTGGGGTGGTGGCGCAGATGGTGCATCACCAGGACAGAACAATGGTAAAAATGGTGGCTACGGAGCAGGTGGCTCAGGTGGCGGTGCAAAGGTTTGGACTTTTACAAATCGTAGTGGAGGTTCTGGTGGAAATGCTGGAATCTGGTACATTTATTAAGGAGAATAAAATGGCGATTTTATCAGGTAAAATTTATCACAAGATAAACTTAAACAATTTTTCAATTGTAGACAACAAAATTGTGGTTTTGGTTGATTACTATCAAACACAAGAAGATAGAGAAAAAGAGAAACAAAACACAGTTCCTATAAATGAATTTTTAACAAAGGCAAAAAACTTTATTGAAGAATTGCAAAATGAATTTTTCAAACTATTAAAGCAAAATGATTTAGATCCCAACATAGAAGTTGATGATGAAAAATTACAAGAAATTCTGCAAAACAATGAAGAAATAGCAAAAAAATATGGCGAAGGAATATCATTTGGAACAGATTTTGACTTTCTATTACAAAAGTTAGTGTTAGGTAGAACAATCAGTTTTGAACCAACAAACTTGGAAAAATGGAAAGAACTAGGACTCAACGAAGAGTGGCTGACAGAATCAGCATCGAAACTTGGAACTATGAAAGTTGAACTATGTGAATACACAGGTCAAAACATAACACCTGAGTTCCTATACACTGAACTCAAAAAGAAAATAAACAATGCAGTAGATTGTTAAAGGAGAAATTATGATAGCAATAGTTATAAGCATATGCGCTAGTGTTATAAGTGGAATGGTTGTGTTCTTCTTACAACACTTTTTCAAGAAAAGACAGAAGGAAGAAGAAAAACGAGAAGAAAGGCAACATAAGAAAGATGTTTTGATGATGAAAAGCATCAATGCAGTTGGCGATCTAACACTAGCAAATGCCATTGCAATTCGTGATGGTAAGACTAACGGGGAACTAAAAAAGGCCCTTAAAGAATATGATGAGTCGAGCAAAGAAATGCTCGACTTTTTAATTGAGAATTCAGCAGATGGAGGTAATAAATAATGTTGGAAATCATTTGTGTACCAGTGATTGTTTCATTGGTTTTTGGTTTAATGGAAGCCTATAAGGTTTTAATTGCAAAAGCAAAAAATAAGGAAACACTTATCCGAATTATTCCAATTATTGCTTGTGTGATTGGCATTGCTTTTGGAATTTTATTCTATTATGTATGCCCAAGCATCGTTGCCGCAACTAACATTTGGACAGCAATATTGATTGGTGGCGCTAGTGGTTTGTCAGCAACAGGTTGCAATCAAATTTTCAAGCAACTTAAAAAGTTTGGAATTGATGTTAAAGAAATCGAAAATAAAGAAAACAATGACAACCAAGGTGGTGCTGAATAATGCAAAACACCTCATTTGATTTTACAAATGAAGTGCCTAGAAGTAACGAATATAAAGACAAAGAAATTAAAAATCAAGAATATGTAATCATTAAAGGAACTCGCTATTTTAAGCGAGTTTTTTTAGATGATTGCGTTGAATTGGTTCGCTACGATTATAGTTCTAAAAAGTGGGTGTTTCTGCTTTTTGTTTAGGGTATTCTCTGGACTTTAATAGTTGTTTGCGGCAGTATGTGTATGAATAATATAAAGGAGCTTAATATGGAGAATTTAGAGACTGAAACTAAGAAACCTAGAATGTTAATTCTGCTAAGAAATTCGACCAAGAAACAGGCTGAAAAGATTGTAAAGGAAGATGGTAGAATCGAATATGATATTCCATTACAAAGAAGCATTTTGAGACCTTGGGGCGAACGATTAGGATATGAGGTTCTAAAAGAAGAACTTGTCGAAGGCGGTGTATCAGGTTATAAAATCTCAGCCGAAAATAGAGATGAGATTGTAAGACTAAAAGCAATGGCTGATAGACACGAGTTCGAAGCTTTGGGAATCTATATGTCAGATAGACTAGGAAGAATTGCAGATGAAACACCATTGATAGTATCGTTCCTTAATGCTAGGGGCATAAAAGTATTATCATACACAGAAGGCGAGATATCATCAAAAACACATAACGATAAATTGATGACATACCTTAGATATTGGCAAGCAGAAGGCGAAAGCCTTAAAACATCAATAAGAATTAAAGATGCTAACGAAAAGTGTGTAGAGCAAGGAAAATGGAGAGGTGGAACACCACCATATGGTTATAGGTCAGTAAGTAATGGAACATTAAACTTCAAAGGTAGACCAATATTTGATGTTGAAATAGATCCAGAGACTTCGCAAGTAGTTAAAAGAATATTCCAACTATACCTTGATCATTACAGCACGAAGTCAATAGCAAGAATTCTAAACGATGAAAATATTCCAACTAGAAGAGGCACTTTGTGGGCAAACAACACAGTTTCAAAAATACTTAACAATAAGTTATATACAGGCATTTATGAGCTTGGTAAAGCAAGTGGAACAGTAAGAGTGATATCGCCAGTAATGGAAAATTTAAAATTTATTGAAGATGACACCTTTAACAAAGTTCAAGCTATGCTTAAAGAAAACAAACTAATAAAAGACGGAAAGAGACCTACGGTAAGAGGTTCATTATTACTAACAGGTTTGCTATATTGCGAATGTGGACTAAAATGCACAGGACACACCCAAGTGTATAAAACGACAAGAGTAGATGGTTCAGAATATATCCACGAGTCCAGGTTCTATCGCTGTGGCGCACATAGATTGCCTAAAAAAGGACAATGCAATAAAAAACCATTCAATGCTGATAAACTAGAAAAGATTGTCATAGATGATGCTAAGAAATTCTTACTAGAAACTGACATTGATAAACTAATTGAAAATCAAGAAGATAAAATAAAAACACAAGAAAAAGCACTAATAGAACAAGGCAAAAAGATTGCACGAGACATGACACAAAAAGAAAAAGAAGTGTCAAAATTAAAAGAAGAAGTCTATAAGGTGCTTATAGGACAAAGCCAATTCTCAGAGAAGTTATTAAACGAGATTATAGAGACAAAGGAAAAGGAACTAGTTGACCTAAAAGAAAGACATAGTGAAACGGAATCAAGAATACAAGACCTTAAGGTGGTACTAGAACAACAGAGAGTGATAAGTGGAGACTTGAAAGACTGGGGAAAGAGATTTGACTTGCAAGATATGAAAGAGAAAAAGGCTATGTTAATAGATTTAATCAATAAAATAACTATATATGATGAAAAAATTGAAGTACGATATAATATAAAGTTTGACAATTTTGAAAAAAATCATTATACTACTACAGATGAATATTTGCATGGAGATAACTTACCCGTGGAGTTATGTCCAACGGATATACAACAAGGCGTTTCTTTATGCCTACCATTTGCACAAAGGGTAACGCAAGCGAAGACGTTGGCATGGCGGACAGCAATGCAAGCCTCATGGCAATGATTGCTATGAATGCTATCAAAAATCTTGGTTTGCCGGAAGGGGAAATTCCTTTGGCTCACGCTATAATTTATGTGTGTGAAGCAGAGAAATCTAATAGTGTTGTTGTGGCAAAAGACAAAGCAAAAGAAGATGCAAAATTCAATCCGGATGACAATATTCCAGAATACTTGAAAAATTATCACTATGAAGTTGAAAATGTGCCAGAATACAAATATCCTCATGATTATGGCGGCTATGTTAAACAGCAATATTTACCGGACAAATTAAAAGATAGACGCTATTATATTCCGCTCAACAATGGCAAGGAAAAAGGCATGATAAGAAAAAAAGATAGAGTTAAATAAACTCTATTTTTTATGAAATTAATTTATAGAATGCAAAATAATTAAAAATTATATAAATTTATTAAAAAATTAATAAAATTTTATCAAAAACTATAATTTTATTGTATTTTTAGATATTTTTTAAAATTTTTTAATATTTGATTTTTGATTTTAATTCGTTTGCAAGTTTTTGCAATGCGTACAAACGTGATTCATATTCAAAGCGGGTTAACACTGTTTCGTTAATGTCGGTTCGCCCAATATGGTGCAGTAAATACTTATTGTTTGTGGCAACTAAAGCGCGGAAATAAAGTGGGTTTTTAAACACGCTTAAATACAATTCGTCCAAAAAATCTTGATATTCCTGTTGGTTCCTTTTTATAGGTTTGCCTTGCCAATAAAGCAGACCGTTGTTACCCCAAAAGTCAAAAGAATTGCAGACTCTTGTGTGGTAGGCGTCAACGCCGGAGTATTTGAAAATTTTTGATTGAGTTTGTTTGTCTTTATATTTTATTCCTTGCAAAACCGATTCAATTGAATTTACGTTTTTATGTTTGAATTTAAACTGAATAGGGTATAAGTTTGAAAGCACACGAGATAAACTGTTCTTTGCACCATACTTAACCACGATAAAAGTGTCAGTTTCCCAAATGCGATTTTCGCCATCGTCAATCATAGTTTTTTCAAAAAAGTATTTGTTGTCATCTGTTGTTACAGGTTTCAGTTTAAACTCTTGCCTATATTGCTTGAATTTTGCTAGCAATTTTTTGTTAATCATATTTCTTCTCCTATTTCTTAATACTTTATCACATTTTTGATACAATTTGCAAATTAAAAGACAAATTAAATTTCAAACGTCAAAATAGTTGCTGTGAAAAAATTATTTTTGTATAATATAAATATACATTAGGAGGATTTTATGGAATTAAAAGGGACACAAACAGAAAAAAATTTGATGACTGCTTTTGCTGGTGAAAGCCAGGCAAGGAATAAATATACATACTACGCAAGTCAAGCCAAAAAGGAAGGCTACGAACAAATTGCTGCAATATTCAACGAAACAGCAGACAATGAAAAGGAACACGCAAAAATGTGGTTCAAACTTCTGCATGGCGGGGCAATGCCTCAAACATTACAAAACCTTAAAGACGCCGCTGCTGGTGAAAATTTTGAATGGACAGATATGTACAAAAATTTTGCCGCAACAGCAAAAAAAGAAGGGTTTGTTGAAATTGCAAAAATGTTTGAAGGCGTTGCAAAAATTGAGGCAGAACATGAGGCTAGATACAATGCTTTGATTGAAAATGTTGAGAAGAAAAAATGCTTTGTTAAAAAAGAAGTTGTTGTTTGGGTTTGCCGCAATTGTGGACATAAACATGTTGGCAAGTCTGCACCAAAAGTTTGCCCAGTGTGTAATCACCCACAAGCATATTTTGAAATTGAAAAACAAAATTACTAAAAAATTTAAAAAACCTAATAAAAAACAAAAAAATTCCACAAAAATGTGGAATTTTTTAATAATTTAATTAATTTTTTAGTCGTCAAAGTTCATTGCGAGTTGTTCGGTATTAGGGTCAATTTCATCATTTTTAGAGATTTTAACATTTGGTTTTTCACTTAAAACTGAAATGCAATTTGAAACCACTGAATTAATTGCTGCATTGATCATAGTTTGATCTGTTTCAATGTTGCCAGATTTTTTAACTTCAAGTTTTTTGGTGTTTCCTTGGAATGTTGCAGTTATTTTGTATTTTGTTTTTAACTTGTCGTTAATTTTAACTGAAATTGTGTTATTAATTTGTTTATTTTTATTGATCATGCTTGAAATCAATTTCTTGCCTTTTTCATCGTTTGCAGGTTTTGCTTCTGTGATAGGTTTTTCTTCTTGAGCTGGTTCAGTTTTATCATTTTCAGTTTCGTTAAGTTTTGCAGGAAGAATAATAACCTCACCGCGCTTAATGTGTTCAGTTTGATTTTCAATATATTTTATATCGTTAAATCTGTTTTCAATTGGGGTAACAAATTTTTGTTCATTAACAATGTCGCTGTCTTGTTCACCCACAATGCCTTCATCAACATGCAAGTTAAAAATATTTTCGTTTGCAGAGGAATATCTTTCAGCTGACAACTTAGTAACAAGTTGATAACATTTTTCTTTAATTTCTCTTAATGCTTCTTTTTTGCTTTGTTTGCTGCCAACCTTGTTTGGGTTTTTGTTTGCTTTGCCCAAAGCAATTGTTGCATAAATGTCGCAATTGTCAAGTTTGTTGTAGTCTGTTGAATAATCAATAAAGTTTCTGCGAGCGTCTTTGCTTAAGTTTTTATCAATGTAACTTAACAATGCGTTATACCTATTATAAGTTTCACCATTGTGTTCGTCTTTGGCTTGTGTTTTAATGTTTTTAACATAGGAAGCCAAAGCCCAAAGTTGATTTCTGTGAACTTTTTTGTAATACAAGCCGTTTGCAATCACACGTTTGAACCAATTTCCGTTTTTATTTTCACAAACTTTCTTATTTGTTTTTTCCAATTTGTCCATCAATTCTTTAATTGGTAAAATTGTGTTTGAATTTTCAAGGTCTTCCAAAGTTTCAATTCCAGCATTCATCATTGCTTCAATATTGTTTGCTTTTTCGCAATATTTTTTTGCGTAATAGTTGCGAGTTAATTTGCTGATTGCAATACTTGTGATTGCGGTTGCACCTGCACCAACAAGCGCGCCAGCTGAAGCCCAAGCACCGATTGAAACAAGAAGACTAGGAGATAGAAAACTTGAGTTCGCGATGACTGAAACTGCAGACAAGATTGATGCGCCAACACCACATGCTGCACCAACAATCAACGCTGGTTTTAAAACTTTTTTGCGAAGGAAGTTTAATTTTGGATGAGATTTTGGAACGGCCATTTTAGGGTCATACATTTTGATATTTTGTTCCAATTTCTTTTGAGAATTGGCTGAGAGATTGAGATACAAGTCGTTTTTAGCAAGTTGTTGTGTGATTGATTTCAAAAACTTTTCTTTTGTTAAACTATTTGTATTTTCAATTAAATTTTGATTATTTGCAAAAAAATCAACAATTTTTGCAAATTTTTCCTTATTTTTTGCAAAATCTTTAAAATTTAATGAAACTTTATTGAGCGCTTTAATCAGTCTTTTGTCTTCAACTTCATATCCAGAAACTGCAAAATTGTTTTTTGAGTCCAAATAATTGCTTGCATGCAAAAAGTTAACAAAAGAAGCAGTGTTGTCGTCTAAATATTCATTACAAATAGCAGTAAATTCATTAATTGTTATTGTGTTGTTCATAGGTCCCCCTTTAACATTACGCCTAAATTATAAGGCAGGTTATGCAGTTTGTCAATACCCAATTTTTAAAAATTGTTAATGCTTGGCTATGAAATTTGCATAATTTTGTGCACTTTTTGGTGCTTTTTGAATAAAAATTGAATTTTTTCAAATCTTTAAACGGCGGTTATAATATCACCAAAAGTTGAACTTGTCAATACCATATATGAATATATTTGAATTATTTATAACTTATAGTTTTATGAATTAAGCAAAATATTTGTGAGAGGAAAAAAGAAAAAAGGCAAGCATATTTGCCCACCTCATTTCGTTGTTGGATTTATACAGTTTGTTTTATCTTCTTAAACATTATTTCAGCAACTTGCTCAGCTGTTAAATTTGTGGAGTCAATAACAACAGCATTCTTTGGAACAACTAGTGGGGCAGTTGGCTTTTCTTTGTCAAACTTGTCACGTGCTATTATTTGCAGCTTAATTTCTTCTAGGCTTACGTTGCTGCCTTTTGCCTGCTCTTCTTTAAATCTTCTTTCAGCACGCACGTCTACACTGCAATCTAAATAAAATTTATGTTCTGCGTTTGGAAAAACAAAACTTCCAATATCTCTGCCTTCAATAACAACATTGTTGTTTGCTGCAAAATGGTGCTGGCAATTGTCCACCATATTCCTAATCGGTTTAAATTTGCTGACATAAGAAGATTTTTGGCTGACAATGTTGTCACGCAAATGATTGGTGAAATCTGTTCCGTCAACAAAAACATGTTGTTCGCCATTAATAAATTCAACTTTAAGTGGCAATTTTGCAATTTCTTCAAACGAAACGTCCACGTCCAAATTGTTTTTAATAACATAAGCGGTGACTGCGCGATAAAGCGAACCAGAATTAAAGTGAGAAAAACCCAACTTTTTTGCAAGGATTTCTGCTACTGTGGATTTTCCGCTTCCGGCTGGTCCGTCAATTGAAATAATCATTTGCTGTAAACTCCTTTTTTGCCAAGTTGGCGTTCAATTCTTAACAGTTGATTGTATTTGGAAACCCTGTCAGTTCTGCAAATTGAACCTGCCTTAATTTGACCTGCGTCAACCGCAACAGCCAAATCGGCAATAAATGTGTCCTCAGTTTCGCCGCTGCGATGAGAGATGATTGTGTTGTAGCCATTTTCTTTCGCAAGACGAATGGTTTCAAGCGTTTCACTGAGTGTTCCAATCTGATTGAGTTTAATCAAAATTGCATTGGCAATGCCTTTTTTAATGCCCTCAGCCAAGATTTTTGGGTTGGTTACAAACACGTCGTCACCAACCAATTGAATTTTCTTGCCAAGTTTTTTTGTGATTTTTGCCCAGCCGTCCCAGTCGTTTTCACTTAATGGGTCTTCGATTGAAACAATAGGGTAGCGTTTAATTAAGTCTGCATACCATTCAATCATTTCACTGCTGGTTTTTTTGCCGGCTTTGCTTTTGTTGAGTTCGTATAATTTTGTTTCGTTGTTGTAAAATTCGCTTGCAGCAACGTCCATGGCAATTGCTATGTCAGTTTTTGGTTTGTAACCCGCATTGTTTATTGCTTCAACAATGGCTTCAAGTGGCTGCTCGTTATTTTTAAAGTTTGGTGCAAATCCGCCTTCGTCGCCAACTGCGGTTGGGTATTTCATGCTTTTTAACACCTTTTTAAGTTCAAAAAATGTTTCGCTTGCCATTTGCATGGCCTCAGCAAAAGTTTTTGCCCCCACTGGCATAATCATAAATTCTTGAAAGTCCACATTACTATCCGCATGAGCCCCGCCATTTATGACATTCATCATAGGAATTGGTAATTTAGTGCCATTGCCAAGATATTTATATAATGGTTTATGCTTGTTCAGAGCTGCCGCTTTGGCGCATGCAAGGCTGACCGACAGCATAGCATTTGCTCCAAGTTTGGTTTTAAATTCTGTTCCGTCCAAGTCAAGCATAATTTGGTCAATTTTTTGCTGAGCTTCAACATTTTGACCAACAATATGCTTTGCAATTATTTTATTGACATTATTCACAGCTTTTGTAACGCCTTTGCCATGAAAACGCTTGCCGCCGTCACGCAATTCAAGGGCTTCGCGCTCACCAGTTGAAGCACCACTTGGCACAATTGCGGTTGCTTTAATGCCATTTTCAAGTTCAACTTCACATTCGACGGTTGGGTTTCCGCGGCTGTCTATCACTTCATATGCTGTTATTTTTTTAATTTTCATTTGTTCCTCCAATAAAATAATAACACTTTAAACAACATTTTAAAAGCAAACTGATTTAAAAGTTGAATTTTTTCATTTTTTGTTGTGTTTGGACAATATTAAAACTTGGGGTTGACAATTGTTTGTAAATATGTTAGCATAAAAACAACAAAAACAAGGGGTGGAAAATGAAAATTGAAACCATTGGCAATAAACAAGTTTTGGTGAACGATAAAAATGAAATTGTTTTTTCAGCAAATAATGTGGACAGGATTGTTGATTTAGGCGAAAACAGGTTCTCGGTTAAAATTAACGACAAATATGGCGTTATTGATGAGGTTGGCAGATTTATTGTTCCTGCTGAATTTGATGAATGTTCAGTGTTTAGCCATGGTTTGGTTCAATTGGAAAAGGCTTACTCACACTATTTCTTTAACAAAAAAGGTGTTTTGATTTTAAAAATTGGTTATGCGGACGAAGTGAGCGATTTTGATGGCAAATGTGTTAACATTGCCAATTTTGATGAAGATGAATACACTCACATTCGTGAAACAGCTTATGGTTCAATTGAATTGACTTCAATTGAAAAACCCTATGATGATTATGATTACAATCATAGGAACGAAAATAAGCAGCAAGAAAAACAGTTAAAAGCAGAAAAACCCGCTCAAGAACCTCAACAGGAAACCTATTATCAACCTTCAATGTTCGATTTATAAAAAGCAAAACTTAACACTTTTTAAATTGTTAATATTCTAATGTATATTAACTATTGTTTGAGGGTGTTAAGTTTTTTTATTTCTATGGCATTTTTTTGATTCCTTGTTTTGTTTATTCTAACGAAAATAAAATAAATTTGCTTGACAGTATACATGTATAATATGTTATCATATAATAAACATGTTAATAAACATGAGGAAGGAGTAAAATATGAACAAAAAACCTTTTATTGCGCTGGCTGTTTGCGCTATTGCCGTTCCAGCAACCATGTTATTTACAGGCTGTGGGGAGCATGAACACCACATTGGTCAATTATGGACATATAATGCAACCGAACACTGGCACGCTTGTGAAGCTGGTGAAAATTGTGAAGTAAAAGTGGACGAAGGTAGACACGTTTATGACGATGACAATGATAGTTATTGCGATGTTTGCGGTTATATTCGTGTTGCGGCTGAAAATCCAGTTGAATTTTTAACAAATAACCGAGAAACTACATTCAATGGCAAACTTCAAGGCATCAAAAAAGGCGTTGATTTCAATGTGGCAACCGATGTTGATGTTGAATATAAAGTTAAAGGTGCGGCTGATAGTACATACACAAAATATGAACCATGTTTTGCTGGTGAATACACTGCCCGTGTTTCATTTGCTGGCAATGCGATTTACAAGTCTACTCTTGGCACGATGGATTTTAAAATCAATAAAAAGAAAATCACAAGTTTAAATGAATCCCCTGTTGAGAGGTTATATCAAGGCACAACGGCAATCAAGGTTTTGCCTGCGTCAGTGCCTGAAATGTTTGAATGTGGGGACGGCGGCTCAAATTCTGGCTTAATTTATACCGTCGACTCAAAAGATTTTGGTGAAAGAAATATCCTTTCGGTTGAATTTTTTGGCGGAGCCGACAGGAACTATGAATTTGAAAACACTCAAACAAAATTGACAATTCAACCATATCCAATTATAGTTCAAAACCACATACCAGAGTTGTATAGAGCCAATGGCGTGTGGGCAACAACTTTTGAAGAAGAAACCTATATTAACGACGAAAAAATAACAATCAAAATCAACAAAACAAAAGATTGGAAAGATGGCGACGTTTATAACATTGTTGGCTCGGCAGATAAGGTTGATGATAATAGCGAATATGCAACAGTGGTTGTTGATGATGGCATTGGTAGCAACTATGAAGTTGAGTTCTTCCAAATGCAATTTAGGTGTTTTGCACCAGTAACAAAAGTTACAGGCGTGGGATATGATGCGAATGTGACAGAGTTTGAGGTTGCAGATATTGAATATAGGTCAAACACATTAACGCTTAAATATAAACAAGGCGATTTTAGGGACTTCATTTTCGACCCAGCCCACGAAATTGGCACTGTTACAATTGGTGTACATTGCCCTTCACTCCAGCCTACAGCAATTGCAGGTTTTAGTGTAAGAGGATTTAAAGGAAATTATTATATTTACGATTTTAATGGTAAAAAATTAGATTGGGATATGTCCAAGACGAGCGACATTATCCTTCCATTAACTAAAAACGAAAGAACTTTCCAAGGTTTGCAAATCACCGACAGCGAAGGTCATTGGCTTTTAACTGATTCTGAAATCACACTTTCTTGCCGTGCTGAATACACAGCATTGCCAAAGCAGGAACAAGAGACAATTACATTAGGTAATGCAACAGAGAAAAATTTTAAATTTAGTGGTGCTTATACTATTTACAAATTAACAACCACAACTGCTGGTAAATATCATTTTGACTTTGCTTGCAATGATTCTTTTGAAATCAATACAATAGTATACGCTTACAATAGTGAAACACAAACATACACTGGTTACGCTTTAGACGCAGACGGAAATGTGGACATTGATGCAAATGTTGAGGTTTATGTATATGTTATTGCGAGAAGCGAAGCAGGTAACCTTACAACAACAGTTTCATTAGTGTAGGACTAATTTGTGTGAAATTTTGTTTAAGGATGGTCTAACTTAGATCATCCTTATTTATTTTTTTAGAAATTGAAGCATCAAGTTAAAATTTTCTTATATGGATAATGAGATTAAAGCGGATTAATGGTTAACAAATTTTTAAAAATATGTTAATATGTTCATATGGTAATTTATTCAATTAAAGTTAAATCAAGTAAAAATACAAATATTTTTACTATTGAATCCACCCTTGGCGAACACATGGTGCATAGTGATTGTATTGTCAAATACGGCTTAAAGAAAGGAGCAATTGAAGACAATGTGTTTTTTGACGCACTTGAAGAAAGTGGCCAAATTATTGCATTTAACTTGGCTGCAAAATTTCTTGCTTCAAGCATGAAAACTGAAAAACAACTTAAAGATTATTTATATAAAAAGGAATTTAAAACCAACACAATAAACGCTGTGGTTAAAAAATTGAAAGAATATCAGTTGATTGATGACCAAAATTTTGCCAAAAGTTACATAAAATCCAATCCAAATTTTAGTGCCAATAAATTGAAACAAAAATTGTTTGGATTTGGCGTGTCAAAACAGGCTGTGGAAGAACTGTTAACAGATTTTGACGATTTTGACGGCTGTGAAAGAAGTGCTTTAAAGTTTATGAAAAACAAGCCAGCCGACCAAAAAACAAAGGAAAAATTGATAAGGTTTTTGGTTAGTAGGGGATACAATTGGAACACAATTTCAAAGGTGTTGAACAACTTAAACTTTGCAATAGAATTTAATTGTTTTGATTAACCTTTTGTTGAAAAATGCTAAAAGGAAAAAAATATGATTGGTGTTGATTTAGAATCTGTTACAAGATTTGAACATATGACCGAAGAAGGTTTGAAAAGGATTTTTACAAAAAAAGAAATGGAATATGCCAAAGAATTTGAAAATTGGCAAGAGCATTTAACTGGATTTTTCTGTGTTAAAGAAGCGTTTGTTAAGGCTGCAGATTTTAGCGTGGATTATTTGCAAATTGAAGTGCTGCATAGTGAAACAGGCAAACCATATGTTAACCAAACGCCTTACATTAAGGCGATTATGAAAAAATTGTTTGTGAAAAATGTTGAAGTTAGCATTTCACATTGCAAACAGTTTTCAATTGCGAATGTGTGGTTGACTGAGAATTAGTGGGTTAAAATTTTAAATTTGCTATTGACAACTTGGGTAACTAATGTTATAAACTTTGCATGATAGAAAATGAATTTTTAGAAAGCGACGTGATTGTTCCAATCGCTCACAGCAAACAAGACGCTGTTAAAATTTTTATGTATTATTATTCAAAGCAAGGAGTGTTTCAAGTTCAAACAACACAAATGGAACACCACTTTTTTGAACCAAGTTTAAACAAAAGATATTTTGACAAAATGCAAACTGTGACCGTTGATGGCACAAAACACAGAAGAAAAACTCGCACATTCTTCTTCAATTTGGAAAATATGTTGAGGTTGAAAGAATACGGAAAAATCTATTTGCAATACGAAATTGCTGCAAACAACAATAATAGCAAAAAGAGTGAGAAATATAAACGTTCTTTTAACGAGGCTTTCAAAAGGTATCAATGCAGATTGGAACATAAGTTTGACGAAAAAATTGAATATATTAGAGATTTAGAATTACTTAAAAAATTCGATTCAGTTGCAAGAAGGCAACTTTTGAACCAATATACAGTTGAAGCAGGGTTGAGAGCAATTGAAAATGCAGACGCTTATAGGTTTGAAAAGATAAGTGCAGAGTTTGACCGTGAATTTGCTGCTCGCATTCATGACGAAAAGGTTAAAATTAAAAACGCATTGGCAGAGAATTGCGTACAATCTGTAGACTTGCCAATTGACCTTGAAAACACAAAATGTGGCAGACTTTATGAAATCTAATTTACCTTAAATTAGAAATTTAATAATAAACCAATTTATTTCGCTAGGCTCATAAATATGGTTTGTTAGCACACACAATAAACCAATTTATTTCGCTAGGCTCATAAATATGGTTTGTTAGCACACACAATAAACCAATTTATTTCGCATACGCTCATAAATATGGTTTGTTAGCACACACAATAAACCAATTTATTTCGCATACGCTCATAAATATGGTTTGTTGTATTCACAATAAAAAAACACCATGATTTATGGTGTTTTTTTGTGCTTTAGCGGCACATTTTTATTGTGATTTGTTCATCGCCAATTTCAATTGTGCTTTCCTTTTCAGGAGTGGCAATTGGGGCAATGTTTAAAATTAAAAGTTCTGCCTTAATTTTGTCTTGATAATTAGTTAAAATTTCAGTCAAATCCGCACCTGTTGTGATAAATTCAACGTTAATGCGGTCGTCAACATTAAAGTTGGCATCTTTACGCATAACTTGGCACGCGCGGATAAGTTCACGAGCCAAACCTTCAAGCATTAAGTTGCGGTCAAGGGTCACGTCAATCACAACAGTAATATCGTTTTCGTTGGCAATAACAAATTCGTCCTTTGCTTTGGTTGAAAGCACAAACAGATCTGGGCTCAAGTTTGCAAATTCGTGAATAGTTACGCTGCCAGATTTAAAGCCTGCAACATATTCTGCCATTTCATCGTCAGTTGCATTAACAAGGTAGTTTTTAACTTTTTGCACGTCACCTTTAAGCACTGCACCTGCCTTGCGGAAGTCCAGGTTCAAAAGTTCAATGTTGAACTTGCTGTTGTCGTGTTCCATAACCACATTTTTAATGTTGAGTTCGCTTTCAATAATATCTTTGTAAAGGTCAACAGCTTCGGCAACCAACTTGTTGCCGTTGATGAACATGGTTTTAAGTGGTTGTTTAACCTTAATTTGATTTTCGTTTCTCAGTTTGCTTGCCATGGTGAAGATTTCACGCACAATGTCAGTTTTAACTGTGTAACCGTTATCCTCAACTTTAAATTCAGCAACATTAAAGCCATTTAAAGCAACACTTTCTGCTGCATTTTTGTCCAACTCACGCACAGCGTTTTGCCAAATGTATTCACTGATAAATGGCACAATTGGGAACATAGCCATAGCAATGTTTTTAAGGGCATAATGAAGGCAGAAATATGCGTTCATTGTGTCAAAATTGTTTTCACTTTTATAAAATCTGCGGCGGTTGTTGCGAATATACCAATTGGTAAGTTCATCCACAAGCAATTCAAAATCTTTGCTTACTCCGCCAAAATCTTGGTTAGTGTAGCACTTGTTTGCATTTGCAGTAAACTCGTTAACACGGTTAATCAGCCATTTGTCCATAAATGTTAATTTGTTTTGGTCTGGCACAAAGTTTGTTAAATCAGGTTTGTCAATCACGGCGTAAGTATTCAAGAATACATAAGCGTTCCAAAGCCCTAACAATTTGCGTTTTACTTCATCGCAAGTGTCACGCCCAAATTTAACATCGTTAATAAGAGGTGTTGCAACAAAGTTGTAACGAATAATGTCTGCGCCAATTTCTTTAAATGCTGTGTCAAGAGGAATGTTGTTTGGACTGGATTTTGAAAGTTTTTTGCCTTCTTGGTCAAGCAGCATTGGGGTGGTTGCAATCTTTTTGTATGGTGCTTTGCCAGTGAGCACAACGCTCATAACCAGCAAACTGTAGAACCACAAACGAATTTGCTCTTTGCCTTCGATAACACATTCAATTGGGAAGTTCTTTTCAAAGAATGATTTGTTGTCAAAATAATGTTTTGTGCTGAATGGGGTGATGCCGGCGTCCAACCAGCAGTCGCCAACTTCTTTTATGCGGCTAACTTTTGCGCCACAATGTGGACAATTGATTTGAATTTTGTCAATGTAAGGGCGGTGCAAGTGTGGCAAAGCGTCAACTTCTTTTTCGCTTGACAACTTTTTAAATTCATCCAAACTGCCAACAATGGTTAATTTGCCACAGTTTTGGCAAGGGTAGAAAGGCAATGGCAAGCCATAATAACGAGAGCGAGAGATTGCCCAGTCACCCATATTGTTAAGCCAATCCAGCATGCGTTTTTTCATGAAATCTGGTTGAAATTCAACTGGTTCGATTGCAGCAATCAATTGTGGGCGCAATTCGTCCATTTTGATAACCCATTGATCCACCAAACGGAACAAAAGTGGGTTTTTACATCTCCAACAGTGTGGATAACTATGTGTGTATTTGTGTGTGTAGTAAAGTTTGTTTGCCTTTTTCATCAAATCAAACACAAAATCGCGAGTTTCATCGCTGTTTGCGTTTTTGCCAGCAAATATGCCAAAATTGTCGTAATATATGCCAGATTCATTGATTGGACAAACTTGTTTTAAACCTAAACTTTTGCCAAGTTCAAAGTCCGCATCGCCACAACCTGGCGCAATGTGAACAGCACCAGTACCTTCAGTTTTTTCAACCAAATCCCATGCCACAATTTTGTGTTCAAATTGTTGTTCTTCAAGGTCTGGAAAGCAGGTTTCATATGTCAAACCAACAAGGTCAGCACCTTTTACAGTTTTAACAACTTCCACAACGTCATCTTTAAGCACTTTCATAAGGTCAGCACAGACAATCAAATTGCGGGTTTGTGATTTTACTTTAACAATATTGTAATCAAATTCTGGGTTAACAGCTATGGCAACATTGGCGGTTAATGTCCATGGGGTGGTTGTCCAAACCAACATGTCGTTGTTTGTGCCAACAATTGGGCATTTAAAGAATATCGCAAGGCAGGTGTCGTTTTGATAAGCATCTGCGTCGCTCATTTCGTGGTCGCTAATGCTTGTTCCACACCTTGTGCACCAACGCATAATGCGGTGGCTGTTTGCAATGTAACCCTTTTCTTGACACTTTTTCAAGAAATACCAAATTGTTGTGATGTTGTTGTCGCTGTTGGTGTAATAACTGTCGTCCCAGTTCATCCATTGACCAAGGCGGATTGAACTTTTGGTTTGAAGGGCAGAGTACTTGTCCACAGTGTTCATACATTCTGCAACAAATTTGTCAATCCCATATGTTTCAATGTCCTTTTTGCTGTTAAGCCCAAGTTCACGCTCAACGCGCAACTCAACTGGCAAGCCGTGAGCATCAAAACCATTTTGGAAATGCTCATCATAGCCTTTAAGTGCTGCAAATTTAATCATAGCGTCTTTAAAAGTGCGGTTGTAAGCATGGTGCAAACCCATAATGTAGTTTGCGGTTATTGGCCCATCAAGGGTGGCAAAATATTTGCCAGTTTGTTTGTTCTTTGCTTTCATTTTTGCAAAAACGTCATTGTCTTGCCAAAATTTAAGCATCTCCTCTTCCATTGCAACATAATTCAAATTGCCTTGTTCTTTTTTCATAAAATCTCCTTTGATTTTGTATTTTTAAAAAAATGCCAGCGTTAGTGCTGACATTTTCAAAACAGCAAAACGCTTTCTACAACTTGATTGGTAGAATAATTTTGCTAATAATAATCACTGCTGTAACAAATGAAAGTATTCCCATAATGTCCTTATTATATATAATAGGTTGAGGTTTGTCAATTAAAATGAAAACCAAATTTAAATTTGCCAATTTATTGGTGTGACGCCGTGGGAAGATAAGAATTGGTTACATTTGCTAAAATGTTTGCAGCCAAAAAATCCATTGTAAGCCGAAAATGGGCTAGGGTGTGCCGCTTGCAAAATAAGGTGATTTGGATTGTTAAGCAGTGGCAAAAAAGATTTTGCGTGGTTACCCCAAAGCATAAACACAATTGGTTGGTTTTGTTGGTTTAAAATTTCAATAACCTGTTTGGTGAAAGTGTGCCAAAGTTGGTTAGCATGGCTGGCAGGAAGGTGTGCAATAACTGTCAAACTGGTGTTCAAAAGCACAACACCTTGGCGTGCCCATGGGGTTAAATCCGTATTGGCGCTCATAGTTAAACCCAAATCGTCGTGGATTTCTTTAAAAATGTTTTTAAGGCTTGGTTGTGGTGTGCCGTTGTGGCAACTGAAAGCCAATCCGTGTGCTTGACCTTCTGTGTGATAAGGGTCCTGCCCGATGATGACCACTTTAACTTGATTTATTGGCACAAAATTGAGTGCATTAAAAATCTCTGCCTTTGGCGGATAGATTGTTTTTGTTGCGTATTCTTGGTTCAACCAATTGAAAAGTTTGTGTTTGTAATCGCTATCAAATTTTGGTGCAAGGGCTTTGCTCCAACTTTCTTCCAAAATGTAATCCATAAAATTATTATAACATATTTTAATTAGCAAAGCAAATTTTTGGTTTTGTTTGTTTGGCAAAATTTGAAAGATACACTCGCTAGTTATATGAGTTCGCAGGCTCACTTTTCATATACCGGCTATCGCTAGTTATATGAGTTCGCAGGCTCACTGTTCATATACCGGCTATCGCTCGGTATGACAGCGTCGCAGCACGTTTTTATGCTTGGTTGTGACGGCGTTGTTACCTGTGCTTTGCGTACGTTTTGCAAAAGGCAACAAGGGCAGAAAGCATTTTGTTTGCAATTTTTTCGTCTTTATGTTCCACCATAATTCTTAACACTGGCTCAGTGCCGCTAGGGCGAATAACAACGCGAGCACCCTCCATGGTGTATTTATTAATCAGCAGTGCAACATTTTCAGTTTGTCTATATGTGCTGGTTAGGGCAATGTTTGCTTGGGCAATTGCGTAATCTTGATAGCCTGTCAGCAGTTCAGTAAAACCTAGGTTTGTCATGTGCAAAATGTTCATAAGGCAAATTGCAGTTAGCACTCCGTCGCCAGTGTTTGTCAGTTTTTTGATGATAATATGACCAGAGTTTTCCCCGCCCAACATGGATTTGAATTTTTTCATTTCCTCATAAATGTATTTGTCGCCAACTGGGGCACGAATGAGAGTTATGTTGCGGTTTGCAATTGCTTCTTTCAAGGCAGAATTTGTGTTGACTGTACCTATTAAAAATGAATTAAAATTCAAGTAAAATTTGGAAAGAATAAACAAAATTTTGTCGCCGTCAATTATGTCACCAGATTTGTCCACTGCAAGTATTCGGTCAGCGTCACCGTCAAAAGCAAAGCCAACCAGACCTTTTTGGCGGCAGAGAGAACTCAAAGCTTCTATGTGTGTGCAACCCGAATTCTCGTTTATGTTGACCCCATTTGGCAAATAGTTAACAATTTTTGTTGCAGGAAAAATTTGCCTAACAATGCCAGATAAACCGCCATTCGCAGCGTCAATAATGCAGGGGTAGTTGCACTTTTTCAAATTTTTAAGCATTGAAATGTATGCGTCTTTAAGTTGAGGACAATAAAAACTTTGTGCATAATTGGTTTTTAATTTAAGCGATTTGTCCATATAACTTTCTATTTCGGCTTCAAACTGGTCCGCCACCTTTTCGCCCTGAGAGTTAAAAAATTTAAGTCCGTTATATTCCTTTGGGTTGTGTGACGCGGAAATCATAAGCCCAAGCGGAAAATTGAATTTGCGAGTAACGAACGCCAAACAAGGGCTTGAACACTTGTTCACATTGTGGGTTTCAATGCCATATTTAAGCAAAACGGACTGCAAACAAGCCAAAATGTGGTCACTGGTTATTCTTGTGTCGTTTCCAACCATAATTTTAGGTGGCAAATTATGTTTTTTTAGGTAATAAACTACCGCTTTACCAAGTTTTTTTATCAATTTTTCGTTAATCTTTTCGCCAACTATTCCACGAATACCATCTGTTCCAAAATATTTCATAATAGTTTTTATGTTTTAATTTGTTTTATTGTCAAAACTGATAATTTTTTGTTCTATCGGTTGGCAGAAGTTAATTTAGTTGATTTTTGCTTGGATTTTGATATAATGATAGTATGAAATGGTACTTAAATCCGCCTTCAAGCTTTTTTATAGGGGGGTTGGAAATTCAATATTATGGCTTGTTGGTTGCATTAGGAATGCTTTTTGGTTTGCTTATTTCCACCAAACTGGCAAAAAAACGCGGTTTTAAAGAGGACGATATTTGGGTGCTTGCATTGTTCGTCTTTCCGTTTGCAATCTTGGGTGCGCGCATATATTATTGTTTGTTTTATGACCATAGCTACACGTTTTTGGAGTTTTGGCGCATTTGGGACGGCGGAATTGCGATTTACGGTGCAATTATAGGCGGGGCAATTGCAGTTGCACTTTATTGCTTAATTTTTAAAAAGAATTTTTTGGCTTTGGCAGACGTTATTGTTACAGGTGTTGCACTTGGGCAGGCTGTTGGGCGCATAGGTTGTTATTTTGGGCATTGCTGCTAT
This sequence comes from uncultured Clostridia bacterium, assembly GCA_934747385.1. Lineage (GTDB taxonomy): Bacteria > Bacillota > Clostridia > Christensenellales > UBA1242 > Onthoplasma. The sequence continues at coordinate 90,288 of CAKVGK010000001.1, read as the reverse complement.
GGTGTTGAGGTGACAATTGAAAGTTTAAAATTTTTTCCAATCAGCATTATTCACGACGGAAAGTGGCATTACGCAACCTTCTTTTACGAAAGTTTGTGGAATTTGCTTGGAATGCTTGTTTTGCTTAGAGTCATCAATATTTCCTCTCAAAACGGCACAAATTTAAGTGTGTATATGATTTGGTACGGAATAGGGCGTTTTGCAATCGAGGCAATCCGTGGAGATTCACTTTTTGTTGGTGGCGGGTCAAGCAAAATTTCTCAAATAGTAAGTATTGCATTCATTGCTTTGGGCGTGGGCTTGCTGGTTTATAATATTATTAAAAAAAGGAAGAGCGATGGGAAAGAAATCTAAAATTTTGTATTTTACACTTTTGTTTGTTAATATTGTGTGTTTCATCTTGGACTTTTTACCATTACCAGTGGAAATCAACTTTTTCACATATAGTTTTCCTGCTTCTTTGATTTTGATTGGATTGTTGCTTATGATTAGGGCATTCTCGTTAAAACTTGACAGCAGTTTGTTTATTGGTGTGGTTGCAATATTGGGCGGTTTTCTTAACATTCTTTCAAAACTGGGCAGCAAATTTTGGGGCTGGGACGTTAACCAATTTTGGCCATACTATTTGTTTGCTTTCGCCATTGCAAGTTTGGTTACTGCAATTTATTTTAAAGATAAACTTCAATTCAAATTATTTGTTTTATTTTTGGGTTTTGGTTTGATTGTGCTATTATTTGTTCAACATATTATTGTGCTGTGGGCTTTTATTGTGTTGCTTATTGCTTGGTTTGCGGCATATTTTACATTCAACATTATTATGGCAAAAAGGAGAAAATCTAATGGACAGAACCAGTGAGTTAAACATGCGCATTGCGGCTTTGGAAACAACCGTTAGGCAACTGCAACAAACAAACGCAAAACAACGCGAGATTATTGACGAATTTAAGGCAAAAGAGCAGTCAATTTCCAATGCAATCATTGCCAGCATGGAGCACGCTAATCAGTTGGAACAATCTAGGAAAAAACTTTATTCATTGGACATTCAACGCAGCAGATTAATGTATCTTAGAATGGAACAAATTGTTAACGAATTGTACATTCGCTACCCAGAACTGAAACAAGACATGAAGTTGAAAGATATGAGCGAAAAATTTAAAAGTTTGGTGTATGAGGGGTTGAAGGAAAAGGATATTGATTTTAATGTTGAACTTAAAAAACAATCTGCAGTTGACGACCCAATTAAAAAACTTTTGCATAACATTATTCAGGCAATGGACAGCAAAAAGGTGGAAAATATTGAACTGAAAAATGTTCAACCAAATTTCAACGTGAACGCAACAAAATCAAGTTCTGGCTTTGATTTAAACGAGGCTCTTCACCCAACAATGCCGCTTGATGAAATTTTAAAATCCTTTGACCTTGGCAACAAAGAAGATAAAAAGTAAAATAACTTATAACAAATAAAATCCGTTAAGGTGAAAAACAAAAAAAACACTCGAGAGTGAGTGCTTTTTTTTGTGCTTGGCACAATTAACTTAATAATAAATCTTCTTCTTCCATAATGCCTTGTTCAATAAGGATTGCTTCCTCAAACAATCTTGCTTCTTCCTCAAGCATTTCTTTCATAGCAAGGTTGTTTGCTCTGCGGCGATTGTAACGAGCGTTTGAAATTTTCATGCTAGTGTCGCTTTGTTTGCTTGAAAATTCGCCAGTTGCTTTAACCATCAAAACGCGGTCGTAGTGCATTTTTTTCTTGCTGTGAGCACATTCCTTTTCATCAAATTTGTTTTTGATTCTTTCGCAATCGCGATTAATTAAGTTTTTCATAATCTCTCCTTATTGTTGCAACAAGGTTGCCTAAATTGTTTTTGTATTATAACAAAAATATATGAGTTGTCAAGCATTGTGGTTAAAATTGGTTCAACTTTTTGAAATATTTGTTTCAACAGTTTTAATATTTTGAATTCATATGTTCTAAACCTTTTGTTTTGAGAATAAGTTATGGTATTGGAGGAGAGAATGGAAAAGAATTCTAACATCTATAACGACATTGCAAAGCGAACAGATGGTAATGTGTACATAGGTGTTGTTGGTCCGGTTAGGTGCGGAAAATCCACATTTATTCAAAAGTTTATGCAAAATTTTGTTGTTGGCAACATAACAAATAAGCACGATCGAGAGCGTGCCGTGGACGAAATGCCGCAGGCAAGCGAAGGCGTTATGGTGATGACAACAAAGCCACAATTTGTGCCAGCGGAGGCAGTTAAGGTAAAAATTAATAACACTGCTTTTTCAGTTAGATTAATTGATTCGGTTGGTTTTATGGTTGACGGCGCGGTTGGTGCAAATGATGGCGACAAGCCTCGCTTTGTTAAAACTCCGTGGACTGAACAAGCAATTCCGTTTGCGCAGGCGGCAAGCATTGGAACAGAAAAAGTTATCAATGAACACAGCACAATTGCTTTGGCGATAACAACCGATGGCAGTTTTGGTACAATCCCGCGAGAAAACTTTGTTGAGGCAGAAAGGCGAACAATAAATCAGCTTAAAGCAACGAGCAAACCTTTTGTTGTTGTGTTAAATTCTGCCACACCTGAAAACGAGCAAACTTTAAGTTTGGCAAGGCGTTTAAGCGAGGAATACAAAACAGCGGTGTTACCTATTAATGTTAATAAATTAGAAAAGGAAGATGTTGATAATATTATGGCTGAAGTTTTAAAGGAATTTCCACTTGAAGTAGTGAATATTAAAATGCCAAAATGGCTTAAACCATTGTCGATTGACAACCCAACAATTAAGGAAATTTTGGACAATGTTAATTCCGCAATTGACCAAATGGAAAAAATTGGTGATTATAATTCAAGCAAGGTGCTTTTTGAAAACAGCGAGGCGTTTGAACCAATTTTGAACAACGAGGTTCAATTGGGCGAGGGGTCAATCAATTTTGAAATTGTGCCAAAAGAGGGGCTGTTTTATAAGGTTCTTAGCGAGCAATGCGGCACTGAAATTAAAGACGATTACGAATTGATTAACTCACTTAAAGACCTGACATATGCAAAGCAAAGGTTTGATAAAATAAGCGAAGCATTAAAGCAGGTGGAAGAAACCGGTTATGGTGTGGTTGTGCCAACATTAAGCGAAATGGAACTTAAAGAGCCGGAAATTGTGCGTCAGGGCAGCAAATGTGGGGTTAAACTTAAAGCGCAGGCTCCAAGTTTGCATATTATACGCGTTGACGTTGAAACCGAGGTTAGCCCAATCATGGGCGGCTACGAACAAAGCGAAGATATGCTTAAATATTTGACCGAACAGTTTGAAAACAATCCACAAGGCATTTGGCAAACCAACATGTTTGGCAAGTCACTTGAAAGTTTGGTGGCGGACGGTCTTAACAGCAAACTTACGGCAATGCCAGTTAAATTGCAAAATAAATTGCGACGCACACTTTCACGTATTGTCAACGAAGGCAAGGGCGGGATACTTTGTATTTTGCTTTAAATTTTCAACAAACAAAAAATCCACAAAAATGTGGATTTTTTTGTTTTACAATTGAAGTTGGTTAAACAGAGTTTTGGCAAATTTAACAAATTTAACATTTTCAATTTTGCCAGTTTTTCTGTCAACAAATTTTCTATCATGCCCATTGTCCCACAAAGCAAACTTAAGGTTTAACTCTTGCATATATTCAAGCAAAACTTTGAACATATCAAGCCTATCATTAACAGCCCTTTTTAGTCCTATTTCACCAACAAAAACCGGTATATTATTTTCCAAAAGCAGTGTGCGCAAATGTTTAAAATAGTCAATGTAAACTTCTTTGTCATCTGTTTTGCCATAAAAGTGAACATCAACAATAACATTATCATCGTTTGGCAAAACAAAATTTTTTAAAGCGTGTTTGTGAAATTGAGCCCCATAGGTTGCCACCATAAGGCATCTATCAAAATTTTTGCCACCAGAGGATCTAACTGTTTTGACAAACAAATCACACAATTCGTTAACACGATGGTAGCCCAATTCATTGCCAATCCAATCTTCTTTGCCGTCACAAATGTTTATTAATTCGTTCATCCCTTCAAACACGAGGTTGTGGTTGTAATTTTCAAATTCCTTGCAAATCTGCGTCCAAATTTGAGAGTATTCGTTTTTAATCTCTTCAAACTCTTCATCACTGGCGGCAATGCTCAACCAATTTTTGTCATCGTGATGCATATCAATGATAACCACATAATCTAGGTTGAGGGCATAATCAACAATTCGTTTGAGTTTTGCAAATATGTTTTTGTTTAAAATGTAATTTTTGCCATCGTATTCAACAAAATTGCACCAAGTTACAGGTATTCTCAAACAATTGACGCCAACGCCTTTTAAATTGTTTAAACATTTCAAATTAAATTCAGGGTTATGCCACAAACCAACAATTTCATCAACTGTTATGTTGCCAGACATTTTTGTTTTTATTCCATATTTGTGGCAATCAAAAAAGTTGCCCAAATTCCATCCGTAATTAATTTTGTTCAATATTTCATTTGTGAGTTTGCTCATAAAAACATATTAAAACATTTGATTTGTTTTGTCAATTTAATGGGTAAGTAATATCTTTAATTAGAATATAATAAAAATACAAGTTTTTTTATAATAAATTGTTGACATTAGTATTATTATATGATAATATATATTTTGCACTTATCGTTTTTGCTCGATTATTGATGGTTTAAGGAGAGAAAAAATGATGAAAATTTTTGAACAGAGTTAACAGAAATACCAAGTTTGAAGACAGCATGCAAAATTTGGTGTTTTTTTTGCTCTAAAAAGGGAGGTGAAGAGTGTCAAAAATTGTACAATTTAACAACATTTGCAAAGAGTTTAAAATCTCTACTCGCAAAAAAGGTGTGTTGGGTGCAATTCGTGCTTTGTTTAAGCCAGAATACAAAAAAATCAAAGCATTGAATGATGTCAGTTTTGAAATTGAACAAGGCGACATTGTTGGCTACATTGGGCCAAACGGTGCAGGCAAAAGCACAACAATCAAAATTATGAGTGGAATTTTAACGCCAACATCTGGGCAATGCTCAATTTTGGGTTACACCCCTTGGAAAGACAGAAAAAAGTACGTCAAAAACATTGGTGTTGTGTTTGGGCAACGCTCGCAATTGTGGTGGGATGTGCCTGTTAGTGACAGTTTGGAATTGCTTAAAGATATTTACAAAGTTCCAGACAATGAGTTTAAACAAACAGTTGAACTTTTAACAAAAACTTTGCATCTTGAAGAAATAATCAATCGACCATTGAGGCAATTGTCACTTGGACAAAAAATGAAATGTGAACTTGCTGGGGCATTGATTCACAAACCAAAGATTTTGTTTTTGGATGAGCCAACCATCGGGCTTGATGCAGTAACAAAACTTGCGGTGCGTGATTTTGTTAAGTACATAAACATAGAATGGGGCACAACAATCATTTTAACAACTCACGATATGAGTGACATTGACGCTCTCACCAACAAAATTATTTTAATTGGACGTGGGCAAATTTTGTACAACGGCAGTTTTAATGCGATCAAAGAAAAGTACGGCAACAAAAAAATCATTGAAGTTGAATTTGCAAAAGAATATGATAATGTTGAATTTGAAGGCTATGAATTAGTCAGTCACAACAAAAACACTGCAACATATCGCAACAAACCAGACACTCATTTCAACACCAAGGATTTTATTACCAACATAAGCAAAAAATTTGATGTGGTTGACTTTTCTGTTAAATCAATCAGTGTGGACGAAATTTTGGCAAACCTTTACACTGATTTAAAATTGTAGGTGGCGGCTATGCATTCTTATATTGGATTGTTTAAAATGACCTTTAAAGGAGAATTGCAGTATCGCGCCAAAGCACTTTCTGGTGTGGCAACACAATTCTTTTGGGGATTGATGTATGTGTATTTGTACACCGCATTTATGGGCGGCAAAGTCATTGACGGCTTTTCAATCTCGCAAATGGCAACCTATGTGTGGCTGGGGCAAGCATTGTTTGCAATGCGTTATGTGGGTTTGCCAAAGCATTCTGGTGGCGACATTGAGTCTGGTAACGTGTGTTACAAATTTGTGCGCCCAGTTGCAATTTATGACCAATGGTATGCCGAATATCTTGGCGAAAAAGTTTCTGCCTCAATTTTAAGATGCTTGCCAATATTTATCATTGCTTTCATTTTGCCAAACAACATTGGTATGAGCCTGCCAGCAAGTTTTCCTGCTTTTATTTTGTTTTTGTTTGGTGTGTGTTTAAGTTTTGCAATGGTTGTGGCAATGTCTATGTTTGCAGTTTACCTTTCATTCAAAACAATGTCTGCAAAAGGTGCACAAGCATTGGTTATAGTTGTTGTTGGCTTGTTTGGTGGTATGTATGTGCCAATTCCTCTTATGCCAATGGGTTTGCAACGTGTGCTTAACTATTTGCCTTTTAGGTTTGTTTCTGATTTGCCATTCAGAATTTATATTGGCAATATTGCACCTCTTCAAGGGTTAATTGCCATTGCCTTTGGTTTTGTGTGGCTTGTTGTGCTTATTTTGCTTGGCAAATTATTGATGAAATCAGCACTCAAAAATGTTGTGGTTCAAGGAGGTTAATATGTTGTACGGAAAATATTTTAAAATGCAATTTAAATCTGCCTTGCAATACAAATGGAACACAATATTGTTGGGTGTTTCGCAAGCAGTAATCACAGTTGGCGAAATTTTGGGCATATGGTTGTTGTTTAAAACATTCAAAAAAGTTGGCGATTGGGGCTTTTATGAATCAATGCTTATGGTTGGCGTTGTTGTAACTGTTTTTGCCTTTAACGAATGTTTTGCTCGTGGGTATGATGAATTCCCGAAATTGATAAAAACTGGACAATTTGACCGCTTGCTTGTGCGCCCAGTAAACATATATTTTCAAATTTTTTGTTCCAAAATTGAATTTTCAAAATTTGCCAGAATTTTGCTTGGCGTTATAGTGTCCATTATTGCATTGATTAAAATTCAAATTAGTTGGACATTTGCAAAAGTTTTGGTTTTGATTGCCACTTACTTTTGCGGAATAATGGTGATAATGGGGCTTATGTTTATCAGCGCTGGGGTCAGTGTTTTTACAGTTGAAAATTTGGAATTTTTAAACATTTTAACAGACGGCTCAAAAGAACTTTCATTTTACCCAATTAACATTTACAAAAAGTGGCTCAGAAATATCTTCACATTTATTATTCCACTTGCGTGCTACAATTATTTGCCATTGTCATTCTTGATGGGTACGGGCAGCGTGCCTATGTGGCTATGTGCAATTTCTCCACTTTTGGGTGCATTGTTCTTTGTTCCTTGCTTTTTGTTTTTCAAATTTGCGTTAACAAAATATCAGGGCACAGGCAGTTAAAAAATTAATTTAACGTTTAAAAAATTAAAAAGACATCACGATAATGTGGTGTTTTTTGTTGCATAAATTAAAACAGTCAGGCGATTGATTGACTGAGTTTTGTTTTGAACAAATTGATTTAATTGAGAAAAATAAAAAAAATAAATATTTTGTAAAAATTTGTAAAAAATATATCAAATTCGTTTGTGTTTTAATTTTTGGCGTGTTACAATAGAATTGTTATATAAAAGGGGAAAATATTATGGAATTTATTTCACAAAATTGGTGGTGGATGGTTTTAATCCTTGTGGTTATCATTGTTGCGCTTATCGTTGTTTTGGTGTTGCTTGACGTAAGAGATAAAAAGATTTTGAAAGACTTCCAAGAAAAAGTTTTGTTTGTGGAAGATGATAAATCTGAATTGTTGAAACAACAACCAAAAACTGAACAAGTTAAGGCAGAACCAGTGAAGGAAGAGAAAAAGCCAGTTGCTGCAAAAGCAGAAGTTAAAACCACAAAATTGGCAGAAAAGCCAGTTAAAGCAGAAGCAAAGGCAGAAGTTGCAACAGAGAAGAAAGAAGAAAAGAAAGTTGCAAAAAAACCAGTTGCCAAAAAGGCTGAAACAAAGGTTGAGCAAAAACAGGAAGTTAAGGCTGAACCAGTTGCAGAACAAAAAGAAGAACCTAAAAAAGAGCAGCCTGCAAAGGATGAAGTGAAAGCAGAAAAAGTTGCAAAAAAACCAGCAGAAAAGAAAATAACTAAACCAGCAGCAAAAAAAGCAGAAGTTAAAACTGAAAAAGTGACTGAAAAAGTTGTTGAAAAGAAACCTGCAGCAAAGAAAGCAACAAAACCTGCTGCAACCACAGCAAAGAAAGTTGAAAAGAAAGCAGAAGTTAAGGCTGAACCAAAAAAAGAAGTTAAAAAAGCAGAACCAAAGCCAGCAAAGGCTGCTGAAAAGAAACCTGCTGCAAAAAAGGTTGAGGCTAAACCTGCGGCAAAAAAAGCAGAAGTTAAAACTGTAAAAGTTGAAGTGAAAGCAGAAAAAGTTGCAAAAAAACCAGCTGCAAAAAAACCAGCCGCAAAAAAGACAACTAAAAAATAGAAATTAAAGAAGGGCGCTTAAGCCTTTCTTTTTTTTGTTTTAACAACAATTTGCGCAGCAATCATTGCAAAAAATATGTTCACACAAAAGAAAAAGCGGAACATTGAGGCGTTTTTATCAACAAAAAAATGCAAAAACCCACAAATTTTGTTTACATGGGCACAAAATTTTGATATAATACGCAGTAATAGGAGATAATTATGTTTTTTGTTTGGTCTTGGTGGTATTTGGTTATTGCATTGTTAATAGCAGGCATTGTTGCAATGGCTGTTGTTTTGGTTAAAATGAATAAAAAAGACATTCAAATTATTGAAGATTTTCAAAAAGAAAACGCTGTGGAAGAAGCTCCAACTGAAAACAGCACCGCAGCGGAAACAAAGCCTGAAACAAACAACGAAAAATAATTTGGCTTTTCTTGCTTTTGCTAAATAAAAAGCAATCTGCCAATTCTGTGCAAGAATTTTTAAAAATGCAGACTTAATTAAAATGTGATTAAACTCAACAATTTGGTTGAGTTTTTTTGTTTTTTGATTTATGATATTATCATGAGAGTTATTTCAGGCAAATATCGTGGCAAAAAGTTGCAAGAATTTGATTTACAAACCACAAAACCAACGCTAGATAGGGTTAAAGAAAGTATGTTTAACCTTATTCAATTTGACATTGCGGACGCAGTTGTGTGTGATTTGTTTTCTGGCACTGGTGCACTTGGCGTCGAGTGTATTTCGCGTGGGGCAAAAATGGTGTACTTGGTGGATAGCAACCCAAAAGCAATCAAAATAATTCAAACCAATTTAAAAAACATTGACGGCAATTTCAAGGTTGTGAACGCGGATTTTATGTCATTCCTTGCTTCAAAACCTGCCAAATTTGATATTTTGCTTTTGGACCCACCTTACAAAACAGACTTCGGCATCAAAGCAATTGACTATGCAATTAAAAACGATTTGCTTTCAAAAAATGGCATAATAATTTTTGAAACAAGCAAGGATTTGGAATTCAAATTTGATTACTCTGAATTTGATATTGACAAACGTACTTATGGTACAGTGACTGTTTTTAAGTTTGTAAAAAAGTAGGCTAATTTGGGTGTAAGCATATGAAAATCACAAAGTTAAAAAATAAGATAATAATTGAAGCCTCACAAGATTTTGACATTGTTCAAACCCTAAATTGTGGGCAGATTTTTCGTTTTATTTTTGACGGAAACAGCGCAAAAGTCTTTTGCCAAAATAAAATGGCAAAAATTAATTTCACTGCTGAAAAGATTGAAATTTGCTGTGATGATGTTGAATATTTTTACAATTTTTTCGATTTGAATACAGACTATTCAAAAATAAAACAACAATTGCTCAAAGACGAACTGGTTGCCCCTGCAATCAAATTCGCCCCTGGCATTAGGATTATTAACAACGACGCTTATGAAATGCTAATAAGTTTCATCATCAGCGCAAACAACAATATTGGGAGGATTAAAAAATCAATTGAGGCATTGTGCGAACAGTTTGGCACAAACATGGGCGAATATTTTGCTTTTCCAACACTTGAGCAGTTAAAGACCGCCACCATTCAAGATTTTAAGAATGCTGGGCTAGGATATCGCGCAGAATATATGTTCGAAACTGTTCAAGAGCTAACAGATGATTTTATTGAAAAATTGAAGCAGGCAGGCAATAAAACTAAATTTGAAATGCTGACAGGTTTAAAGGGAATAGGTGAAAAGGTTGCAAATTGCATTATGCTGTTTGGGCTTGGGGTTAAAGACGTTTTTCCTGTTGACGTGTGGATTAACAAAGTTTATAATAGCATTTTTAACACTCAGGTTAGCGACCGCAAAAAAATCACAAAAGAATTAACATCTCGTTATGGCAAACTTTCTGGCTATGCTCAGCAATATTTTTACTATTATTACAGAGAAAATAAATTGGCTTAATGTTTTGACATAGCCTGCAAAAAATGTTAATATGTTCACAAGAGAGGGAAATATGTATTGCACAAACTGTGGTGAAGAAAATAGAAATGATAGAAAATTTTGTGCCAACTGTGGCTCGCCTTTAAAGGATTATAGAAAACCAGTTGCCAAGGAAGATTTGGTTATGCCTCAGGACGTGATTGAGGAAAATAAAAAGCTAAACAACGCAAAAAAGGCATTCAAAATTAGATATGCTGTTAGCCTTGTGCTTATTATTGCAGCATGCGCATGTGTGATTATTTCAAACTTTTTAATTAAAAACAACCGCACAGTGCAAATTATTTTGTGCTCGGCTGCAATTGTGCTTACAATTTTTTATGTTGTTTTGGTTTCAATCAACGCAAAGGCTGCAAAAAAAATTAAAGAAAGTGAAAAAGAATAATTTGAATAAAAAGCAATTCGTAAACGCGAGTTGTTTTTTCTTTGCTTTTATTATTGGAATGCATTTATAACTAACATTTTTAATGAAACTGTAAAACTTTCAATTTAACCAAATTTTTAAAAAGGGTATTGACGGGAGGGCGTTTGTGGTATATAATTTGGACATAAAAGGTTTGATTAAAGCCAATAAGGAAGGAATAAAAAATGGAATTTGTTGAAATATTTTCTCAAATGAATTGGATTTCGGCAGCACTTTTGTTTGGCGGCTTAGTGTTTCTGTTTGTTGAGGTTTTGTTGCCAGGTTTTGGCTTTTTTGGCATAACTGGCGGTCTGGCAATTGTTGCTGGCGTGGTTGTTAGAATTTGTCAAGGTTTAAATTTGCTTCAATCTGTTGTGCTTATCTTAATGGTTTTGGCATTCTTCTTTGTGTGCTTCGTGGTTATGGTTTTCAGCGCAAGGTTTGGAATGCTTAGTGGTTCTGGGCTGTTTGAAAACGAAAACACATTTTCTTCTCGCGAAAACAAAGGACTCAAGGAACTTAAAAAACTTATTGGCAAATCTGGCAGGGCTGTTGGAGTTCTTAACTTGGGAGGTAAGGCTAGAATTAATGGTAGGGTTTATGACGTTTTGTCAATAAAGTCGTACATAGAAGACAACCAACACGTTAAAGTTGTTGGAGTAAAAGACAACACACTTTTGGTTAGAAAGTGGTTTGAATAAGTTTAAAAGGAGTGAAAAATGAATAATTCAATGTTACTTGCAATGCCTGTTTGGGCAATTTGGTTAATCATATTAATCGTTGTTGTGGCTTTTATTGTTGGCGTTTTAGTGCTTGTTCCTGTTAAAATTTGGTTTAGAGCATTGGCAAGTGGTGCGCATGTTAGCATGACTCGTTTAATTGGTATGAAATTGCGCAAAGTGGACTACAAAAAGATTGTTGATATTTACATTGTTGCACAAAAAGCAGGTTTAGATATTAATATTGCAGATTTGGAGACTCACCTCATGGCAGGTGGACATATTGAAAATGTTGTGGACGCGCTCATTGCTGCAAACAGCGCAAAAATTGACTTAACTCTTGACCAAGCAAAGGCAATTGACCTGGCAGGTCGCGACGTTGTTGAAGCGGTTAAAACCAGCATCACTCCAAAAGTTATCCGCACTCCTTGGATTGAAGCAATGGCAAAAAACGGCATTCAAGTTAAGGCTTTGGCGCAAGTTACTGTTCGCGCAAGATTGGATCGCCAAATCGGCACTGCCGACGTTGAAACAATTTTGGCACGTGTTGGTGAAGGTATTGTCAGCACCATCGGTAAGGCAGAGACTCATCGTGAAATTTTAAGTAATCCATCAATCATTTCAAAGGCAATTTTGGCAGATAATCTTGACAGACAAACAGCCTACGAAATCCTTTCAATAGATATCGCTGACGTGGATATCGGCTCAAATATGGGCGCAAAATTGAAAATTGAAGAAGCAGAAGCAAAAAAGAAAATCAGCCAAGCGGCGGCAGAAGAACGTAAGGCACAAGCAATCGCTCATGAACAAGAAATGAAAGCAAAAACTCAGGAGATGAAAGCAGTTGTTTTGGCAGCTGAAAGCGAAGTTCACAAAGCAATGGCAACCGCTCTCAAATCTGGTAAATTTGGCGTTGTGGACTATTATAAACTTCAAAATTTGGAAGCGGACACAGACATGCGCAAATCAATCAGTGGCAAGGCAGAAAAAGATAAGGAAAAGCCATCAATGGGCAGCCCAATGGGCAGACCTGGTAATCCTTTTGATAACTAGGCAAGCCTATGAGTTGGATGGAAATAACCTTAATTGTTGGCGCGGTTCTTGTTCCAATTGTTGCGTTAATTTTGGTTTTGCCAAAGATTAAAAAGGGAAAATCAAAGACAGCAGAAAAGCCAAAAGCAGAAACAAAACCAGCTGAAAATAAAAAATCAGCTGAGCAATCGGCAGAAAAGCCAAAAGAACAAAAAAATGTTCAGCCTGTTTTTGAATCTTCTCAATACACTGCTGACGATTTTAAAGATTATTTAAAAGAACGCAGCAAAACAACCTCAGCACCTGCCAAAAAGCAACGACCAAAAGAAGCGGACAATTTTACTTTGGGCTTCGATGATTATTTTAGGCCTAAACGTAAGCCAGACCCTAGTTTGCTGGACGAAATTAACAAAATGAGCCCAGAAATGCAAGCGGTTGTGTTTGCGGGATTGCTCAATAAAAAGTTTTAAAAAAATTCACATTTCGTGAATTTTTTTGTTTCAATTATTATTTAATTCTGTATTCAATCAGTTTTTCTTTGTCTTCAGCAGAAACTTGAAAACTATCGCGACATTTACTTATCGCTTTGTTTTGGGTGAATCTGTCCAAACATTTTTCTTGCAATAGGGCGTAAGTTCTGTTCTTGAATTTCATAAAAGCGAAACTGATCAGCCAAGCAACCGCCATTTTGACATAATAACCTTGGTGTTTCACTTGTTTGCAAACGGTCAAAATGTCGTCAATATATTCTTCTTCCAAAAAATTTGTCATCAAGCAAACAATGCCAAAACGAGCCACAAATTCACGCTCATCAAAACATATGTGTTTGTAATGTTCAAAATATTTTGATTTGTTTTGGCTTTTCTTTAACCATTTTAAAGAAGAAACAACAGTATCGCATGATGACCAATTGTCAATTTTGGTCGCCCAATCTGCCAACAGCCGAGTTTGCAAGTCTAAATTTTTAATCTGTGCAATAACCAATCCTTCAATTGTGATCTCTTCATAAGAATTTTTTTGTGAAACTTTTAAAAATTCAAAATAATCTCCTTTAAAAATTGCTTTTGCAATCATCCTTATGTTTGCCATGGAAATGGCATACACAGGCATTTTTGTGTTTAAAATTTTCACGTGACGCTCGTGATATTCAACCGACTCTGTTTTGCTTAAACTTTTAAGCAATTCCAAATATGTTTGATAAGCCTTTTTACTTTTCCAATCAATGGAAGTTAAAATTTCAACATTGTTCATATGTCCATTTTATCATAATCTCACCAAAATTTCCAAATATTTGCCATTGTTGGAAAATGTTTTTATCAATTTCAATGTAGCAATAACACAATGTAAAAATATTAAAGATACACTCAATGCTGTCATACGGAGTTGTTAGAAACAACGAGTGTATCTTTTGTTTAGAGCCCTTCGACTTCGTTCAGGATGACGACGTACATACACCATAGAAATCTTGTGTCCCCTTCGGGGTCCCCAATAAACTTGCGTTTTTTGGGGCGGTTGATTGGGAAAGTTGGTGTGAATGAAATGAACACCAAAGGGTAGTTATAATAACAACCTTGTGTTGAAAACAATATAATGATGACTTAAATACACTACCCTTTGGTACTCGTAAACTCGTACCAACCTTTCCCTCACAAGGGAACACGAGATATAAGAATTATTTTACAGAAGATACACTCAACCAACAGAGTAGGTTTTGGTATATGAGTTCATAAATATATATGTATGTACACGTACGCATGCGCACGTGCGCGCGTTGCAAGTGAGTTTTAATATCTTTTTGAAGGTGAAACCAACAATAAAAAATATTTTTTGAAGAAATTTAAAAAAGTTTGTTAAAAATGCTTGATTTTTGTTTTTGGTTATGTTATTATGCCTATCGACTCATCAAATGAGAGGTTGCAAAACTGAACATGAAAATGGGTTGGCTATCTAAATAAAATTAATTTTGTCAAGTTTTGTAAAAATTTAAAAAAATTTGAAAAAAATATTAAAAAGTTTTGAAAAAACTGTTGACAAAAGGTTTTAAGTGTGATAGTATACAAACGCATCAAATGTAAGGGGCAACAAAGCAACTTGCAATTGAAGCCTATAATATAGTGCTTTTGCATTCAATGTTATAGTATGAGAACAATGACAACTGCATATTTTTGAAAAATACAAATACGAGAAGTAATTGCATCAATGTAATTTATTTCAATTTCAAATTTGTAATTTTGCCAAAGAACATTAATCAAAGGAACAAAAAGACGATCAAGCTACAAAGAGCATATAGAGGATGCCTTGGCACTAAACGCCGATGAAGGACGTGACTAACTGCGATAAGCTACGGGGAGCTGTAAATGAGCCGTGAGCCGTAGATGTCCGAATGCGGAAACGCACTATGGTGAAGCCATAGTATTGCAACATGAATACATAATGTTGCAAGGGGAACTCAGGGAACTGAAACATCTAAGTACCTGAAGGAAAAGAAAGTAAATTAACGATTACCTTAGTAGTGGCGAGCGAACGGGTAACAGCCCAAACCACGGGTAGCAATATCTGTGGGGTTTAGGACTCAGTAAGTAGTGGAAGTGTTGATAGTTGAAGATACCTGGAAAGGTAAGCGAAACAGGGTAATAGCCCCGTAGGCGAAATCAGCATCAAGCGAATGAGTATCCAGAGTAACGTGGGACACGTGGAATCCTGCGTGAAGATAGGAGGACCATCTCCAAAGGCTAAATACGATTTAGTGACCGATAGCGAATAGTACCGTGAGGGAAAGGTGAAAAGAACCCCGGGAGGGGAGTGAAATAGAATCTGAAACTATATGTTTACAAGCAGAGAGAGCTCTACGTAGCAATACAGAGCAATCTCGTACTTTTTGTAGAACGGACCGGCGAGTTACCGTACGTAGCGAGGTTAAGCGATTCAGTCGCGGAGCCGAAGCGAAAGCGAGTCTTAATAGGGCGAGTTAGTTGCGTGCGGTAGACCCGAAACGAGACGACCTATCCATGAGCAGGTTGAAGCAGGGGTAACACCCTGTGGAGGACCGAACACACTCCTGTTGAAATAGTAGGTGATGACTTGTGGATAGCGGAGAAATTCCAATCGAGTCTCGATATAGCTGGTTCTCCTCGAAATAGCTTTAGGGCTAGCCTCTGTGTAAAGATAGTTGGGGGTAGAGCACTGAATGGTCTAGGGGGCTTCGCGGCCTACCGAAACTTATCAAACTCCGAATACCAACGTATCGATAGCAGGGAGTCAGACTGCGAGAGATAAGTTCCGTAGTCAAAAGGGAAACAGCCCAGACCTACAACTAAGGTCCCTAATGTACAGTTAAGTGTGGAAGGATGTGTAAACGCATAGACAACCAGGATGTTGGCTCAGAAGCAGCCATTCATTAAAAGAGTGCGTAATAGCTCACTGGTCGAGTGGGTATGCGCCGACAATAATCGGGGCTAAAACTGTAAACCGAAGTTTAGGAATGTATATTTTTATACATTGGTAGAGGAGCAATGTATGCGGGCAGAAGCACGATCGAAAGGGCGTGTGGACTGCATACAAGAGAGAATGCCGGTATGAGTAGCGCGAGCGTAGATACAATCTACGCGGTCGAATGTCCAAGGTTTTCTGGGGAAGGTTGAACCCCTCAGAGTAAGTCGGGGCCTAAGCCGAGGGCGAACGCCGTAGGTGATGGATAACAGGTAGATATTCCTGTACCACTTAATATAGACCAAGAATCGAAGCAGGGACGCAGAAGGATAGTGTATCCGTGGGGATGGAAATTCCACGGCTAAATCAGGAGTTGGATTAGGTAGTAAAGTACGCCAAATTATTAACAATGACTGATGATGGGGAGTGAATATAGTAACGAAGTACATGAATTCACGCTGACGAGAAAAGCTGCTAGATATATACTTAAGTGCCCGTACCCCAAACCGACACAGGTGGACGATTAGAGAATAATAAGACTGGCGGGATAACCTTTGTTAAGGAACTCGGCAAAATGACCTCGTAACTTCGGGAGAAGAGGTGCCAATAGCAATATTGGTCGCAGAGAATCGGCCCAAGCAACTGTTTACCAAAAACATAGGTTTCTGCAAAATCGAAAGATGATGTATAGGAGCTGACGCCTGCCCAGTGCTGGAAGGTCAAGGGGAGATGTTAGAGCAATCGAAGCGTCAAACTTAAGCCCCAGTGAACGGCGGCCGTAACTATAACGGTCCTAAGGTAGCGAAATTCCTTGTCGGGTAAATTCCGACCTGCATGAATGGCGTAATGATTTGGGCACTGTCTCAACAGAGGACCCGGTGAAATTGAAGTATGTGTGAAGATGCACATTACCTGCGACTGGACGGAAAGACCCCATAGAGCTTTACTGTAGGTTAATATTGAATTTCGAAATTGTTTGCACAGGATAGGTGGGACGCTATGAAACTGGAGCTTCGGCTTCAGCGGAGCGGTTGTTGGGATACCACTCTGATAATTTTGAGGTTCTAACTTGCAACCATAATCTGGTGTGAGGACAGTGTTAGCTGGGCAGTTTGACTGGGGCGGTCGCCTCCTAAAATGTAACGGAGGCGTTCAAAGGTTCCCTCAGGATGAATGGAAATCATCTGTAGAGTGCAAAGGCAGAAGGGAGCTTAACTGCGAGACCAACAAGTCGAGCAGATAGGAAACTAGGACTTAGTGGGCCGGTGGTTTAATATGGAATTGCCATCGCTTAACGGATAAAAGTTACCTTGGGGATAACAGGCTGATCCATCCCAATAGTTCACATAGACGGGTGGGTTTGGCACCTCGATGTCGGCTCGTCACATCCTGGAGCTGTAGTAGGTTCCAAGGGTTCGGCTGTTCGCCGATTAAAGTGGCACGCGAGCTGGGTTCAGAACGTCGTGAGACAGTTCGGTCCCTATCCATCGCAGGCGTAGGATATTTGAGTGGAGCTACTCCTAGTACGAGAGGACCGGAGCGGACGCACCTATTGTGCACCTGTTGTCGCGCCAGCGGCATAGCAGGGTAGCGAAGTGCGGAAGTGATAAACGCTGAAAGCATATAAGCGTGAAACATGCCACAAGATAAGATATCCCATAGCATAAGCTAGTAAGACCCCTTTAAGACTAAAAGGTTGATAGGTCAGGAGTGTAAGTGCAGTAATGCATTGAGCGGACTGATACTAATAGGTCGAGGGCTTGATCACCTTCCTTTTGAGAAATGAATTCTTTAGGCAAAATTATATTTAGTATTTGTATTCTATAAGTTCAGTTGAACGGCGGGCGCAAGCCTTGCTGAAATATGCAGTTGTCATTGTTCTAAACAACCGAAAGGTTGTGTTCAATGAACCATGATGGTGATTATAGTTGAAAGGTTCCACTTGTTCCCATTCCGAACACAAAAGTTAAGCTTTCACGCGTCGAAGATATTTGGCTGGAGACGGCCCGAGAAAATAGATCGTTGCCATCAACCTGATGAGAGCCCGTTTAATACGGGTTCTTTTTTTGTTTAAAAAAATTGCAATAACAGTCTGGTAGGGCTTTTGCGACAATTTTCTGCTCAAAATTATAGTTATAATTTTGAACAGATTACTCCTTTTCCAAAAGATAAGGATGTTGATTTGAATCCTTTTTTAAATTTTTAAATCAGTATTGACAAATGACATTTTGTATGTTAGATTAACGAAGTCTAAGTTAGACACAGGAGGATTTTATGGAATTAATATGTACTGGAGTTTGCTCAAATTGTGATCGTACAGAATGCTTAAATGACATTGAAAGAGAAAGAGAGAAAGAAAGAGAGAAAGAAAGAGAAAAAAGATTGGAAGAAGAAAAAAGACAACAAGAGGAAGAAAAGCGCAAAGCAGAAGAAGCTGAAAAAGAAGAAGAGAATGGGATTACTCTTTAACGACAAATTTGAAACGTTTAACTATCAAATTAGTTAAACGTTTTTTTTACATGGACACATAAGGGGTATTGACAAATTGGCGGTTTATTTGTATAATACCACTATATTTAGGAGATTTTGTGATGCGAGATATTAGTTTTATTGACTTCTTGAAAAATTTATTTGGCGATTATCATATGATTGAATATGTGAATGGTTTTGAGCATTTTGGATATAACGTTAGGCAATATTCCACAGGCAAAAAGGGAGACAGAACATTTTCATTTTTAATTTACGACGAAAACAACAGTTATGTTGTGGCAAATGATAGACAATGTAAAAAAGAGTTTTATTATCGCTGCAATTTTAGGAAATGTGGCAAGGCTTCAAAAAACTTCTTGTCTATGTTTGGCGTTAAAGACCCAGACAAACTCACGAATGCTATTCTTAGATTCATTAAGCAGAACATAGATAATGTTAACATTAAAAAGTCAGTTAAATATTTCGCGCCAACAAAAATTACATTAAATGGAGATATTAGTGAAATCACAATTGGTGAAATTTTAACCAATCATAAAACGCTTTTAAATTACGATTATTTGCATATGGATTTTATGGGATACGAATTTTGTGTTTACCCAATAACTAAGAAAAAATTCGACATTGAAACATATAGGATAAATAAACTTGTTGATGAAGAAATTGAAAATGATAATTTGATTGAAAAATAGGGATAGAGCCCCAAAAGTTTTAAGAATTGTTATAGTTTAAATAAGAAAACTATTGAGATAATGAAATAAACCCAATATGGGAATTTTCAAATAATCAATAGTTTTTTTGTAAATCTCAATGTGTGGATGTGGCTTATAGACAAAGAGTCAAATTATCAATATTAATCCACTACAAAATGTTTATAAAACTCACGCCGGTGATTTCGTTTAGCCCTTGCAAATTGTAGTAGAGCAGTCGGGCGTAAGTGATTGCGTCCTCTTGCGAATCGTTTACAATTGAAGCACACAAATATTGCAAGTAGTCGGAAACGGGCTGCATGTCTTTACGGGAAATAGATATGGCAAGCGTGTCCATATTCTTTGTCCAATAATCATTTAAGTTTAGAATTTTGGTTTGCAAGTCTTGATTGGCAATTTCAGTTGTTAAAACTGCTTCGTAAATCGTTTTGCTTTCCTTTTCCATATGCTCAAACGTTTGGCTGGTGTGGATTGTGTCCCACACGCAGAGCGTTGTTACAAGCACAAGCAGGGAGAGCATGTAAATCCACTGTTTCATTGCTGCACTTCCCTGTTAATGTCTTGGATTGTTTGTGCTTGCTTGCCTTTAATTTGATAATAAACCTTGCCGTCATCATCAAGAGTGAAGACCAGCAAATTTTTTATTGTCAACTTCAACTTTTCAAGCATTTTGTTGAGCGTTTTAAGGTTAACAGAACTTGCCTTGACCTCATCTTTTATTATTTTTCCGTCAGCAACAAGCACATGAGGAATTTGAGCAGGAGGGTTTTGTTTCCCAACGTCTTGCGCTGTTGCTGGGGCGTTTTGGCTGGTTGGAATAAGACTAATTTTGCCGTTTGTTTCCACAATGGCATACAAAATTTGGTCAAAACTATAATAGTTTCCTTGGCGCATAACTTCCAATAAATCATCAACATTCATATTTAAGTCTTTAAGCGCTTGATACATGATCCCGTCCGGCGAAATAACAACAACTGGTTTGCCGCTCATTAGCCTGCGTATTGCAACGCTTTTGCGCGTTAAAAAGGTGATTGCATAGTGCACAAGCACAAGGATGGCAAGAGGCAACAAACCGTGCAAAAGAGGCACGTTTGTGTCACTCATAGGTATTGTTGCAAGATCGGCAATTATAAGCGTTATAACAACTTCATAAGGCTGCATTTCGCCAATTTGACGCTTGCCCATAAGACGCAAAAACACCAAAACCGTAATGTAAATAATTAAAACTCTAATAAAAACTGTTAGCATAACCTAATTTTTGCCAACAGTTAAATTTTTAAACTAATATTTATGCTTTTGATCTTTTGCGAGATTTTATCAATGCCATAAGTTGTTTTAGGTTGTAAATATTAAATATTGAGCAAACGATGAGAGTAGCGAGAATGCTAACGCTGCCTCCAACAACGCAAGAGATGAAAATAGGCAAAAACTTGAGGCAAATGCTGCCAACAAAATGCCCTAATAGGCTGGCTGGTACGCAAATTAAAAAATATTTTAAAATAGTTGGCATTATTTTTAATTTTAAATCTGGCAGCACTGCCTTTATTTTCTTTAAATTAAGCATTGTTATTATGCTCATGGAAAGGAAGAATGACAACACAATTGAATTTATACCAATCAGCCAAGTTGTGCCCAAAAGAATAGCAAATAAAACGGCAGAGCCAACCAAATAGTTAACAAAAGATTTTACTTCCAAGTTTAGTGCGTTTAAAATGCTACCGGTTAAATTACAAAGTGTTATTGGCAACACGCACAAGGCACTCAATTGAAGAATTGCGCCTGACATGGCATTGTTGTATAGAATTATGCCAATCATGTCGCCAACGGAAAGATATAGCGGCACGAACAGCATGCTGATGAATATCGAAACATTGATGGATTTTGTTATGTTTTCACCAATTTGGTTATGCTGATTTTTTGTTAACATGCTGCTGATTGATGGAATTAGCACCATGCTTATGCTGCCAATCACCGCCATTGGCACAAACAACATTGGGAATGTCATGCCCATCACAACGCCAAAACTGGCAATTGCTTCGTTTTGTGTGTAACCAGAAAGAATGAGCATTGTTGGCATAATTAAAGTGGTTAGCGGTTGAACAAGTGAATTTGCAAGCCTAACACCTGTGATTGGCAGAGCGCTTTTTAATATGCTGCGATATTCTCCTTTGCCAAAACTTAATTTGGCACGCCTGAAATATATAATCATTGCCAAAATTGCAGAAACAAGGCAGGTGATATTGAACGCTAGGGCAGAGCGCAAAGTTGCTTCAAAGAAATCAACAACATTGATAAGCATAATGGACGTTAAAACAAAGCGAACAATCTGTTCTAACAACTCTGTTAGCCCGCAATTGAAATAGTCACTTTGTCCCCACAATGCACCGCGAAAAATTGCATAAATACTGCTAAAAATGATGCTTGGAATCATTACCATTAACAGTTCAACTGCGCGATTGTCTGTTAAAACAATACCCCAAACCGATTTTAACAACAAAATTAACAAAGAACTTGCCAATGCAACAACTATGGCAATAATCGAACTTGAAGTTACAACCTGATTTCTCTTTTTTAAATCGTTGCAAACCTCGTATTTTGTGACCATTTTGGCGGTTGTGAGTGGCAAACCGCTTGTTATAAGAGTCATAAATATTCCAAGTATGTTACAAGCCATTTGAAACAAACCAAGCCCCTCAGCGCCCAGTTTGCGCGACAAAAATATGCGGAAAAAGAACCCCAATGTTCGCGTTATAACTGAAAAGATTGTAACAACTGCAACTGCTTTAAATATAGATTTCATAGACGTCCTTAAAAAGGAAAAATTTGCTTTTAAACATGCAAACTTGTCCTAATTTAATATATATTTAAACAGGTTTTCATATGTCTAAATTGAGGACACAATGCCATTTTTGACGCAATTTTTTGTGCAAAAGTAAAGAATTTTAGATTTCATGAATATATTTATGTATGAAAATAAAACAAGTAGATAGTTTTTTTTACAGAGTGCCAAAAAAGCAAAATGAAGCCAGCATATGTGCAAATTTAAACACAAACAAGCAAAATATTTTGAGAAATAACAAAAACTTAAACTATTACGAAGGCGAATGGGTTAAAATAACCACCAACGACTATGAAACACATATTGTTAAACCAACTGAAACGATGCAAACCATTGCAGATAGGTTTAATTTAAGCAAAGAAAAAATAATGGCAGATAACGCATTAAAAACTGACAAATTGTTTATTGGTCAAATGTTAAAAATTAAAAGAACCGATTAAAAAAGAGCATTATACATGCTCTTTTTTTTAATAATACGCTCAGGATTTAAGGAAATTGTTTTATTCTTGTTCGTCTTGCTTTGCACTGGCAAGTTTTTTAACAATTTGTTTGAGATATTCGTTTGTTTGTGCCTGTTCAATTTCAAGTTCAACATTTCTAATGCTTGAACCAATTTGAGCGGTATGCTTTTGATTTTGGTTCATATCTCTATCAAGTTTTGCAATTTCGTTTGCTGGTGCACGTTTGATTTTCAATTGACGAAGAGTGGACAAATCTTTTTTGTATTGTTCCTCATATTGCGCTCTTTCGTTTTGCAAAGTGTTAAGTTGTTTGTTGAGTTCATGTAAACGTTCCTCACGCAATGTTGTTGCTTTACGCATATAAATTTGTTCGGATTGTTTTGAATTTCTGTCATAGTCGTGTTTAGTTTTCTTAACACGTTTTTTGAATTTAACTTTACGAAGAGTAATGCCAACAACAGCAAGAATAATTGCCGCAGCGGTTAAAATTGTTGGAATAGCAATAATCCAAGCGGTGTTGTTAGATTTGGTTTTGTTAGAATCGGTTGTGTTGTCTTCATTATTGTTGTCGCCATCGGTTGTTGAGACTGTTTTAAGAACAAGTGTTGTACTGTTAGAAGTTTCAACAAAGTCTGCTGAATCAATTTCACTGGCGGTTATATCTGCAATGAAAGCGTCGCCCTTCAAATTAGCGTCATCACTGCCAAACGTAATTTTCAACATTGAAGAGGTTGTGTCGGTTGGGTTAATGTAGAAACTATAAGTTGTCCATCCATTAAGATTTTCTTGCTCGGTGTTAATGTTGACAAATTTTTCATCAAAACCTGTCAAGCTCAAACCTAAACCAAATTTTTCGCTTTCACTGGACAAGTTTTGTGTGTAAATTTTAACTTTAACGAGGTAGTATTTGTTAGACTCAAAGCGGTAGCCAATGTTAGCCAAGTAAGATTCGTTAACATAGTCCAACGCGTGTATGCCAAGAATTTTTGTGTTGTCAACATTCTTGAAACTTTGAGTATTTTGATTTTCGTTTAAAATGAAGTTAACATTCTCTTCATTAGAAATGTCAATCACGCCAAAATCAATATTGTTGTTGCTTGTGAAATCAAAGTGAAGTGGGGTTGAATATCTTGAATTTGAATCTGTGTAAATCAAGTCAGCCAAATCAATTTTTGAAATGTGCAATGTCCCATTTTTGGAATTTGAAACGGCATTGAAGTCTGCTTCTGTTGGTTGGTTCAAGAAAGTGTTGCCATTGCGAAGCGCGAAATCAAATGTTGCGTCGTCAAGATAAGCATAGCCATAACCCGAGGTTGAGTTCATTTCAACTTTAATGCCAACACTCAATTGGTGCAAGCCAGTGTGAATATACAAGTCCACATTGTGCCATTCGTCGTCTGTTGCAATGCCTTTAATGCTTGAAAGCACAACTTCTTTTTCGTTGATTGTTGCAACCAAATAAAGGTTTACTGTTGAATGTTGTGTTAAAACGTTAATGCTAAATCTGTGATATGTGTTTGCTTCAAGTGTTTTGTCTTTAGCGCTGGTGTAAATCAGCTTGTCTGTGACGCTGTTGTACAACATAAGCACATTGTTGTTGTCGCTTAAACTGTCAGGACTGCCTGGGTTAACAGGGCTTGAAGTGAAACTGTTTGAATTAATAAATTTGTTAAATTCGGTTGGGTCTGTGTTAACAACGCCATAAAGTTGGGTGTGTTCGCCTGCGGTGACTGTCCAAGAATCTGGAGCAGTAGGGTAAGGCTTTGAACTATCGGTTGTTTTTACAGTGTTGAAGTTTCCGTTTGTAACATACAATGCTTTTGCAGAAGAGTCAACATTAATAACCTTGTTTGCAATGTTTATTTTTGCAATTGTGTCGCCAGTTGAACTGGACTCGTAATTTGAATATGTGATTGTGTTAACAACCGCACCAGCCAAATAAATTGTGCCTTTGGTTGCATTGTCTGCGCTTCCCATTTCAACAACCAATTTGTATTTAGTTGTTTTGAGTGGGTGAGCGTTAACATAGAAGGAATATTTAACAAAGCCATTGTTTAAAGTTGAAGAGGTGTTGCTTGAAATTGTTAAAATGTGGTCGTTGTCTGTGTCGAAAATGTCGTTGCCATCTTCATCTTGTTCAAGGCTGGTTTGAACCAATCTTAAATTGATTTTTCCAGATAAATCTGTTGCTTTTGCAGTGATTGTAACGCGATAAACGCGGTTTTGTTCAAATGTGAAGAAATCGTCTTCGGTGGAATACTCAACTTGACCGGCTTGAGAATTTGCAATTTTAACTGAAGAACTGAAGTGACCGTCGTTTTCAGCAGAGTTTTCAACTGTTGTGCTTGGGGTTGAAATCACTGAATGGAAAGTTGAATTGTTAAAGTTTGTTTCAGCAACAATGTTGTCTGATTTTGGCTCAACGTAACTGTATGTTGAAGCATATGTGTTTTTGTAATTGTTCAAATCATTGTTCGTGATTTCGTCTATATTGATGCTGTCGAACAAAACTGTGCCGTTTCCGTCCAAGAACATAGCAAGTTTAAGATTGTAACTTGTGAAATTGCTTGTTTTAACAAGGAACATGTAAGTTGTCCACCCATTGGAGCGACCAATATGTTGATAACTTGCAAAGGCATCGTTGTTTTCGTCCACCAAGAATAAACTTGCAAGACCATCAGCATTGTCAACATAAACGTCAACAGTAATGCAGTAGCAAGACTCAGAGTTTAATGTGAATTGACTTGAAGTGTAGCCATAATTTACGTATTGAGAACTGTCACCTTTCTTGCTGCTTATCATTAAGGCAAAGTTATCTTGCCCGCTTGAGCGTTTTGAATAACCTTCACTTTCAATGTTAATCACACCAGCAGTTATGTTTGGTTGAGTTGCACTTGTGGATTGAGGATTGTAACTAACTGACTTAAAGTTGCTATCCACAAATGTGTAAGAACTTGGGCTGGAAGGAGTGCTTGTGCTGTCAGACATGTAACTAGAGAAGTCTGGATTTTCAATGCTGGCAGAGAAAGCTGGAGCGATGTTGAAGTGGAAAACACTAAAACTTGCCACTATTGTCAAAATAAACACAGCAGCGATAGAAAAGAATTTTTTAATTGCATTATTTTTTGATTTCATTGTAACCTCTTTTAGAATTATTGCTTAAAACAAATCAAATAAACATGGAATTTGCTTTTAAATTGATTAGTGGTTTTTTTAACCTGTTGAATCTTTTGTATTATAATACAAACTGCAAAAAAATGCAAATAAATTTAAGTGTTTTGCAAACAATAAGCCTATGAAAACCCCAAAAACAATAACTATAATCCTGTTTGGTGCAATGATTGGCGCAATCAATGGATTTTTTGGCGGCGGAGGGGGTATGGTTGTAGTTCCGTTGCTCACAAAATTGTTTGGCATTGAACAAAAAAAAGCACAAGCCACAGCACTATTTGTAATTCTTCCAATAAGTGTGGCAAGCGCGATTGTGTACTTTTGTTTTAACTCAATCAATTTTGCAACTGGCTGGCCGGTTATGGTTGGCATTATTGGCGGTGGAGTGGCTGGTGCAACACTTTTAAACAAACTTAACAACAAATTGGTTAAAGGTATTTTTGTTTTCTTTATGTTGCTTGGCGGTGTAACGCTGCTGTTTAGGTAGGTTTATATGATTGTGTGGAGCATTGTTGCTGGTGTTATAGGCGGAATTGTGGCTGGCATGGGCATGGGCGGCGGCAGTTTGATAATACCAATTTTAACAATATTTTTGAACTTTAGCCAAATTGATGCGCAGGGAATAAATTTGGTGGCTTTTTTGCCAATGTCGCTGGTGGCAATTTTCATTCATGCAAAAAATCATCTTGTGGAATTTAAAAAGACTTGGCTTTTGGCGGTCGTTGGCATTGTGTTCAGCCTTGGTGGAGCATGGCTTGCAAACAACATTCAAATGGATATTCTCAAAAAATTGTTTGCAGCATTTTTAATTTGCCTTGGCATTTGGCAATTGATTGAGTTAATTATTCAAATTAAAAAAGACAAACAGAACAAAAAACAGGCTAAAAATGATTAGCCTATTTCGTTTAAAATATTACATTGCAAAACCACAATATTAATCAGTTCATATTTGATTTTTTGTTTAATGTCTTGTTCGTTACAGTTGGTCAAATGAGATAAACTATTTTGAATTTCATTTAACTTTTTTTTTAAATTTAGTTGCTCATTTTTTCCGTTAAAATTTGCGTTAAATTGTTTAAAATTGGAAGTATGTTCCTCTTTCAAATTTTTAACTTTCAAAATTGCGGCATTAAATGTTTCAGTATTTTTTTCAATATTGATTGAAAGATTGTATAGTTCGGTTATCAATTCGTCGTTGTATTCTAATATGCTTCTCAAACTTTTGTTTTGCGTTGAAGTGAAATCTTTTTTAGCTTTAAATTTTGTGGCAGAGATGCTGAAAATTTTTGCACCTTGATATTCTTCACTAATGTTGCTTGAAACTGTTTTCGCGTTTTCTTGATTGTTGTAAAAACCCGCCAAAACATGATAGCAATCATCAAAAAATACAAAGCCGGCTCCGCTTTTTGAACTCAATTCGTTTGCCATTTTGTTTGCTTGTGAAAATGTTTTAAATTGTCCAATTTCAACAAAATAATATTCAATATATTCGGTTTTGTTTTGTTTTAAAAAAACACAAATTCCAAGCAAAAAAATTATAACCAAACTCAAAATTGAAAAACCAAAATTAATTGGTTTTTCTAATCTTTTTTTATAAGTGGAATAATCAAAAACATATTCTTGCATATGTATTTTATGCGTAAAATTGTGTGCTTATGAAAAATATAAAATTAACCAAAAAAATTTAAAAATTAATAAAAAACAATAAAATATTCAATTTTTAATTAAATTTTCATATATTTTTTAATATTTTCATAAATTTTTACAATATTTTTATAATATTAACTTTTAATTATTTTTAAAAAAATTTCAAAATAGTGGCAGGTTTTGGTTTTAAATGCGACATTGTGGGTTACAATGTGGCTGGGAGGAACAAATGAAAATATGTCCATTATTTGATAGAGTTGTTGTTGAACCGGAAACTGAACAGGCAACAACTAACTCGGGTTTGGTTTTACCAGACACTGCCAAGGTTAGGCAGGAAAAAGGCAGAGTGGTGGCTGTTGCAGATGGCACGAATTTTGACGGCGAAAAAGTTGAAATGAAAGTCAAGATTGGCGATAAAGTTTTCTTTAACAAATATGCAGGTGCAGAAATAAAAGTTGAAAACAAAACTTATGTTGTGATGCGTCAAATTGACATTATAGGAGTGATTAATGATTAGGAATATTGAAACAAATGAAAAAGCAAGAGAGAAACTTTTGCGCGGAGTGGAAAAACTTTCCAATGCAGTTAAAATAACACTCGGGCCAAAAGGTCGAAATGTTGTTATTGACAGAGTTTATTATGAACCAATGATAACAAACGACGGCGTAACAATTGCAAAACAAATTGAACTTGATGACGCAATTGAAGATGCGGGCGCGCGCATTCTGCGTGGTGCTTGCACCAAAACAAACGACATTGCAGGTGACGGAACAACAACTGCCACAATTTTGGCAGAAAAAATTTTTAGCGAAGGGCTCAAGTGTTTTAACACTGGAGCAAATCCAATTTTGCTTAGAAATGGCATTAAAAAAGCAACTGATTTTGTTGTTGAAACCATGGCAAAAAATGTTAAAAAAGTTGAAGATAATTTGTCAATTTGTCAGGTTGCAACAATTTCGTCTGGTGATCAAGAAACTGGCAAACTGCTTGCAAAAGCCTTTGAACAGGTTGGCAATGATGGCGTGATTACAATTGAAGAGGGAAACGGCATGCTCAGTTCACTGAATATTGCCGAAGGTACGCGAATTAACAGGGGTTACATAAGTCCATATATGTGTGCAGACCAAATTAAAATGATTGCGGAAATGGAGAATCCATACATACTTATCACAGACAAAAAAATTTCTCACATTGCCGACATTTTGCCAATAATCGAGCAGGTGGCAAAGGCTGGCGGCTGCTTGTTTATTATTGCCGAAGATGTGGAGGGAGACGCTCTCACTACTCTTGTTGTTAATAATATGCGCAAAATTTTTAATTGCCTTGCTATTAAAACACCATATTTTGGAGATAGAAGAAAAAAGGTCTTGGACGATTTAGCAATGATTACTGGTGCAAAGTTTATTTCACAAGACTTGTATAATAATTTTGACGAAATAACAATCAATGATTTGGGAAGGTGTGAAAAAGTTAAAGCAGATAAAGACCAAACTACAATTATTGGAGCACATGGCGACAAGGAAAAAATTGCTAAAAGAGTGGCTGAGCTGAAAAAACAACTTGAAACCACATTTGGCGAGTTTGACAGAGAGGTTATTCTTGGCAGAATTTCAAGTTTAAATGGCGGCATCGCTCGAATAAAAGTTGGTGCAACAACAGAAGTCGAAATGCGTGAAAAAAAGTTGCGCATTGAGGACGCACTTAATGCCACTCAAGCAGCAGTTGCGGAAGGGATTGTTGTAGGCGGAGGGGTTGCACTTTTACGTGCAAAAAAACATTTGAAAGAGTTTGTTAACAACTTGACTGGGGATGAAAAACTTGGTGCAATGATTGTTTATTCTTCGCTAGAAGCTCCAATTAGGCAAATTGCAAAAAATGCTGGCGTGGACGATGGCGTGGTGGTTGAAAAAGTTTTGAGTAACGACAATGATTGCTTCGGTTATGATGCATTGGACGATAGTTTTTGCAACATGTTTGAAAAGGGGATTATTGACCCATTTAAGGTTACAAGAACAGCATTGCAATGCGCTTCCAGCGTTGCTTCAACTTTGCTTACAACTGAATGTGTGGTTGTGGCAGATAGAGAAAAATGCAAACCAGCGCCAGAAATGCTCAATTAAATTTAATTTTTAAAAATTTTATTTTTCTCCTCAAAAATATTAAAAAATGCAGGTTTTTGCCTGCATTTTTTGCATTTTCAATAATTTTTTAATATTTTTTTAAAATTTTCAATTAAAATTCAATTATAACAATTATTTTAAATTTTATTGATTTTCAACAATTTTTCCAATGGCAACATTAAATTCGCCTTGCTCAATTTTTAAATTACGGATTGAACAAACGGCTTTAATGTCGGCTGCACAACTTTCAACAAAATCAGTTTTGTTGGTTAAAATTGTAACGTCTTCAATTTCTGTTTTCAAACTCAACTTGTTTTCACTTTTGAATTGACGAACCTTTGAAACAATGTCCACAACCAGGTCGCCATTTTCAATAATGTTATTTTCATTGTCAATTTTAATTGGGGCAAGGGTGGTTAAGTGAATGCTTTCGGTTTTTTCAAATTGACGGAAATAGTCTTGATAAATTTCTTCTGTGATATGTGGCATTGTGATTGCAAGCAACTTTAACATGCCAAGCAAAACATTGTAGCATGCCCATTGAGCACTTTCTTTTGCAGCTTCGCCATAAACTTCTGGTTTGTATAAGCGGTTCTTTGCAATTTCAATGTAGTTGTCACAGAAAGACCAGAAGAATTTTTCAATTGCATCTTTAGCATAACCCATTTCAATGTTTTTATAGAGATCATATGTTTTTTCATATGCTTGGTTAAATTTGTGCATAATGTATCTATCCATTGGCAAAATTTGCTCTGGCTTTTTAGGAGTGTAGTCATAAAGGAAACTCAACACAAACTTTGAAGCATTCCAAATTTTGTTTTGGAGTTTAAGTCCGTCTTTCAAACCTTCATCTGTAAACATAACGTCACGGCCGTAAGCACCATTTGCACACCAATAGCGCACAACGTCTGCACTGTAATTGTTAAGCATATCGTTCAAATTCATTTTGCTGTTTGACTTTGATTTGCTAAATTTAACACCTTTGTCTGCCATAACCCAGCCGTTAACAATTAATTGTTTCCATGGTAGGCAGCCTTGATGATAATAAGCTTTAATAATAGTGCGCAAACACCAAGTTGTGATAATGTCACGCCCGCAGAAACGCATGTCCATTGGCATTTTTTTAGCGCAACCCTTTTCATCCTCTGCCCAATTACAGTTAATTTGTGGGGTAACAGAACTTGTTGCCCAAGTGTCCATAACGTCGGTTTCTGGTGTAAATTCGGTTGAGCCACACTCGCAAGCGCATTTAGGATTGCTTGTTAATGGGTTAACTGGCAAATCTTCAATGTTTGCAAAGGTTGGTTTTCCACATCTTTTGCAGAACCAAACTGGGAATGGAACGCCAAAATATCTTTGACGACTGATTGACCAGTCTTGATTCAGGTTTGCAACCCAAGCCATGTATCTAACTTTCATGCTCTCTGGGTTCCAAATTAATTCATTGCCAAGGTCTGTCCATTTTTGTTTAAGTTCTGGGGTAGAAGTGCGAATGAACCATTGTTTTTTAGATAAAAATTCAATAGGTTGCTCGCAGCGTTCGTGAACTTTAACCGAGTGGGTGATTGGGTCTTGCTTATATAAATAGCCTTGTGCTTTAAGGTCTTCAATGATTGCTTTACGAGCTTCATTAGACTTCATGCCAGCATATTTTCCGGCAATTTCTGTCATATAACCACCTTCGTCAATGGCTTGTTTGAGTGGGAGGTGATATTCTTTCCACCACTCAACGTCAGTTTGGTCGCCAAATGTGCAACACATAACAATGCCCGTGCCCTTGTCTATGCCAACTTTGCTGTCGGCAAGTATTTTAACTTCAATATCTTCAAACAGTGGAACTTTAACCATTTTGCCGATTAAGTGTTTGTATCTGTCATCTTCTGGATTCACAAATATTGCGCCACAAGCAGGCAAAAACTCTGGACGAGTGGTTGCAATAGGGATTGTGCCACTGCCGTCTGCAAGTTTAAAGTTCAAATAATTGAAAATGCTGTCAAATTCTTTATCGTCCAACTCTGCTGTTGCAACGCTTGTACGGCATTTGCAGCACCAAGGGCTTGGTTTGTCTTCACGATAAGCAATGCCACGGCGTGCCAAATCAATAAATGACTTTTGGCTTGTTTTTTGGCTGTGTTGGTCAATGGTGTTGTAACCGAGTGACAAATCACAACTCATTCCTGCGCGCACCATCATGTCACGATATGCTTGGTTGTAATCCTTAACCAAATCAAGCGCAATTTGAGTGAACTCTTCACGTGGGAGAGTGTGGGCACGGATATTCTTTTTCTTTTCAACCAAAAGTTCGGTTGGCAAACCATTGTTGTCAAAGCCTAATGGGTAAAAAAGGTTTTTGCCTTGCATGCGGTTAAAGCGGGCAATCATGTCTGCTTGGGTGAAGCCAGAAATGTGACCAATGTGCAGCTCGCCACTTACTGTTGGGGGTGGGGTGTCGATTGAAAAGGTTGGCTTTTTGCTGTCTTTATCAAATTTGTAAATGCCATTTTCTTGCCAATAATTTTGCCACTTTTTTTCTGTTTCAAGTGCATTGTATTTGTTTTCTAACATAAATTCTCCTTTTGTCTGCAAGGCTAAATTAAAAATAAAAAAACCTTGCGCATTGCAAGGACGAAATTATCGTGGTACCACCTTACTTCAAGCAATAAAAATTGCTCCTCAATTTCAACTAACGTATGTTTCACAACGCAAGCGGTCTACTATTCTTCTTCGCTTGAACTTGTTTGCTACCTTCTTGCCATAACCTTCACAAGTTGCTCTCAACCGGTGACAACCCTCTCTGTTTGCGTTTTTGGCAATACTCCTCAAACTTTTATATCGTTTCTCACTGCCATTTTAACACACTAAAACAAAATAGTCAATTGTTTGTTAAAATTTTAATCTTTTAATTTGGAGATATGCTGTTTGACTGCTTCTTCCAAATTTAAGTGATTGACTAAACGGTGGCTATATATTATAATAGGAATGTAAATAGGGCTATAAAAATTTTGATAAATTGGTGGCGAGCAATATTTGATTTGACTTGTTTTAAAAAAAGATTGGCGGGTGTGCCAACCTGTTCATCATTTGTGTTTTTGTTAAAATTTTTCTTTAGTATACAAAAATTATAGCAAAATGACGTAAATTTGTCAACAACAAATTAAAATTTTTAAAAAAACAAATAAAATTGTTTCGTTGATTTGTACTAGCTTAAAAATTGAAATATGGCAAAATTGAGTTTTCTTAAAAGGTGAAAATATGGAAGAAAAAATAAATTACAAAAAGAGTTTAGGACAAAACTTTTTGTTTGACACAAATCTTTTGCGCGCGATTGTAAAAGATGGGCTTGCTGGAGCGAACGACACTGTGCTTGAAATTGGTGCAGGTGCTGGCACTTTAACAAACGAACTGTGCAAAATCGCAAAAAAGGTTGTTTCGTTTGAGATTGACAAAAGTTTGAGGCCACGCCTTGATGAGGTTCAAAAACAAAATCCTAATTTGGAAATAAGGTTTTGCGATTTTATGGATTTTGACTTGAATGAGTTTGAAGAGTCAAATGCAAGAGTTGTGGCAAATATACCTTATTATATAACCACACCAATAATTTTTAAATTGGTTGAACACATTGAAAAATTTAAAAGCATTTTGGTGCTTATTCAAAAAGAGGTGGCAGAGCGTTTTAGCGCTCAACCAAATTCAAAAGAGTATGGAATAACAAGTGTGATTTTGCAGTCGGTTTTTGATGTTAGCGTGCCACGTGTTGTTAAAAAAGAATGTTTTACTCCGTCGCCAAAAGTTGATAGTGCGCTATGTTTGCTTGTGCCTAATCAAAAATATCAAATTACAAATTTTGAAGGATTTAAAAACTTTGTTCATCAAGCATTTGCAATGCGCAGAAAAACCTTAATCAATAATTTGAAAAATTTTTACGATAAACAAAAACTTGAAAATGTTTTATTAAATTTTGAATATTCATTAACTGTTAGACCAGAACAAATCAGTGTTGAAAATTTTGTTAAAATATTTAAAATATTAAATAAATAAAAATTGTAAAAAACAAAACTGAAATAAGTTTGCCTGAACAAAAAAATTAAAAATATTTTTAAAATGTTAAAAAAATACGCAAAAACCATTAAAAATTGCGTATTTTTATTTATTTTTTAATGATTTTTTGAAATTTTTAATAAATTTTTCAAAATTGAAACGCAAAAAATATAAATTTTTGATTCGTGCTTGTTGCCGAAAATTAAATATTTTGGTTTAATTTTTTTTGTTTAAATTGCAATTTTGTTCTCTGGTTTTAAACAAAATTAATTTTTTAGCAACGCAAATCTAAAAGCAATCATTTTGTTTGACATGAGTGGTTTAAAAATATATAATATTTTTGTAATATTTTGAATTATTGGGCGAATTTTTGGCGAATTGCAAGTGTGAAAAAATGGTGAATAAACTATCACATTTTGGTGTAATTCCTGACAATTTGAAGATAATAATTTTAAAGCATTTAGGTAGGGGAAAATGGCAAAAAGAATTTTTAAAGTAATTGGCATAGTGCTTGCAAGCATTGTTGGCTTTACAGGAGTGGTTGTTGGTGTTATGGCAATCATGGGTAAATTTAAAAAACCAGTTGTTTATCCACAACAACTTGTTTTTGCTGAGCAGGAAATAGTTGTGGTTGACAATGGTGAATATCAAACTGTGGCTGTCGGTGAAAATGAACTTTCATTGAGTAAGGAAACTTTTACATTTGAATTGAAAGGCTATTCCAACGAGGAGCATGAAGTTACTGAAAAAACTTGTTTGTTAACAGTTTTGGATAATTCCAATTTGATAAAGTTGACCAACCAATCTGGTGAGCCTCTCACACCTGAAGCGAATGGAAGATTTAAAATCAATTGTAACGAACCGACCTATTTTAGATTGATTGAACCAGCTGTTGCAAAATTCACTGGCGAAAGTTATGGAAAAGTTAATTGCTACGCTCATGACGAAAACATGAAAACCAGAACAGAAATTGGCAAAGACTTAACAATCTGGATTGACCGCAAAATCAAATCTGTTAAAATTGACACCACTGGCGTGGCAGATGAAAATGTTAAACTTGTTAAAAAGGAAGGCGTTGACACAACAGATATTAGCCTCGGCTTAGATGAAAGTTTAATGTTTAATGCAGTTTCAACCCCTACATATGCATTGAACCCTATGAGCAAAACCAACTGCGGTGAAAAAATTGTGGAATACTTTTATTTCACTCAACCACAGGGTTGGCAGTTTATTGACCAAAACAGTATTTCTCAATATGATTTCTTAACCTACAATAACGAAACAGGCAAAATTGTGTTCAAAGTTGCTTCCAACATGGCGGGGCAAACTTACACGTTTAAAATGGCGGTTTTTGAAACATACGCAAAACGTGAACAATATTTACAAAATATTGGGCAAGACGAAGATAATATCGACAGAATGGCTCAAATGATAACAAGCCAGTTCAGCATAACTGTTAAAAGCACAAAAATAACCGAGATTGGCACAGTTGGCACAAATTTGACACTCAATTTGTTTGAAAAGAATGGCATAGTGCTTAACGACTCAGAGCCGGGTTACAGCAATCTTGGGCTTTACATGAAAGGTGCTGGCGTTTACACAAGCTTGCGTTTTGATGAGACAAACTTTGAATTGCGCAATTCTAACTATATAAACACCAATAATATTGAAGATTTCCTTTTCAAAAGTTTGTCGCCAAGCGATTTTGAGGGTGAAAACAATGAAAACAAATTGAGCTTAAACTCTCACAACGGCAACACTTTTATTGATTTCTTTGTTTACAACATGAACACCAAAACTTACCGCCTTGCAACGGAAACAGAATTTGCTTATTCTGCAAACTATGTTTCTGGCACACGAGGGGATAAGCGTGCGTTTGAAATTGTTGCTATGTCCAAGCCTAACATTCAAAACACGAACGAAAAACTTGTGCTTGGCATTTTGGTTGTTAACAGCACAGGCGAATATTACATAACTTCACTTGACGTGGCCAGCGTTGAGGCAAGAGATTTGAATTTTGAATATGTTAACACAAATCGAGTTTATAACCTTGAAATTGCTTACACAAAGCAACAAAATGGCAATGCATTTTACCCAACTTTTGGTGAATTGGATTTTGATGGAGTTGTTAAAATCAACTCAGGTTGCTATCGTGCTTGCGTGCTTGTAACTCCAAAAAACAGCGATGGAGATGAGGGGAAAGGCTTGTATAATGTTGACGTTTTGGAAAATATAACATTCACAAAAGATGGCAAAGAATATGTTCTTGTAGGTTACGCTTATGGCAACAAGTTCGTGAACAAAATCCGCGCAAATAAAGACGCAAAAAGCAATTCAACAAAACTTTATATGTTGCAATTGCAAAATGATTTTGAAAACTCAACAGCAGAAGACTATATTAACAGCATTGTTAACAACAAAATCACCGAAAATTTTGTTATCACAGACCAAGAAAATTCACAAGCAAACACAATCAAACTTAACAAGGCATATATCTCAAACGACAACGAAATCAACATTTTTGTTAAATACAATATAGAAAATGTGAAAGACACATTGGAATTTTCCAATATTACAACAGACAGCAGTGCAAAAGACGGAAGCAATTTAATCAACACAATTGATAATCACCCAAATCTTGTTGCTGGTTTTGATTACAAAATCAGTTTAAGCAGTTCAGTTCAAGGCTTAATTGAAAACCTTTTCAATGCAAACCAAAGCAATATTGCGGACTATTTTAATGTTCTGTTCCTGAACAAAAGTGGCGAAGAAGCTGCGAACGACAATATGTTCACAATTGAAAGCATAAATCTAAGCCCAAAAGTTGAAAATAGCACAGAAAATAGGGTTATTGTGGTCACATTCCGCATCGCTGAAACGGCAGATTCCAGCAGGGAAAGTGCAAACAACTATTCAATTAAATTCAACTTTGGTGGTGTGGAAAAAACTTCTCCATTAATCTCTGCTTTAAGCAATCAGCCAACAAATGTTTTGCTTGAATTCAAGTCGAATGAGGGGGCTATCGTTGTTGTTGAACTTGAAAATGCAGTTCTCAATGTTACAATGAAGGCGAATGCTAATGGCGAATATGATTATGGCTATGTTTTAAAATACACTGTTGCAGGCGTGAGTGGTGAACAAACTTATGAATATGGAACTGCGGACTTTGTGCTGAACCCTGGCAATTCTGACACTGTACCTGACATTCCAACATTTAAACTTGCACCAAACTATAAAACTAACACAATCAATTACACAATTGAAGGCAAAGCAATAGAAAGTTTGAAAGACGCCAATTTGTCCGTTGGCAGCCACACTTTGTTTGTTACATGTGGCAACTTAAGCAAAAGTTTGGCGGTTAATGTGACCGCAGTTGTTAACCCTACTGACGACTCAAACAAGGAAAATGGCTATTTCACCTACACAAAGCCAAACAATGGCAATACTTTGCAAATTGTGGCAAAAGACAAACAAGTATTTAAACTCAACAGCGGTGATGAAAATTTAAAAGGCGTTGATTACAAATACTTTGCAGGCAAAGAAGACACCACTGGCACACCTTTGCCAAAACTGCTTGAAATCAGCAATGTGGAATTTAGTTTCTCTGGCAGTGAAAGTTTGAAAATAGCAACAGAAACTGACGAAAATAACACAATCACTTCATACACAATAAAAACTGTTGAGGGAGAACAAAATGTCCTTACTATTTCACGCGCTGATGATGATTGGACACTCACTAAATATAAATTTTTGAACACAAGACTTGCAGTTTCCTTTAATGTTAGAATGGCAACTGAAGCAAACCCTATTAGCGTTCAAATAGACTTTTCCTCGAGCAGGCAGGTGGACAAAAACAGCAACTGGACAAAAATTTACGCAGGCACACAAATTAATTTTGTGGAACAAAAATCAGGTAATGAGGATTTTGCAACCAATGCGTTATTTAAGGTAAGATTGGCTGATGGTTCAACTGAAACTTTAACTTGCACAATTTACAAAATGGAAAATAATGTTGTTATCACAACAACAGACTATTACGCAGACAGGTTTGCTGAAAACGGAAGCAAAACCTTGGACGTTGGCAGTTATGTGGTGACATTTAAGGTTGGGGAAGAGGTGCTTGCAACTTTCAACAATTTAACTGTTGAACCTAACGTGTTTATGACATTAAAAGACGGCACTGAATTAACAAGTGAAACTGATCATAATTTGGCAGACATATTCACCTTTAATGCTTATAAAGACACAAAAGACAGCCAACCATACGGTACAGATGGTAATACAAATGAAATTTACACCGATATAGACTTAAAAACGCTTGAGGGCGCTCCTGCTGATGTGGCAAATTTCAATGCTGAAACTGACATTGAAAATCTTATCACACTCGAAAATGGTAAACTTAAAATTGGCGTATTAAAAGAGTTAAACAAGACAACTGAATGTCAATTGACAATTAAATATGTGGGAACAAATTTCAAACTTTTCAGCGCGATTTTGAAAATTAAAAACAATAGGTCATTTACTGATGACAGCAACAATCAATTCATGGTTAACAAAGATAACCTTACTGCAGGTTTCAATCTTACAGGCAAATCCTTGACATTGAAAAGCATTAAAGTTGGTGATAATTCGGCAACAGCAAAAGACGGAAAATACATTTACACGAAAAACATAAGCGCAAAGCAAGAAGTGATGGCAGTTTATAATTTTGATGGTTCGGACGACGGAAACAATAAATTTACATACACCAAAACAATCACCTTGATTCCTTATGTTCCAACCACAAACTCTAAGAAAGACACAACAGAAACAACTTCACAAAACAATGCGTTTAATATTGTTGCTGGCACAAATGGCGTTTTTGAAAGCATTGATGAAAACATAATCAAAAACATTTATATTAGTAGTGTTAAGGTTAACTGCATTGAAAACGACACAATAATCACAACTCAAGCAAACGACAGCGTGATTGGTGTTGGATATCTTAATGGTGGCAGCAAAGAAGTTTTGGTTAAAATTGGCGCAATTGTTGGCAATAGTTTGAACATTGAAATTACTTACCACATTGACTATATGGGTGACGACCAAGTATCATACGAATATACGCACACATTAGTTGTAAACAACTACCTTTCAATAAAGGAACAATACCCATACTCCGACCAAACAACACAAAACGACTTGTATTTCATGGCAAAAGACACCAACAATTTGGACAATTTGCTTGAATACGCAAAACATGTAGGTAAAGATTATACAAACACAGGCAACAATATTGTTTCTTTTGCAAAAGGTTTGAATTTTGAGCCGGTGGACATGGGACAAGAAATCCGTTTTGACAGAGATGACGTGTTGAGCATTCGCCGTGCTTTGGTTAGAAATTTAAACAACGAAAATGTTATTATGAATGCAGCAATTGCCAAAGTTGAACTGGTGGCATATCAAAATAACCAAAATGTAAGACTCTATGTTTCTGGCAATTACATTCAAATTAATGGTTCAAAAGTAAAATTTACCCAAAGCAGTGATTTCAGCATGGGCTCAAACGGCTATTTCCTGTTTAAAATCACAACCACCTCTGGCAATTACTGCTATTATTTAATAAGGTTGCAAAAACCAAAGAACAACAACGAATTTAAAGATTTTAAAATCGACAATGGTGAATTAAATAGTTTTGTTCAAGCAGGAACTGATGAAAGTGGAAAAATAAACATTATTCCAAGATTAACAGGTCCTTCACCAGCAATCAACACCAACTTAAACACTAAACTAACTGATTATTCTAACTTAAAATTCTATTTAATGGGCGTCGGCACGGTTACAAGTTATGAATTGGACAACTTGACAGGTTTGACTGAACTTGACATTGGCAGATATTCAATGATTAATACAACAACAGATGAGTCAGGGATTGCAACATATAAAATTGATAACCCTAACACTTTCCAAACAATCAAAGTTGCAATAGTTTATGAAACAAATGATTTCATTCTTGTTTTAGGCTGCTGCACAACAAACATTTCAGTTGATAATTTGGTTGCTAACAATGTTAAGACAAAAGAGGGTGAATTGGGGCATTACACTGCAACAATAGGTAATTTAGAGGAAATTACAATCACAACCAGCGTTCCAGAAAGCGTTTCAATAACCCTTACGGGGGACACTGCAAATTACTTTAATGTTGTTGGAAACACTATTAAATCAGCAAATGGCGACGAAAAAATTATTACAATAAACACAAATGGTTCAGTGCAAGCGTCTTGTTATGCAACTCACAATTTAGCGTTCATAGTTGAATATAAAATTAGCAACACAACAATCTTTGTTGAATTTACATTTGCGGGTGTGCCAGTTGAACAAATAAGCGACGTAACACTTGGCTTGTTTGACAAAACAACCGGCTTTAACACAGCCTTGGATTTAAGTTCAAGGATTGGTAATTATGTTGGAGGTTTGAGTGCTACAGAAGGAGATAACTCTTTAACAATAGAAAATAAAACAATTACATTCTCCCAAGACAATTCAACACAAACACATAAAATTAAGTTAACGTTTGATAAGTTATTTGACCTTACAACTGGCGCTAAGTTAACACGAGAATTTAACGTTTCAGTTTATCCAGCGTACAGCATAGAACAAACTGTTGGCACAAACTCAAATCCAGCAAAAGCAACAAAAAATACAGATAATCAATTTAATTCAAACAAAGGCAGTTCACTTGAATTTACAAAAACGGAATATAAACCTAGTGAATCCGCAGATGCATTATATGTAACATATTATATTGACGGCTTAAGCATTTATGTTGCGTCCGGTTACACTCTGCAAATTTCTTCTGCTGAACATTATAATTATGTTGTTTCAGGTGATAGTGTTTTAGAGAGCAAAGATGGACATATAACAATAGATGGAACAACAAATAATCTTAATTTTGTTCACACGGCTCAGCCTAAAACAATTCAATTGTCAATCAACTTAATGAATGGCAACGATAAACTTATTGAAAGAAATGGCACAAATCCAGTTGAAATCAACTTGTTTGTAACCTTGCCTCCAACTTATTCCACATTGGCTGCAACATACGCAATTGAGGGCTCAAATCACGATAACATTGCTTCTGGCACGGCCATTAACAATATATTAGACACTTTGTTCGGCACTAGCAAACGTATGAAATTAGTGCTTACAACAAGTTCTTCCAGTGATGATTCAACCAAAGATTTTAATATAGAGGCGATGGGCTTTAAAGACTCAAAAAATCCAAACTATTTGCAATTCATTCTTGGTGACGGCTTAAGTTTAACAGAAGCTGGCAACGTCTTTAACTTAAAAGCAGATAGTGGAATAACTTCACAAATTCAAACATGGTTCAGGTTAACAAACTTGGCTGGTTTGGAAAGCGAGACTTATAACATTTGCATTTTGCCTAAGGCGGAAAAATTGGTTTATCACGACGATAGCGACCTTATTGCAGAAAACAAGCAAAACTACCTTGAAATTCATTCGGCTTGGGATGGAAACACACAATTTGCTTCAGTGGTGATTAATGATATGGACGCATCTGTTGCTTATGACTACTCAGCTGTTTCATCACAAAACATAATTGCAAAACTTTACGACATTCGCAACAATGTTTTCAAAATCCAAGGCAGTGTCATAAACTACGACGAAGAGAAAAATGTTTACACATATTCTAATGGCAGTTACAC
The DNA here is from genome assembly GCA_934747385.1 of uncultured Clostridia bacterium. Lineage (GTDB taxonomy): Bacteria > Bacillota > Clostridia > Christensenellales > UBA1242 > Onthoplasma. The sequence goes on along the minus strand of CAKVGK010000001.1, from coordinate 49,069 downwards.
AGTCACATTCAGCCTTAACTCTAATAGGGAAATTGTGTTCAACATTGAGCGTACAGCAGGGGCTAGTGTATTAGAAAATGCTTTATCAATCAGTTTCACAATCACAACCAACTCTGGCGTATTGTGCACAATGAATTTCAACATTTTCAATTACAACATAAGTTCAACCGACACAGATTATTACGCAACCGAAACATTCCAGCTTGGCAATCTGCTCAGTGTTAAAAAAGCTGACAAAACAGAAGAAAATGTTACTTATGATTTGTTAACTGACTGCGGCAGTTATTTTGTGGAAGGCAATAGTTACAGCATTAAAGGCACAAGCAATGATTTGTTTGTTTATAAAGCCTCAAACAAAACAATAACAACCTATCAAGTGCCAAGCACAGCACAAATCACTGCATACATTAAAATTTCAACTTCGAGCACAACAATTGCAATTGTTCAAAGAGTCATAACAATCAAACGCAATGTGCAATTTGTGATTAAGGATAACCCAATTCAAGACCCAGACAGCACGCTTGAAACAACCCACAACATGACAATTGGCGATAGCGAGTTTGTCAGTTATTCAATTAAAGACTCGTTGGAGTTGCAGTTTGTTAAAACTGGTGCAGAATTCTCAATGAATTCAAATAACACTTCAATCACTGTTGACAAAGTTGAGGTGGCGGACTACACAAGCGCTAAGCCTAATGAGTATGTTACAATTAATGGTTTAACAAGTTTGACATTTATAAAAGATTTCACTGGAGATGTAACCTTAAAATTGGGCTTCAAAACTAACTTTGGTTTCCATTATCAATATTGGACAATCCATGTAACAGGTTGCTTAACTTTGAAATATCGTTACACTCCAACCGCAGCATTTGAAAGCAACGGCACAGCCTATAACTCAGGCTCTGAGGTTACAATCGTTTCAACCAACGAAACTGACCAAACTTCAGCAATGACTGTTGTTTCTAACAATATCAGTGAATGGAGAATGACTCTTGGTTTGGCATATAAGTACTTAACATATGAAGAATATGCAAAAGTTACTTCAGTTAACGATTTTAAAAACTTCTCATGGACAAATGCAACAAACAATGGCGCTTGGCCACAATTCAAAACAAATTTGGCGCTTGTTCCTCAATCTTCAAACGAAAACCCTGTTGACTACTATGTTGTTTACAAAATGACATACATTTATAATAAACAAGGCACAACCGGGGGAAACACAAAAATTTGCACTAATGACTATTACGCAGTTTATAAGGTGCGCAACACAGCAACAATTTCGGTGGCTCCAGGTGTTAACACTGAAATTGACGTAAATGGAACAACCCCAAATGCCGTTTATTCAAAAGCTGACACAACATTGAACCTGTTCTATTACAGTGAAACATTTAATGATGGTAGTGTTGTAACATATCTTGGTGGTAAAAAATTACGTATAAAAAACACCGATTATTCAAATATCACCATAGATGGCAAAAAAATCACCGCTGGTGAAGGTGAAAATAAACACATTATTGATTATTCTTCCAGTGTGCCAACCTTGAAAAGTGATTCAACATATTCTCGCACTGGGTATGAAACTTATTCAATTTCATCAATGTTTGAGTGTAAATATGCCAACATGTTGGAATTCATAAACTTCATAGATACCATTAACTCTATCAACATTAACGGCAGAAAGTTTACAGCGTTAACAAACTCTGGTGGTTTATTTGGGGTTGACCTAACGGCACATAATGATGATTATCTCTTCCAAAACACAGAAACAGTAACACTCAAAGTTATTGCTCAAAACACAGAGGTTTTCACTTTTAACGATTTAACTTTAACAACCAGCACAACTCTTTCACCAAAGGGCAGTTTCTGGCTTTCTCAAATTTTCCAAGACGGCAGTTATGTAACAGACTATCAAATTGTCGGTATTGGCTCCCCAAGTAGTGGTTGGGTTAATAATGCATCTGGAGCAAAAGTTAAAAATGATAATGTTTCAAAATTTACAGTAAACAAAAACACATACACCGTTAAACTTGTAACATTCTCTGGAAACGGAGGAACGGCAAAACTTTGCCAACTTTCAGCAGACTATTATGTTCTTACAGGTGCAGATTATGTTTACGCAGTTGACTATATGTCACAAGGATATTCAAACTGCTTCCGCGTTCAATATAAAGAAGGTTCAGACTCTTCAATTGATTTAACAAATGTCGTTGTCAAGTTCGCTAATAACAGCACTGGCGCTTTAAAGAAAAACCCTATAACTCTTACAAGCTTGGGAATTCAAACAAAAACTGAAGCCGAATTAAAAGGCTATAAAAAGGATAATTCTGAAGCTGTTGTTTGGAGCGAGACATACACTACAACATATGATGGTATAACAATGACAGTGGTTGTATTGTTTGAATTGCCTCCAAAAGAAGAGCAATCCAGCAATTAGCTCAATAAAATTTTTCGAACAGACGTTAAAACAATTTACATTACAAGCAAAAAAGGTGGCAAATTAATTGCTGCCTTTTTGCGTTTTAGTTGACATATTTTCTTGACAAACTTTTTTGGGCGGCTTAAAATAATGTTAAGGAGAATTATATGACCAATCAAGAGGAATTTGAAAATAAGTGCATGGATATCATTGAGGTGATTGTTTCCATCGACGTTAAGCAAGATAGGCAAGGGGCAATTGCTGTTGCAAAAAAAATGCTTGACGCTGCTGGCAAAAAAACAAAAAATAAAGAAGTGATTTCAATTTATGAACGCGTTGTGCACGAATTTGAAATTGCAACTGATGAAGAATACGAAATGCTTAGAAAACAAATTTTCGGTTAAAGGCATATTATGGGTTTTTTTAATTGGATAATGAATGGACTTGGGTTTGAGGGCGAAAACAAAAAAAAGAAATCAACCGAAGTTGCCACAGAAGATAAATATTCAAATTTTAATTTGCATGAAAAGGTTAAAGGCGAAACCAACAATGCAGAAAGTTTTTCAGCCACCAGTTTTAACAATTTTGGCATTCAAAGCGAAAGCAATATAATTTTGGTTGAGCCAAAGTCACATAAAGAAATTCAGCAGGTTGTGGACTATTTAAAGCAGGGGCAAACTGTTGCTGTCAATTTGGAGGGCATTGCTCAGGCAGATAGCGAGCGTATTTTGGACTTTTTGTCTGGCGCGCTTTATGGCTTGGACGGCAGCATTCATCGCTGGCATGGCGATTTGTTCATTTTAACGCCAAATGGGCACAAAATTTTGCGTCCTGAAGGGCAAAACAACAATTAAAAGGTTTTATGAAAAAGATTATAACAACAATTGTTACAATTATATTTGTTTTGGTGGCAGACCTTGTCACCAAACATTTTTTATCTGGCATTGAATATCAAAACCTAATCCCAGGCGTTGTTTCAATTGCCACAAACCATGGCAACACGGGCGCTGCCTTTGGCATAATGCAGGGCAAAACTTTGGTGCTGGTTATTGTAAGCGTGATTATGATTATCGCACTTTTTGTGTTTAACTTTTTTGTTAAAAACAAAAATTGGTTTTATTGCATTTCGTTCGGCTTTATAATTGGCGGTGCAGTGGGCAATTTGATTGACAGAATTATGTTGCAATATGTGCGCGATTTTATTTACCTTGACTTTTTGCCAAACTTCCCAATTTTCAATTTGGCAGACAGTTTTTTGTGCATAGGCGCAGTTATGCTTGCAATATTCATATTGTTTATGCAAGGCAAGGGCAAAAAAGATGAAAAATAGCCTTATTTGCAACTTAAATGGCGTTAGATTGGACGTGTTTTTGGCGGAAAACACAAATTTTTCGCGCAGTTTTGTTAAGACCTTAAATGAACAAGGTCAAATTTTTGTCAATGGCAAAAATGTTAAGGCAGGCTTTATTTTAAAGCAGGGGGACATGGTTGAATTTGAACAAACTGAACCTGAAACAATCTCCGCTGAGCCCGAAGACATTCCACTCAACATTGTTTATGAAGATGACGATTTGCTTATTGTAAACAAACAGGTTGGGTTGGTTGTTCACCCATGCAACACAACAAAATCTCACACTTTGGTTAATGCATTAATGTTTCATATTAAAAATCTAAGCACAATCAATGGTGTTTTGCGCCCTGGCATTGTGCACAGGCTGGACAAAGACACTGGCGGACTTATGATTGTTGCAAAAAATGACAATGCTCACAAAATTTTAAGTGCTCAACTTAAAGATAAAACTTTAAATAGGGAATACAAAGCATTAATTAAGGGCAGAATTAAACAAGATTTTGTTATTGAAGGCTTTTTGGGACGAAACCCAAAAAATCGAGAACAGATGGCGCTGGTTGGCGAACAAAATGGAAAATATAGCAAAACAATTTTCACCATAGACAAAGTTTTTGACCATTACACCTTGCTGAATTGTAAGTTAACAACAGGAAGAACTCACCAAATCAGGGCACACCTCAAAAGCATAAATCACCCAATTGTTGGCGACGTTTTGTATGGTGGAACGGACAAAACAATAAAAACTCAAGGGCAGTTGTTGTTTGCTTACAAAATAACTTTTGTGCACCCAACAACGCAAAAAACCATGACTTTTGAAGTTGCTTTGCCAGAATATTTTGAAAAAGTGCTGGCGCAAATTTCTTAAGTTTAAGTTAAAATGCCAAAATGTTGAATTTACGACAAAAGTTTTTGTATAAACCATTTGTAACCTCGCATAGTTTATGTTATAATAAGGTTGAAGATAAAAACTTCATTTTAAAAGGAGAAATAAATTGAACGGAAAACAAATTGTTAATTTTATGGCTTACATTTCAGTTGCTTTGATTGCAATTGTGCTTATTGTGGGCAAATTGTTGGGCTGGTTGGTTAATGAAAATGTGTTAAATTTGCTTAACACCATTGCACAAATCATTGCATATATCATCACGGCAGTTTACGCATTCTGCTTTGCAAAAAGCAAACGCAACATTGGCTGGATGATTGCTTATATTATTTTTATTGTGCTTATTATTGTGTTTGTTGGGCTCAACATTGCAGGCATTGTAAAGGCATTCCAAGCATAATGAAAAAAATTAATTTTAAACTTGTTGGCAGTGCGGCAAGTTTTGTTATTAGTTTAATATTTTTGCTGTTCACAAGGTCAAGTAAGGTTTGTGTTTTGTTTACTTGCATTTTTTTGGCTTTATGCTTGGTTTTATTTGCTCTTTTCAGGCAGGAAAAAACAAACCAATCTATCACCGCAACTGAACAAGATTTGGAAGAAAACCCACCAGATGAAGAGGAATTTGAAGAAATTCAAAAACTGAAAAAGAAGATAATCAAAAAAGCAAAGCGTCTTGATTTTGCGTTTTACACTTGCGCATTTTTGCTGATTGTGGTTGGAATTTTTGCCGTTGTGTAAACAATTGCCGTGAATAGGTTAAAAATCCAATTAAATTAAGCGCAAAAAATGTTTACAAACTAAAAAATGTGTGCTAAAATGCGATAGTTATTTTTAAAACAACAAAAATTATGGCTAAATTAAAGGAGAAAAAATGAAATACAATTTAGATAAAAAAGAAAATGGCTTGTTTGTTGCAGAAGTTAAATTGACTGCAGAAGAGTGGGACAAAGCTTTGAACAACGCTTATGAAAAAAATAAGGGGAAATACAATGTTCCAGGGTTTAGAAAAGGTCACGCTCCTCGCAATATTATTGAAAAGAATTATGGAGTTGGCGTGTTCTTGAACGACGCTTTGGACGAGGTTTATTACACCGCGTATACCACAATTTTGCGCGAACATGAAGAAGTTAAACCCGTTGAAGCACCAGCATTGGATATTCAAAAATTGGACGAAAATGGCTTGGAAATGACGCTTAAAATCAGTTGTGTGCCAGACTTTGAATTGGCTCAATACAAGGGTTTGACATTCACAAAACAAAAAGTTGAAGTAACAGAAGACCAAATTAAAGATGAGATTGAACACGAATTGTTGCGTGCTTCTCGTTTGGTTGAAACAAACAAACCTGTAAAAAATGACGACTTTGTAACGCTGGATTTTGATGGTTATATTGACGGCAAGCAATTTGACGGCGGCAAGGCAGAGAACTATCAACTCAAAATTGGTTCTCACACATTTATTGACACTTTTGAAGACCAACTTGTTGGTTTAAATATTGGCGATAAAAAGGACGTTGTTGTAACTTTCCCTGCAGACTACCATGTGGCAGATTTGGCTAATAAACCTGCAACTTTCAAGGTTGAAATCAAAAACATTCGTGAACGCGTTATGCCAGAACTTAATGAAGAATTTGTTTCAAACAGCACAGAATTTGAAACAGTTGACGAGTTTAAAGCAAGCATTAAAGAAAAACTTTTGAAGCAAGCACAACAACACGCAGACATTGAACTTGACAATGATATTTTGGACAAAGTTATTGACGACACCGTTTTAACGGTGCCAGAAACTTTGGCAGAAGACGAAACAAAACGTCAACTTCAAGGTATGGAACAACAAATGCGCTATCAAGGCATTGACTTGGAAGCATATGCGAAATACATTGGCAAAACTGTTGACGAACTTAAAGCAGAAATTAAAGTTCAAGCAACTCGCAATGTTAAAGCAAGATTGGTGCTTGAAAAACTTATTAAAACAGAAAATCTTGATATAACAGAAAAAGATATCGACACAAAAATTGAAGAAATGGCAAAAAATGTTGGCAAAACTGTGGAAGAATACAAAAAACAAGTCAATGATTCTATGGTGAACCACATTGCAAACGATTTGCTTATGAAAAAAATTGTTGATTTCTTGCACGCAAATAACGAAATTAAATAATTGTTTTAAATTTGCAAAAATTGTATTAAACCTTTGGTTTGGCTTTGTCCTACCAAATTCACCCTGCATGGGTAACAGAAGGAGATTTTATGTTAATTCCTATGGTTATTGATCAAGTTGGCAGCAACGAACGCAGTTACGATATTTACAGCCGCCTCCTTGAAGACAGAATTGTGTTTTTAACTGGCGAAATAAATGACCAAACGGCAAACACAGTTGTTGCTCAACTCATTTTCTTGGAAGGCAAAAACCCAGATAAAGATATTTTTATGTACATTAACAGCCCAGGTGGCAGCGTTACTGCCGGCATGGCAATTTACGACACTATGCAATATATTAAATGCGATGTCTCAACCATCTGCATTGGTATGGCTGCAAGCATGGCAGCGGTTATTTTGTCCAGTGGAGCAAAGGGCAAGCGTGTTTGTTTGCCTCACAGTGAGGTTATGATTCACCAACCTTTGGGTGGAACTCAAGGGCAGGCAAGCGACATTATGCTTCACGCAAAACACATTGAGAAAACTCGTGAAAACTTGAACAAAATTCTTGCTGAAAATACTGGTAAAGATATCGACACCATTGCAAAAGACACTGATAGGGACAACTTCCTTGACGCAAAACAAGCAGTTAAATATGGTTTGGTGGACAAAATTTTTAGCAAACGTTAAAATTTTAAAATGCAGACCTGAGTTCTGCATTTTTTGTTCAAATTTAAGTTAAGTTTGGCAAAATTTGTGTTAAAATTTACTTGTGGTATAATATGCCATATTTAACCTATTATATATTAAAGAAATTATTTGGGGGAAAATTTGAGAGAAATAGAAACTATATGTTCATTTTGTGGACGTCCAGCACGTGAACTCACAGATATTATCAGCAATCCAGAAGGCGATTGCTTTATTTGCAAGGATTGTTTAAACATTTGCCGAGATTTGATGGACTACACTCACAAAACAAAACAGGCAGAAAAAGAAACAAATCAATTTATAGATTTGCCAAAGCCACAGGAAATTAAGCAAAAACTTGATGATTTTATTATTGGTCAGGACGAGGTTAAAAAAATCCTTGCTGTTTCTGTTTATAACCATTATAAACGAATCAATTATAACTTGATTAAAAAAGACAATGCTCAAGACGAAATTGAACTTGAAAAAAGTAATGTGCTTTTGGTTGGGCCAAGCGGTAGCGGCAAAACCTTGCTTGCAAAAACCTTAGCAAAAACACTTAAAGTCCCTTTTGCCAGCAGCGACGCAACAGCACTGACTGAGGCAGGTTATGTTGGCGATGACGTTGAAAACATTTTGTTAAAACTTATTCAAAATGCGGATTACGACATTGAAAAGGCTCAACGCGGCATTATTTATATTGACGAAATTGACAAAATTGCCCGTAAAACACAAAATGTTTCAATCACACGTGACGTCAGTGGCGAAGGTGTGCAACAAGCTTTGCTTAAAATTTTGGAAGGCACGGTTGCAAGTGTTCCACCTCAGGGCGGACGCAAACACCCTCAACAGGAAAATATCAAGATTGACACAACAAACATTTTGTTTATTTGTGGTGGCGCTTTTGTGGGGTTGGACAAAATTATAAGCGAACGTAAAGGCACAAGCCAGTTGGGTTTTGGTATGGAAATCAAAAGCAAACAGCAGGCTGAAAGTATAAATAAATTTGAAGATATTCAACCTCAAGACCTTATCAAATTTGGCATGATTCCGGAATTTGTTGGACGCTTGCCAATTGTTGCAACTTTAGACAGCTTGGACGAGTCCGCTTTGGAACGTATTTTGGTTGAACCTAAAAATGCAATAACAAAACAATATGTTCAAATGTTTAAAATGGACGGCATAGATTTGAGTTTTGACCCAAAAGCCATCAAGGCAGTTGCAAGACGTGCCATTGAACTTAAAACTGGCGCACGTGGGCTTCGCACAATCTTGGAAGAGCGTATGCTTGATGTTATGTATAGCGTTCATTTTGAGGAGAATATAAAGAAGATAATCGTAACAGAGGATTTTATATTAAAAAAGGGTAAGCCTGAAATAATTTACGAAAAAAGCAAAATAGCGTCACACAAAAAATCTGCCTAAAAGCGGATTTTTTTTGTATAGCGTTCATTTTGAAGAGAATATAAAGAAGATAATCGTAACTGAAGATTTTATATTAAAAAAGGGTAAGCCTGAAATAATATATGATAATGGTAGGGCAAAAACACATAAAAAGACAGCATAATCGCTGTCTTTTTCAATCGTGTGTTTACTTTGTCGCAATAATGGTGTGGGTTGCTTCCCAATTTTTAATTTCTTTAATGTTTTTAAATCCGGCTTCTTTTAAGCAATCTATTTCATGAGCAACCGTTAAAGGTGTGTCAAAATGATAAAATTCATCATCTTTGATGCCTTGGTCGGCTTTGAGTTTAATGTATTCATTGCGCAAATTTTGTTCGTACTCGTCGGTTGGTGCAAAATAATCAGTTAACACAAAATAACCACCTTTTTTAAGAGATTTGTAAAGTTTTGTATAAAGTGGCGTTTTTTCTGCGGCAGTGAAGTGGTGCAATGACTCAACAGAAATTGCTGCGTCATAAAAATTTTCTTCAAATGGTAAATCAAAATATGAGCCACAGATTAGTCTTAAATTTTTGCCCGTAAATTTTTGTTTTAAAATGTCAAGCATGCCGGCTGCTAAATCAATTCCAGTTACATTTGCAGTTGGATTTATTTTAAAATAATAATCCAATTCAAGCCCTGTGCCACAACCCAAATCTAAAACTTTGGTGTTTGGTTCTGTTGGCAGTTGTTCAGCAGAAAATTGCAAAAATTCATTTGCCCCTTCAATACAATTAAGTTGATGATCTTCATATCCATCTTTGCGGTTATTAAAAAAATCGCCCATTTTTTCAAGCATAGATAAACCTCCCCGAATAGAGAGTAGCACAGAAATAGTTTTTAAGCAATCTTTTTTATGATTGTTTGTCCAAATTATTTGCAACAAGTTTTAAAATGAGCTATCATAATCAGTATGAAATTGGTAACTATTGACATTAAAAGTGACAAGCAGACTGTTAAGCAAGCTATTGCTGAATTTTTGGTTGAGGTGGACGCCTGCCGCATTGGCGGTTTTAAAGTGATGAAAGTTATACATGGCTATGGCAGTCATGGTGTGGGTGGGGCAATCAAGCGTGAATTTTTGCGAGAGTGCCAAAACCTTAAAAACCATGGTAAAATTGAGGATTTTGTATGTTGCGACAATTGGACAGAGCGTAACATTGTTCGCAAAATTGCAATCAATTATTGCCCAGATTTGCTGGCGGATAGGGAATTGTATTTGCTCAATCCCGGCTGCAGCATTGTGATAATTTAAAGATACACTCAGCATTAAGGGGTCCACGACAAAGCCAAATAAAATGGGTTTGTTGGGGTCAAGGAGCAGCCACGTTGTAGGCTGCACTTTTGCGGATTTGCTTAACGCAAATGCTCGCCTTTTGTTTGCCTATTACTTAACCCCTTCAAAATATTCGTTTTGTGTGGGGTACTGTTGTTTATGTTTGCGTTGCAACCAAGCATAAAAGCGTGCTGCGACGCTGTCATACCGAGCGATAGCCGGTATATGAAAAGCGAGTTTACGAGCTCGTATATCGAGGCATTTGTGCCGAGAGTATCTTTTTTAATGTTGTAACAAATATTTTGTTGAAAATGCAATTATTCAAAATTTGACAGTAAAACTTAAAATTAAGCATAAAATTGTTTTCTTTTTATGCTTTTTTGTGACATAATAAAGTTAATGAAACTTTAAATTGTTTGTGTTTAAACAAATTGAATGTTTGCCAAACAATTAAAATTTGAGGGGTATAGTTATGGGAAAACGAATTGGCGAAATTGAAAGAAAATATAAACGCCGCAGCGGGCTTGGACCATTCTTTTTGGGCAGCTTTGTTGGCATTTTGCTTGGAATTGCTGCAGTTGTTGGGCTTGGTGTTTTGGCTTATTACAAAGCAACACCGCAGTGGATTAACAACACTTTCAAAACGAATATAAACTTGGGCAGTGAGGAACTTAACAAAATCACATTAAGCCAAGCGGTTAGCAAGGCACTGTATATCTCAAACAATTCTGACAAATACACTTTGGCAGATTTTGAAAAGGATTTTGGCTACGAATTGCCAAAAACAATCAAAGGCATCAACATTGAAAAGTTAAAAACCAAACCTCTTGATAAGATTGGTGATGGAATAAATGATATTTTGAACGAAGTCTCCATCAATGAATTAAGCGAAATTTACACTCCTTCTGGCGATATGAACGAGCTTTTGAGCGATAAACTGACCTTGTATGTTAAATCAGGCTTTGTTAACGGCGACAAGGTGTATTCCAACAGCGCCTGCACTGAAGTGGTTGAATTTGCAACCATTGAAGATGGCAAAGTGAAAGTTAAAGACATTAGCATTATGCCAGACAGTGACAATAAAGTGCAATTTGAACTTAAAGAAATTCCATTGCTGCAAGGATTACCATTGTATGTAACTCACATTGGCGACAACATGACAATCAAGCGTTTGGAAGACAAGTTTGGCGTTACTTTACCAAGCATTATTAAAATAACCGAAGCTGAAAAAGCAGTAAAAACAATCAACGAACTTGGCAATGTAATTGACAACATGTATCTTGCAGATTTTTTGGATTACACAATTGAGGGCGAGAACGAAAACAAGAAAGTTTATAAACTTGTTGACGGCGTGAAAACCGAGGTGACAGGTGCAATTGCAACATTTGCCAAGAAAAAAGTTAACGAATTGAACACTTTGGAAGACACAATTCAGGCCATGAAAGTTTATGAAGTGCTTAATTACACATTTAGCGCCGGCAAATATTACGATAACGGCACAGAGGTTGCTGGCATAATGGGCAAAATTGCGGGCTACACTGTTGGCTCACTTTCAAATGATATCAAATCAACCACAATTGCCGACATTTTGGACTACACTATTTCAGGCGGCACAGTAACGGACAAAAATGGCAACCCTGTTAAAGGAGTGCTTAAAGCAATTGCAGATTTGACTGTTGGCAACATGGGCGAGCAGTTGCAATCAAGGATTGATGACATGCAAATTGCAGACGTGTTAGATTTCACAATTTCAGGCAGCAATGTTACAGACAAAGACGGCAATCAAGTTAAAGGCGTACTTAAAGCGATTGCTGACCTTAAAATTAGTGAACTAAGCACAGGATTGCAAACTAAAATTGACGGCTTAACTTTGGCTGACGTTATGGACTACACTATTTCAGGCGGCACAGTAACGGACAAAAATGGCAACCCAATCACTGGCATTATGGCAACAATTGTAAAGAAAAACGCCACAATCAAAAACTTGCCAACAACAATCAACAGTTTGGCAATATATGAAGCGCTTGATTATGTTAAATATGAAAACGCAGGCTCAACCATTTATTATAAGGATGACAACAAAAATGGCAGTTACGACGCAGGTGAAGAAATAAAAGGTGTTTTGTCCTTGATTGACGTGGAAAAGCGCGTAACAGAATTAAGTAATGAGATTTCAAAAATCTTTACTGGCACAAACGCAAAAACATTAAGTCAGTTGCAAGCAGCAGGAGTTATTGGCAGCACTGTTGACTTAACTAAGAAAATTAAAGGCACAGACATTGTGCTTGGAAATTGCACAATCGACGAACTGCTTAAAAACATTCCAACAGAATAGTTTTGAGGGCAAACTAAAACAAAAAATTATATCCTTATTATATATAGGCATAAAGCATATGAAATTGAAACTCATATGCTTTTTTTAAAAACCTTAAATTGCCGCGAGGGGGGGGGTGGTGAGGCTGAAGGTTGTAAAAATCGCCAAATTTGCTTTTTTTACAAGGAAAAACAAAAAAAACAAAAAAATTTAAAAATTTTGTAATTTTTTTTGCAAAAACCTTTGACAATTGTTTTATAGTGTGTTATTATACGAATGCTTTTGAATTAAAAAGGCATTTTTTAAGAGCAATTTGAAGATTTTATTAAATTTTCAAAAAAAGTTTAAAAATTTTGAAAAAAGTTTTGAAAAAACTGTTGACAAAAGATTTTAAATGTGGTATCTTAATCTTGCACTTGAAATAAAGGGGCACAGTAATGTGTTCAAATTCAGGAGCCAAACCGATTAGGTTTGTTAGAACAATTTATATCTTAATAGGTACTATGGTAAGAAATTTGAACAAAAGTTTCTGCCAATTCCAAGTTTTTTGAACAACGAAAATTAGCCAAGCTTAATGAGCAAGGTATTTACAAAGATTGTTTGTTTATCGTAAGATAAATTTTCAATACCATTTTTGTAGAGTTTGATCCTGGCTCAGGACAAACGCTGGCGGCGTGCTTAAAACATGCAAGTCGAACGGAGGTTGGGTTTTCCACAGAGTGTTCTCGACTACGAAAGTAGAGTATAGTGCACTGTGTGGAGAACTTACCCTTAGTGGCGGACGGGTGAGTAACGCGTGAGTAATCTACCTCTATCTGGGGGACAACAGTTGGAAACGACTGCTAATACCGCATAGGACCACAGGTACACATGTACTAGGGGTGAAAGATTTATCGAATAGAGATGAGCTTGCGTAGCATTAGTTAGTTGGTGAGGTAACGGCCCACCAAGACCGTGATGCTTAGCCGATCTGAGAGGATGATCGGCCACACTGGAACTGAGATACGGTCCAGACTCCTACGGGAGGCAGCAGTTAGGAATATTGGGCAATGGAGGCAACTCTGACCCAGCAACGCCGCGTGAAGGATGAAGGTCCTCGGATTGTAAACTTCTGTATTAGAGGAAGAAGATAGTGACGGTACTCTAATAGAAAGCTACGGCAAACTACGTGCCAGCAGCCGCGGTAAGACGTAGGTAGCAAGCGTTGTCCGGAATAACTGGGCGTAAAGGGTGCGTAGGCGGTTATTTAAGTCCGATGTGAAAGCCCGTGGCTCAACCACGGAACTGCATCGGATACTGGGTGACTAGAGTGCGGAAGAGGTTGACGGAATTACTAGTGTAGCGGTAGAATGCGTAGATATTAGTAAGAAGACCGGTGGCGAAGGCGGTCAACTGGGACGTAACTGACGCTGAGGCACGAAAGCGTGGGGAGCAAACAGGATTAGATACCCTGGTAGTCCACGCCCTAAACGATGTATACTAGACTATGGCTTTATCGACAAAGTCAGGGTCGTAGCAAACGCGATAAGTATCCCGCCTGGGGAGTACGACCGCAAGGTTAAAACTCAAAGGAATTGACGGGGACCCGCACAAGCAGCGGAGCATGTGGTTTAATTCGAAGCTACGCGAAGAACCTTACCTAGGCTTGACATAGGATGCATAGCCGTGAAAGCGGTGAAGTTATAGCAATATAACATCCATACAGATGGTGCATGGTTGTCGTCAGCTCGTGTCGTGAGATGTTGGGTTAAGTCCCGCAACGAGCGCAACCCCTGTCGCTAGTTACTAACATTCAGTTGAGAACTCTAGCGAAACTGCCGTAGATAATACGGAGGAAGGTGGGGATGATGTCAAATCATCATGCCTCTTACGCCTAGGGCTACACACGTGCTACAATGCCCATTACAAAGAGATGCAATACCGCAAGGTGGAGCGAACCTCAAAAAGATGGGCCCAGTTCAGACTGTGGGCTGCAACCCGCCCACACGAAGTCGGAGTTGCTAGTAATCCCGAATCAGCATGTCGGGGTGAATGCGTTCCCGGGTCTTGTACACACCGCCCGTCACGCCATGGGAGTCGGGGGTACCCGAAGTCAGTGAGCTAACCCGCAAGGGAGGCAGCTGCCGAAGGTAAAACTGATGACTGGGGTGAAGTCGTAACAAGGTAGCCGTATCGGAAGGTGCGGCTGGATCACCTCCTTTTAAAGAGCATATCTTTAAAGTCGACTTGATAACTTAAAGTTATCTTGAATAGTGTGAGTGAACATAACACTCGTTAAAAAAATATGGGAACAGAAAACGTGATGTACCTTTGAAGTTGAGATATAAATAATAAAAAGAACGAGATTAACCCTCTCGTTCTTTTTTTATACATTTTAAATGAGTGCTTTTAAGAATTAATATTTTGTTTGTAAAAATTGATATTTAATGCACAAATATGCTACAATAAATCTATGAGGGCAATATTTAAACATTTATTATCAATTTTATTTTGTGTTTTATCAACTTATTGTGGAATGTTTTTTTGCAAATTTAATTGTGACAAAAGGTTGGTTGATTTTCATCAACTTAACTCGTCCATTTGTGAAAAAAAATCTGATACTCAATTGTGCAGTACAAATAGTTCAAAAGAATATTTATTAAACAACGTTAACCAATTGACAAATTTGCCAGCAAGTTATGATGGTAGAACCAAAAACTATATAACATCAGTTAAAGATCAAGGTGGAACAAACCTGTGTTGGGCATACACTAGTATAGCAATTGCTGAAGCCTCTGTTTTGGCTGGTCAAATTGATGAAAATGTTAACAAAGATAACTTATCCCTTTCTCCAACAGCATTGGCGTATTCAAGATTTAATAGAAATGAAGACCCTTTAAAAAACAATCCATCAGTTTATTCAAATACAGATTTTTTGTCAGCAACAGGAGATATTGCTTATGCCGAAACATTATTTTCTCAGTGGTGTGGTCCAATTAAATCTAGTTTAAGCGCAAATACTAATTCTTTTGAAAATTGTGAATATAAATTAAAAAATTCAATAAATATTTACAATTCCAGTCTTTCAAAGGAACAACTCATTTTAGAGGTCAAAAAAGCCATAATTAAATATGGGGCAGTTAGTTATTCTTACAATAATTTGCATAATTATTACTATTATAATCCAAAAAACGAAACAGGAAGTTATTCAAGTCCACATGCTTGTACTTTAATTGGTTGGGATGATAATATTGCTGCTTCAAACTTTAAGCCAAACGGAGCAAAACAAAATGGTGGATGGCTAGTTAAAAACAGTTACTCGGATTTACCTTATTTGTATTTATCATATGATAATAGCTTAACAACAGGACTTTATGCTTTTGAATTTGAGCAAAAGCAAAATTATGATTATAATTATTTTTATGATTATTTATTCGACGAGGGGCTTAACTATTCTCAAAATGTAACCACTGCTGCTAATATTTATAAAGCTAAAAAATCAAGCTCAACTCAAGCAGAATTTATAAAAGCTGTAAATGTTGGGGTGGTGGGAACTAACATAACCTGCAATGTTCAAGTTTATACTAATTTGACTAATTTTCAAGACCCAACTTCAGGCACATTATCAGCAACTGGCAGTGAAATTTTCGATTTCCAAGGTTATAAAACGATTTTATTAGATAAGGAAATTGAGTTGCCATATAATAGTTTTTTTTCCGTAGTTGTAAGTGTTCAAGGGCAAGGTAGTACTGTTATACGTTTGGCAACTTGTCAAAGTGAATCGTATAAAAAGACGTATTATGGTTGGGATAAAATGTCGTATACAACGGCTCGTATTAAAGCATTCACAAAACTTAAAGACAGAAGCTTAACCCTACAAGATATATCAACGGCAAACGTTAATACTGTTGCAGATTTAATTTATACCGGCAGTGAAATTTGTCCAAATTTTAAAGTGAATATAAACGGAGAGGACTTGATTTTAAATAGTGATTATACAATTGAATTTTTCAACAATGTTAACGCTGGCAAAGCTTATGCAGAGTTAACTGGTAAAAATTTGTATTATGGCACTAAAAAAGTGTATTTTGAAATAATAAAAGCAGAAAAACCAATTGTGGAAAGTTATTTAATTAAATTTGAGCCTGCTGCTGTTTATTTAAAAGACATAGCATTACCTGCTGGCTGGGTTTGGCAAAATCCTGACAGGCTTGTGTCAGATTTAATGCAAGAATATGCTAATTATGTTGCGGCTGATTGTATAAATTTTAACAATACGACCGCTTTGTTTACATTGCAAATACAACAAACCCAACCTGAAGGCCCTGGGCTTAATCCCGAACCAGAGGAATCTGCTCCTCAACAGAAACCTGAAAATCAACAAGATAAAAATAAACAAAAAAACTTTATTATTATATTAACTTTGACAATTGTGTTGTCTTTCAGTGGTGTTGGATTAATTGTCTCTGGCGTAATCTTTAAAAGATTTAAAAAATAAATAAATTTGAGTAGACTTATTGTGCTGTGGTATTGTTGGCTTAATATTAATTTTGGTATTGACATATTTATCAAATAATGCTATTCTAATAGTGTTTAAAGGTGAGTATATGAAAAATACACTTGAAGGTATTGAAGAGTTTGGTGACAATGTTATTGCTTTGATAATGGAAGAACAACCCAGCAATATTAAAAATTTAATTTTATTATTTGTTAAAAATGCAGTTAATAATAATCTTTCTTGTATGAACATAGTTGAGTGCCTTAAAAACGTGCCAGCGGAGTATGCGGATTTAATTACTGCACAATTTTCTGAACGCAAAGGTGAATTAATCAGTCGTGCTTTGAAAGAGTTTTATACAGTCAATTTTATAAGATATTGCGATGGCTTGAAATATGAAAGCGTTAAGCCAGAACATATTGATGACTATATTTGTAAGTTTAGACGCAAAAAGACTGAAGATTTTAGATATATTTCTCTATATGAATTAATTATCATTGCGGAAGGTTTAAAAATTCCTTTTGAAGAAATTGTATCTAATGATGAACAAAAAGGTGATAAATATCAAATTAAATTGACTCAATTGTATAATCAACGTTGCAATGTAAAATATAGAAACGCAGAGTATAGATTGCTCAATTCAATAAAACAGCAATTACTTCAGGACAGTATTAAAAAGGAAGACGAGATAATTGCAAAGCGCACCACGGCTCAATTTTAGCCTAAAAAACCTAGTTTACGCTAGGTTTTTTGTTTTAATAGCAATAAAACAGAGGTATCTCAAGAAAATTGTTTTATTTAATCTAAAAAAATGTTAAACTTTAATTGGAGAAATTTATGAAATTCATTTTTACTTGTGACGAGTTGTCCAGCAAAATCATGCTTGAAGAGTTTAAGCAAAAAGACCCAAATTTTAAGTTTTTGGAATGGCTTAATGGCGGGATTGGACTTGCAGAAACTGCTGGCAATTCAACAGATTATGCACGTTTTATTTTTAATAAACCAATCATTTTTGTAAGGCATATTTGCAAAGTTGATTTGGAGTTGAATTATTTATCAAATTGGAAATATAAGATTGTTGAACTTGCAAAAAATAAACTCAACAAAAACAAATCTTTCAGCATTCAGTTGAGGTGTAATACGGATTTGAATTTGGACACCAATCAAATTTTGACCGAATTATCGTCAAAAATTAGTGAGCAAAATTTTGCGTTAGACGTGAAAAATTGCGAGCAAGTGGTTTCTATTTTTATTAAAGGGCAAGACATTTTTTGCGGTGTTGATAATGTTGAAAACAATCTAAGCAAATTCAAAGGCGGAGTTCCTCATTATGCCGAAACAGAAAATTTTGTTTGTCGTGCTGAATTTAAAATGGTTGAAGCACTTGACGTTTTCAAAATCGACACGTCAAAACTAAGCAATGGTGTGGATTTTGGTTCCGCGCCAGGTGGATGGACAAAGGTTCTTGCAGACAACGGCATAAACATGGTCGCAATTGACCCAGCGGTTATGGATAGCAAGGTTTTAAAATACAAAAATGTTGAACACAAAAGAATGACCATACAAGAATATTTCTTTCACCATAACGACAAAAAATTCGATATTATTGTGAACGATATGAAAATGGACGTTGAAAAAAGCATACAACTCACAAGCCAATTCAACAACAAATTGAACCCTAATGGAATTGTGATTATGACTTTTAAATTGCCCAAAAATTACACACTCAATTTAATAAATAAAAATCTTGCACTTTTGCAAAAGAAATTCAAACTTATCACAGCAAGGCAGCTGTTTTATAATCGAAGCGAGATAACCGTTTTGGCAAAAAAGAATTAAATTTTAATGATTATTCAGCATTTGGTGGTGCAACTTGTGTAAAATTTTCTTTTCCAAACGTGAGATATAACTTTGTGAAATATTCATGGAGTCAGCAACCTCTTTTTGAGTTAGTTCGTCATAGCCGTTCAATCCGTAGCGCATGCACATAATTAGTTTTTCGCGCTCGTTAAGCGTGTTAATGCACTGCATAAGGTAAACTTTTTCGTTTTCCAGTTCAATGTTTTCATATGCGGGCTTTGGGTCAGGAATTGTTTCACCTAAGGTTAAATTGTTGCTTTCGTCATCTCCGGCAAGAATGTCGTCCAAACTCATGTCGTTAATGCTTTTGTTCACCTTTCTTAAATACATTAAAATCTCATTTTCAATGCACCTACTGGCGTAAGTTGCCAATTTAATATTTTTGTCCAGTTTATAACTGTCAACCGCTTTAATAAGTCCAATTGAACCAACTGAAACAAGGTCTTCCAGACTAAGTTTTTTGCTTTCAAAGCGCTTTGCAATGTACATAACCAACCTCAAATTATGTTCAATCAGTTTGCTTTTGGCAGATAGGTCGTGATTGTCCTGAAAATCTTTAACAAGCGTTTGTTCGGCAGTAATGTCCAACGGCTCAGGCAAACTTTCGGCAGTAAAAATGTAATTGACCATGTTTTCTGGTCTTAAAAAATTGGTTTTAAAAATTTTCAAATATAAACGTTTAAAAAACAGTTTAGTTTTATTCCACAATTTGTTAAAAAACTCTTTAATTTTCATATATTATTCCTTTTATAGCAATTTGCAACAAACATTTTTTACAAAAATTCAGGAGAGAGCAGGGCTTGATAATTTGTTGAACTAAATTTGTCCACATTGTTGATTGCAACAATTTGATTTTTGAATATTTTTTTTTGCCCATTTATGTAAATTTCAACATTGTCCAATACGTCCAATTTTAAACTTGCGCTGCCAGCAACAGTTTGCAATTGTAGGTCTGCTGTGTTTGGTGGTTTCAAAACATAGTCCAAATAAGTTTGTTTTGTTAGCGTTAAATAACTTGTTAAATCCAAAATTAGCACAGGCTTGCCCTCAATGTTTAACATGTTGCCAGTGTCCAAGTATGCATTAATTTTCAAACTATTGTTTTTGTTTGTTAATTTGACTTCGTAAACTAAATTGTTAAGTTGCATTTTGAGTTTAATGTGTTTTGCAACAAACTCAAACAGATAACTGAACACCAGACAGCCGAGCATGACAAACCACAAATTTATGTTATTGGTTGCAATGCCAAAATGTACAAACTTGGCGTTTTGACAAACTAAAATAACAGCACCACAAAGCGCAAAAGTGTAAGCGAACAGCAAGGCAAAATGTGTAATAAACTGCTTGAAACAGCCCTTAAAACATATTTTAATCATAAAAATTGCGCACACCAATTTAAGCAGATTTATGGCAATTGAATTTGTTAAAGCACTGGCAGCAATACTACTAAAAGCGGCGCCAACCACACTTGCAAGCATTAGTTTAAAGGTGTTGGATTTTGTTTTGGTGGTTATTTGAACCAATCTTAGCAAACATAAATTTATTATTGTGTTTTGAATTAAAAAATCTTCAATATAAATTTCCATACAAAGATTATAAAGAACAAAACTGCTTAGCGGGCACAAGTAAAATTGTTTTTGTTTTGTTTAATTGTCAAAACTTGGCTGAATTTAGCAAATTTAATTTTGAGTGCATAATTGTGCTTTGGTTAGACACAATATTTACGAGGTGAATATGTCTAGAAGAGTATATATCTGCGGTGTTGACACCAGCACTTTGCCTAAAATCACAAACAAAGAGTCCATTGAACTTTTGCAAAGAATTAAGGCTGGCGACGAAAATGCCAAAGATTATTATATCTATTGCAACATGAGATTGGTGCTTTCAATTGCACAAAGATTTGTTAACAGCAAAGAAAACATGGACGATATTTTTCAAGTTGGCTGTGTTGGCTTAATGAAAGCGGTCGACAATTTCGACACCACACTAAATGTTCAATTTTCAACCTATGCAGTACCTATGATTATGGGCGAAATTAAGCGCTTTTTGCGTGACGCTTCTGCCATGAGGGTTAGTCGCAGTCTGCGCGACACTGCTTATCAGGTTCTTAAAAGCAAAGAGCGTTTGCAAGAAGACAGGGCGGACGAAGTTGGCATTGAAGAGGTTGCTGGTGACCTTAATTTAACAATTCGTGAGGTGTACGATGCAATTGACGCAATAAGTTCGCCATTATCACTTGACGACGCATTATTAAGCGAAAGCGACGAAGAAATGAAACTGAGCGACCAGATTGCCGACACCGAACATTCGATTGATAAGTGGATTGACCACACCGACCTTTTGGACGCGATAAAACTGCTTGACGAACGCGAACGTGAAATTTTGAATTTGAGATATTTTATTGGAAAAACGCAAATGGAAGTCAGCGACGAGGTTGGGATTTCGCAAGCCCAAGTCAGCAGACTGGAAAAAAATGCCTTGGAACACATTCGCAAAAGTTTGTAAAATAAACCAATTTAAAAGCAAAATACAAGCAAAATAATAGAATTTCGACATTTATTTATCGAATTCTATTTTTTGTTGCAATTTTAGTGTAAAAAGTGTGTCATTTTTAAACGGTTAGCCGACTAAATTATGTTATATTAGGAGTGGTTTGTGAAAACAAAGCGTTTAAAAATAATTGTGTTTTCTGTTTTGGCAGTTGCCATTGTGTGTTGCGGTCTTGTGTTAAATTTCACTAACACTGTGGCTGTTGCTGGCACATATTTCACCAAAGGGCGCAAGTTGCCAATTTACAATGTTCAAACAGAAGAAAGCAAATTATCAATCTCTTTCGATGCGGCTTGGGGTGCGGACAAAACAACCGAGATTATGGACATTTGCGAAAGTTACGAGATTAAAGCCACATTCTTCCTTGTTGGATTTTGGATTGAAAAGTATCCAGACAAGGTCAAGGAAATTCACAATCGCGGTTTTGAAATTGGCATACATAGCAACACTCACCCAGACATGACAAAGTTGAGTAAATCTCAAATGAGGGAAGAACTTGCCACGAACATTAAACTCATTGAGGATTTAACCGGCTTTACGCCAAAACTGTTCCGCCCACCATATGGCTATTACAACAATAACCTAATTGAGGTTTGTGAGGAATTGAAATTGAGTTGCATTGAGTGGAGCGTTGACAGTTTGGACTGGAAGGGTTTAAGCGCAAGTCAACTTTCGTCACGTGTTATCAGCAAAGCGGGGCAGGGCGACATTGTGCTTTTCCACAACAATTCCGACCATATTATTGACGGGCTTAAAATGGTGCTTGAAAGTTTTAAAATGAAAAACTTAAAAGTTGTGCCAATCGGCGATTTGATTTATTATGAAAACTTTACAATCAACACTCAGGGGACACAAATAAAAAAATTAAGGAGAAACTAATGAATTACGAAAACGGCGAAACCAAAACAAATGCTTATGAAAAGGAGATTACAAGCAACAAAGTGTTTTTGCAGGGGGAAATTGAAACAGAACCTCAATTCAACCACAAGGCTTTTGATGAGGAATTTTACATGTTCAACCTTAAAGTGGCACGTTTAAGTGGACAATATGACATTTTGCCCATAAGCATTTCATCTCATCTTACTGGCTTTGCAGACCTCAAAAAAGGTGACAAAATTGCTTTGACTGGTCAGTTTAGAAGCCATAATATGCTGGACGAAAACAACAAAAGCAGGCTTATTCTTTCTGTGTTCTGCAAAGAACTTTGTGCGTTGGACGATAACGCAAACCCAAATTTGATTGAACTCAGCGGCTATATTTGCAAATCTCCAATTTTTAGGGTTACTCCTTTTAATCGTCAAATCTGCGATTTGTTGTTGGCTGTTAACAGACAGTATGGCAAATCGGATTATATTCCTTGCATTTGTTGGGGCAGAAACGCTGAATTTGTGAGTTCAATGCCGGTTGGTGATAAAATTACAATCACAGGCAGAATTCAATCAAGGGAATACAGCAAGACCGTTGAAGGCTTGAAACAGCCAGTAAAAAAGGTTGCGTTTGAGGTCTCCGTTGGTAAAGTTATTGAAGAAATAAACGAAAAAACTTTGTAAAAAAATTGAAAGTGTAATACTTTCTTTTTTTATATTTTTTTGTGTTTAATTTTTTTTAAAATTGCAGTGAATGTTGACAATTTAATTTCAAAAATGGTAAAATAATTAAGAGTTAATGGTTATAAAAAAAATCAACCAAATTTTAATGTTTTTGTAAAAAATAAAACAAATGTTCGACAAAATATGGCAATTTTGTCGAAAATATATGCCAAAATAATGGTATTTTTGTAAAAAAATGTCATATATGCTTGACTTTCGTGTTATTTTAAAATATACTTTTTTCAAAATTAGGAGAAAAAGTAATGATTAATATTTACGAATGTGAAGCACTTGTAAAAATTTATTGTTCGCTGGATAAAAGATGCAATATTATAGATAAATTTATAAATAACCACGCCTATTATTGTGGTTCTTATGGTGAGGAGTATAGCGCGGTCGACGTGTATAACGATATTCTTGACTTAATTGAACGCAAAAATCAGTTGATTAACATTAAGTTGATGATTGATAATGCTGTTAATAAATTGTCTATCAATGACAAAAAAGTTTTGTATGTGAAATTAAATTACAATATTTCCATGCAAGAATTATGCTCTTTGCTTGACGTTAAAGAGCGCACCGCCTTCAGGCGAATTGAACACGCCTTTGAAAACATGGCGGAAATTATAAACCACTCAAAATACTGCACCAAACTCGAAAACATTATTGATAAACAAGAGTGGATTAAAAAGATTTGTGGCGATGTTAAACAAAGACGCTTGGCTTTTAAGTCCGTTCAACCAAGCCATGAGTTTGCCGTTAATAATCAATAACTTCATTTTGTTTTGTGCGTTTAATGGTGCTGATTTTTGAACTTCTCAAAATTAAATAAACAAAAAGGCAGGCAGGCACGGACAAGATTGCAATCACAATTCCAGTTGTTTTGTTTTCAATTGGCAGGGCAGTGTTTTTCGCTTGCTGTTGCTCAAAATTTGGGGCAAGTGTGTATTCAACTTCTTCGCTGTTGATTGGCAATGGGTTTTGCAATTCGTCGCAGAAATCACTGTACACATAGCCATAATAATCTTTATCAGCACTGTATTTGCAATAATACCATACTTTGGTTCGTCCCTCAATCAAACTGTCACCCTCAATCTTGCCATAAAATGTCAAGTTGCGGCAAAGGTTTGGAATGTAAGCAATTTGCGTGCTTGAGTCTGTTTTTGTGCTTGGGCTGGAGCGTAAATCTCGGCTTAGTTCAGCATAAACTCTAAAACTTAAATCGGCAAGGAAAGGTGTTTGCGGAGTTCCCGCAATGGTTTGCACCTTTTCCTTTTTTACGTAACCATAAAAGTTTTTGTACTTGACTTTAAAAAAATTTTGCCCAGCATTGTCCAGCAGTTGCACAAAGTAGGTTTTTTGCAGCAAAAACAACTTGTTGCTGTAATCTTCAGCCTCCACTGGCGCTAAGTATAAATAGCAATCATCTTGCATTATGCGTGCGTAATAAATGTCGCTTGCGTAGCAAACGGGGAGGTTAAATTGACACAAAATAATTAAAATACAAATTAAAATTACCATAACAATATTTTAACATAATAAATTTGTGTTTTTGTGGCAGGTTTGTGCCAAATTTGACTATTTTTAGGTTTAATATGGGTGAAATGAATTTAATTGAAAGCATTTTGCAGATAGAAGCAATTCAAAAAAAGAGAAAGAATAACAATAAACTTAAATATTACAATACTGGCGAAGTTAGGCACGAAAAGCAACTCGCCTTTCATAAATGCCCACAAAAAAATCGTTGGGTGTTTGGAGGAAACCGAACAGGCAAAACTGAGTGTGGCGCGGTTGAGGTCGTGTACATGGCTAGGGGCTGCCACCCGTTCAGGAAAATTGAAAAATCAACCTCTGGTTGGGTGGTTAGTTTAAGCACACAAGTTCAACGTGACGTTGCCCAAAGCAAGGTTTTGAAATATATCAACCCAGAATGGATTGTTGACGTTGTCATGCTTTCTGGCAGAAAGGATAGTTACGCCAACGGAATAATAGATTATATATTGATTAAAAATTTGTTTGGCGGAGTTAGCAAAATTGGTTTTAAAAGTTGTGATCAAGGCAGAGAAAAATTTCAAGGTACAAGCCTAGACTATGTTTGGTTCGACGAAGAACCACCCTATGATATTTATCAAGAATGTCGCATGCGAGTGCTTGACACTAACGGCGACATTTTTGCAACCATGACTCCGTTAAAAGGCATGACATTTGTTTATGATGAAATATATTTGAACAAGTTTAACGACCCAAATGTTTGGTGTGAATTTATTTCTTGGCAGGACAATCCGTACATCAGCGAGCAGGCAATAAAATCAATGAAAGCGAGTATGTCAGCCGATGAACTAAAAAGCCGCGAACATGGCGAATTTATGGACGTTGGAGGGCGTGTGTACAGCGAATTTGACGAAAACTTTAATGTGATTGAACCCTTTGACATTCCTTACGACTGGCAGGACAAATTGTCCATAGACCCAGGACTTAAAAACCCGTTGTCTTGTCACTGGTATGCGGTGGATTACGACGGAAATGTCTATGTGGTGGCGGAGCATTATGAAAGTGATAAAGACATTTCATACCACAGCCAACAAATTTATGAAATTTGCAACCAACTGCATTGGCACAGAAACCCAAACGGAATGATTGAGTCGCTTATTGATAGTGCGGCAAATCAAACAACTTTGGCGTCAAAAAAGAGCGTAGCAGACCTGTTTTACGAGCATGGCATTCTTGTTAACACAAACGTGAACAAGGACGTTTTTACAGGCATTCAAAGGGTTAAATCTTACATAAAAAATAGTTTAGGCGAGCGCAAATTGTTCATATTCAAAACTTGCACAAATTTAATAAGGGAAATGAAAGGTTATCGTTGGGGCAAGGGTGACAGCCCAGTTAAAATGGACGACCACAGCATGGACGAATTGAGGTATTACATAATGTCGCGCCCTGAAAACAAACTTCCAAAGCAGCAAATGAGCGAAATTCAGCGCGAAAAAGAGAGGTTGATTAGACAGATGAAAAGAAGGTGAACCTATGGAAAATTTGCTTGATGCCACAACAATTAAGGCAATCAAACAGTGTGTTACAGGCATAACTTTGCAGGAGATAACAAGTGAGTATGTTTTGGACGACGAAACTGGAAAAATGAAGATGGTCAAACAAAAAAAAGTGGAAAAAAACATTCCGCCCAACACAGACATTATCAAACTGCTTTATCAAAACACGGAAGATAAAACCAATTTTGAAAAACTTACAGATGAAGAATTGGAACAAACAAAACAAAGACTATTAAAACAATTAAAGGAGAAAACAAATGACAGTACAACCAGCAAAAATAAAGGTTAAATGTGACGCAAGCGGCTGCAAAAACAAGTGCGATTACATGATTGTTAACAAACGCTTTGTGTTTGATGGAAATGTGTATTTATGTGCACAATGCTTGAACACTTTATATGGCGAAATAGGGAAATATATCAAACCAAAAAATGTTAAACCATTATATAAAAAAGGAGGATTAGATGAAGGTTAACAAGATAGTTGAAGAATTGGTTGAAGATTTTAACAAAAGGCGAGAAGCAAGAAAAAGTTTGGAAATGCAGTGGCAATTGAACATTAATTTTATGATGGGAAATCAATATAGTTATATTGCTTCAAACGGCAGTGTTAGAGAGGACGAAAAGCAATATTTTTGGCAGGAAAAGGAAGTGTTTAACCAGATTGCTCCAATTTTGGAAACACGTATTTCAAAAATTTCATCAAGTTTGCCCAATGTGACTGTTGTGCCAGCAAGCATGGAAGAGGCAGACTTTGAAAGTGCAAAATTAAGCAAACAAATTTTGGCGTCGGTGGCAAATAGGTTAAACCTAGTAGACATTGAAAAAACAGCAACCACATGGAGCGAGATTTGCGGAACGTCTTTTTATAAAGTGATTTGGAACACCAACTCTGGCAAAATGGTTGCAACTGATGACGTCGGCAACAATATAAGAGAGGGTGACGTTCAAATTGAGGTGGTTTCTCCGTTTGAAATTTTTCCGGACAACCTGTCTTGTGAGCGCTTAGATGATGTCAATTCAATCATTCATGCAAGGGCTGTGGATATTGACCAAATTCGATACGAATGGAATGTTGACGTTCAACCAGAAGAGGTTTGTGCTTTCACTTTGGACAACACAATGAATAATGTTGGTGGACTGGGCTACAACGCGCATATCAACAAAGTTGCAAACATTAAACTTGGACACCACTGTGTGCTGATTGAAAGATATATTCGCCCTAGCAAACAACTTCCAAATGGAAGGCTAACAGTTGTTGCTGGTGGGAAACTTTTGTTTGACGGAGATCTGCCTTATTTAAACGACGAACTGAATGGCAGAACTTTCCCTTTTGTTAAGCAAATTTCAAACTATATGCCGGGCAGTTTCTTTGGCGTGAGCGTGGTTGACAGATTAATTCCAGTTCAACGCGCTTACAATGCTGTTAGAAACCGCAAACATGAATATTTTAATCGAACTGTTATGAACGTGCTTGCTGTTGAGGACGGCAGCGTGGACACAGACGCCCTTGAAATTGAAGGTTTAAGCCCAGGCAAAGTGCTTGTTTATAGGCAAGGCAGCAAAATGCCAGAGATAATGCAAAATCCAAAATCGGTTGTGGATTTTGAAAGTGAAGAAAGCAGATTGCTTGAAGAATTTAAAACCATTTCAGGCGTCAGCGACATGATGACCCAATCGGTTGGGAAATACACAAACATGTCGGGTGTGGCTCTTGAATTGTTGGCTGAACAAGACACTGTAAGGCTGGCAACGGCAATTGACTCCACCAAACTTGCGGTTAAAACTGTTGCAAAATACATTTTGCGCTTGTACAAACAATACGCAGTTTTGCCTCGACTTTTGAAGATTAGTGGGGCAGGTGGTTCAGTTGAAATGCACTATTGGAACCAAAACGAAATTTGCAGCGATGACGTTGTGTTTGACACCTCCACCGACGCTGTGGATTCTCTTGCTCAACGCAGAACCATGCTTTTTGATTTAATCAACAAAGGGTTAATGTTTGATCAAGACGGAAAATTCAGTCAAACAATGCGTAAAAAATGTTTGGATTTGCTTGGCTTTGGCATGTGGGAAAACAGCGTGGACTTAACCGAATTGCAAATTAATCATGCAAGAGAAGAAAATATCGCTGTCACTCGTGGTCAAAAGATAAACATTTTGCCAATTGACGACCACAAACTTCATGTTGACCAGCATATCGCATTCTTGCTTTCAGGGGAGTTGAAGGACAAACTAAATAAAGCAGAAATTGAAAAGATAATTTTATCACACATTGAAGAACATAAGAAAAATGTTAAAGAAGGAGAATAATTTATGGAAGAATTGGAACAACCTATTGAAAACAACTTAGGCTCCAAGGAAGAAATTGGTAAGTTTAAAGATGCAGAAAGTTTGTTTAAGGCCTATAACAATTTGCAAGCTGAATTTACCAAAAAAAGTCAACGTTTGGCCGACCTTGAAATGCAAAACGAAACTGCGTTAAAAGAACAAAATCGCCAAGCGGAGATAGACAAAAAAGTGGAAGAGTTTGTAGCAAAATTTGACATTGTTAAACCTTTCAGCAGCGCACTGAAAGCAACTTTAACTAACACCGAAAATGCAAACCTTGCAGAGGAAAGTGTTAAGATGATTGCCAAGAACTACAAACGTGCTGAGGACTATGCAACCGACAGTGAATTTTTGAATAATTACATTTTTTCAAATGCTGAAATTAAGGATAAAATAATTAAAGATTATTTGTCAAAGGTAACTCAAAATTCACCAATCAAGGTAGAAGGAAACGGCAACATTCTTTTGTCAAAACCAACTCAGCCTTCAACCATTGCGGAAGCGGGCAGGTTGGCAAAAACAATTATTAAGCAAAAATAAAATAAAAATTAATTAAAAATATTTTCTGCTTAATAATTAAAAAATTAATAAAAAAATATAAAAATATTAAAAAAACACCAAAAAATCATTAAAAAATTGGCATTTTTATTAATATTTTTAAAAAAATTAATGTTTTTTATAAAATTAATAATTAATTTAATTAAATAAAAATAATTATTTAATTTTAATTTTTCACTAAATAATAAAGGAGAAAATATGATTGATTTAACAACCGCGCAAAACGCGCTTAAAGATGCTTATTTGGTTGCAGCGTGCAATCAATTAAACACAAAAACAAATCCATTACTTGCAAAAATTAAACAATCCACTGCGGATGTTTATGGCAAGAATATCATCAAAATGGCAACTGTTGGTTTGAATGGTGGTGTTGGTGCTGGCAGCGAAACTGGCACTCTTCCAACCGCAAAAGAAAACAGTTATGTTCAATTCAAAACCACACTTAAAAACCTTTATGGAACAATCGAAATCAGCGACAAAGCAATCAGGGCAAGTGCAAACAGCAATGGTGCTTTTGTTGACCTTTTGAATGCCGAAATGGAAGGTCTTTTAACCGCTTCAAAATTCAACCTTGGCCGTATGCTTTATGGCGATGGCTCTGGTGCTGTTGGCACTGTAACTGCTTATGCTTCTGGCGTGGCAACAATGTCAAGTGTTAAAAACCTTATGGAAGGCATGGTGGTTGACAGCTACACTGGCACAACAAAAGACAACTCAGGCTTGCGCATTGCGTACGTTGACCGCGTTACAAAAAAAGTTAGCTTCACCACAACTCCAACAACAGATTTGGCAGCAAACGACGTGCTTTACGTTCAAGGCAGCAAAGGTCAAGAAATTACAGGACTTGGCGCAATTTTTGGCACAGGCGACACATTGTATGGTTTAAACCGTGCAGCAAACAAATGGTTAACACCATACAAGAGTTCAACTGAGCAAGAAATCAGCGACGGAATTTTGCAAACCGCTGTTGACTTTTTGGAAGAAAACGCAGGTTCAAGCATTGACTTCATCACATGCGGTGCTGGTGTTAAACGTGCCTACCAAGAATACCTTGGTTGCTACCGCAGAAACATTGACGTAACCATGATTGAAGGCGGTTATCGTGCAATCACTTTCAACGGAATTCCTGTTGTTAGCGACAGATTTGTTGACGACGACACTTTGTACCTGCTTGATAGTTCTAAATTCACACTTCACCAACTTTGCGATTGGGAGTGGATTGAGGGCGAAGGCGGCAAAATTCTTCGTCAAAAAGCGGGCTACCCAGCTTACACTGCAACACTTGTTAAATATGCCGACTTGATTTGCGAACATCCAGGCGGTCAAGCAAAGTTCACAAACATTAAATCAACTGTAACAAATCCATTTGCAGTTACAGTTGAAAAGGGCAGCAATACATAAGTTTAGTTAAACAAATAATATTGTTAAAACATAAACTGCAATAAGGAGGATTATGAAAATTGAAATTGAAAACGACGTGTATGACATTGCAAACAGAATAAAAGAAATTGACAGAGATTATAGAATATATTTCAACATGTCCAAAAATCAATTTGAATTGCATAATTTGTCCCAACCCGAAAACACGTTCTGTTTAAGCCTGCCTTATCCGTTTTTGGATGAGCGCACGCTTAAATTGGCACGTGAAACAAACAGTGCAAATATAAAAATTATTTTAAACAAAATTGACAATGACAATAAAATTAAACAGAACGCAGACAAAACCAGCGTTTTGAATATATTTAACGACCAATTAGAACAATTAATCAAGGAGAACTAATGAAAATAAAAGATTTAATCCAAAACAGTGCGGTTTTGCTTGGACTAACTGACACTGTTTCTGTTTTGCAGGATGAGCAAAAAACTGATGCCGACAAACTTGCGGATAAACAGGTTGCAGAACTTCTCAATTTGGCTGAACTTTCCATTCGTGAACTTTGCACAAACTATGTGCCAGTGTTGTCAACTTGCGAAATCACAACTTCAAACAAAACATACCCTCTCAGCTCAATTGAAAATTTCATCAAAATTGAATCGGTTAAGAAAGGGGAAGAAAATGTTAAATTTAAAATCATCAGCCGCAATTTAATTTTGGAGGAAGATGGCAATTTTACTGTGGAGTATTATAGCCACCCATCAATCAGTGCGTTGACAGACGATGTTTCGTTTTTGCAGGAGTTTGGCACAGAGGTCGCAGTGTTTGGGCTTTGCGCATATTACTGCTTGACTAAGGGCTTGTTTGAAGATTTTGAAAACTACCATGAAATGTATCTGGAAAGGTGCACAGCATTAAAAGAAGTTAAATGCTGCATAATGCCACAAAGGAGATGGGAATGAAAACAAAAAAAAGAATTGCGATAGAGTGCTTTGACAATTTTAACAAGCATGAAAATGCCAGTGTTGAAAAGTTTTATAACTATCAGCCAACAAAAGTTTTATCCAATTCTTTTGGCATAAAATTGGCAAGTTTTCCAAACAGTTTAACTGACAACACTCAGTATAATTTAAACATTGAAGAGGCGGATTTTAATGAAATTAAAGGCGTGACGTTTTTCAAGCAATACTTTCCTCGCACAGGCAACACAACCCACCGCCTTTTGGTTTACGGCGACGACAACAAAGAATATATCAATCAGTTGTTTTGCGAAAATGGAGATTTATTTTGGCTTTATTCTTTAACATTTAATTCCGCACCTATAACTTTAGCATTCAAGAAAAATGATAGCGACGCAATTATTTTAAGCAGCAAGGACAAAATGATTATTTGGAAAACCAGTTATTCACCATACGAGGTTAAAAACGCACCAATCATAACAAGCATGTGCATGAATGATGGCGTGCTGTTTTGCACAATTCAAGAGCCTGCTTTTAAAATTTGGTACGCAACCGACTTGGACGCCGAAAATATAGGTAATATAAATTCAAATTCAGGCTATATATCGCTGGAAGATGACTTAGGTTACGCAAGAAAAATTGTTAGTTTTAACCAAGACGTGTATGTATTCCGTGATTACGGAATTACAAAAATTAATTTTGTTAAAAACAACATTTCTGTTAACCAAGTGTACCAATCCAACACAAAAATTTTCACCGAAACAGTGAGCGTTTGTGAAAATGCAATCATGTTTATGACGGTGGAAGGGCTTTATCAATTTAATGGAGTGAAGGTAACTCGTTCCAGCATAGATATTGGCGAAATGCTGCCAATTTCAAACGACAATGCTTGCGCGGCCAGTTTGGGCAACAAATACTACCTTGCTTTGAAGCTCAACTTTGGTGACGGCAAAAAAATTCTTTGCGAAAACGTCAATTATACAAACAATGCTTTGATTATTGTGGATTTAACAAATTATTCCTACCAAATTTTGCGTGGTGTGGATATTGGCACTCTCTTGCCGGTTAAAACACAAGTGTTTGAAAAAATGCTCGTGACATTTAACTCTGTGCATAGTTCAAAATTGGGTGAAATTTGCAACAATTCCAAGTGCTTTGACGACGCTTTGCCAAAATTTTGGACTTCTAGCAACCTTTTTGAAATGCCTGCGACCCGCCTGTATACAAAACTTAAAGTTCAGGCGGACAAAAACGTTAAATTCAACTTGAAATACGGAGATAAAAGCACAAGTTTTACAACCTACACAGACGGCGACAATGAATTCTGTTTCAAAATTTGTGGCGAGAATTTAAAACTTGAAATTTCTTCTCCGTTCGATAGTGCAAATGTTAAACAAGTCCTTTTGGATTATTACGAATATACCGCATAAAGTTCGAGGTCGAAATGAATATAGATTTGTTATTGTTAAAAAGGTTTAATTTGTATTTTCAGTGTTTGCAAACCTTTAAAAAATTGCCTCTAATTAGGGCAGAAAGGAGCAAAAATGAAATGGAAAAACAGACTAACTAACTATAACTTTTGGATTTCAATTGTCAGTGCAACTTTGCTTATCTTGCAAGCGTTTAACATTAAGTTGGACATTGCAAATATAAACGAAATTGTCACAGCATTGCTTGGATTGCTTGTGGTGATTGGAATAATTAATGACCCAACAAAATCCAGCAAAGATGCGGACGCAGAAAGTCACAATTCAAGCAAAAACAATTCAACAAAACAGGAACAACTTCCAAATTCAGGAGAACAGGAAGGAAAAAACCTAGTCAAAACTGAAATTCCCAGTGACCAACAAAATGAGAATGATTATGACCTTGCTGAGAATGATTTACAGGTTCTTGTAAACAAAATTTCACAAGACTTGGAGCAAAAATACGCTGCACTTAATAAGGCGGTTGACCTTTTAAACAATGCAAACCAGCCTAGTACGACCTCAGTCGAAAGTGAACCGGTTGAAACAATCCTGCCGGCCGAACAAGAGCAGACTGAGGCGGCTGAAATTAATATTGAACAACCTCAAGATGAAGCATTACAAATTCAACCTGAGCAAACGGCAGAATTGCAACAAAATCAAGAAGAGCAACCTCTTTCTCATTTTAATATTGTGAATTAATCATCTTGCAGTTTGATTGTTTTAAATTGCAACATAGCAGTTCAAATTCAATTGACATAGCAAAACAAATTGTCTAAGGAAATATGTTTGGTTGCTAATAAACTAATTTATTTTGCCAACGCTAAAAATCAAGTTGTTGCTAAGTGCAATAAAACAATTTTCTAGGGCATCATGTTTTATTTTTAACACAAAAAAATCCTTGCCAATGTAGGGATTTTTTTGCTTTTATTTGAATTATGGTTGCAAATTATGATTTTTTACATTATAATAAAGCGTGAAAAACACATTTTGCTTGTCAAATGGTGTTTTAACAATTTAAACAAATATTCAATTTTATACTGGGGTATCGCCAAGCGGTAAGGCAACGGTCTCTGAATCCGTCACGCGTTGGTTCGAATCCAACTACCCCAGCCACTCGAAAGCACAAGTTATAGCGACTTGTGTTTTTTTGTTAAAACAAAGAATGTAAATAGTGGTTTAAAAAAGCCTATCAGCTGATAGGTTTTTTTGTTGCTTTTAATTTTTGGGCTGAGTCTTGTGTGGATTGGTTTCAATTAGTGTCTTTAAAATTTGGACTGCATTCAAACTGGCACCTTTGCGCAAATTGTCGCCGCAAACAATCATTGAAAAGCAATTTTTAATGGTTTTGTGGGCTTTAAGTCTGCCAACTATCACATTGTTTTGATTGTTTGCATTCAATGGCATAGGCAGTAAATTTGGGGAAAACTCAACACCTTGACTTTCAGTTAAAACCTTTTTCATTTTTTGCAGACTGGCGTTTTTATGTGTTTTAAAAACAATGCTAATCAAGTGGCAGTTCTTGACAGGAATTCGCACACAATTTGCCATTATGTGTGTTTCTTTTAAATGCAAAATTTTGTTTGTTTCAAAAATCATTTTGTTTTCTTCAACGCTGAAGCCGGCATTGTCAAGTCCGCCAATGTAAGGTATAACATTGTTGACAATGGGGTAGTCAAGTTTTTTCAGTTTGCGGGCGTTTGTTTTGGTTAGGTCGTCAACTGCGTTTTTGCCAGCACCGCTCACGGCTTGGTAGGTTGAAAAATCAATTTCTTCCAATCCAAAATGCTTGCTTATGTTGTTTAACGCCATAACGCTTATTGCGGTGGAGCAATTTGGGTTGCAAATAATGTTGCTGTTTCCAATGTCCTCAAAATTGATTTCTGGAACAATTAGTGGGTGGTTTTTTCTAAACGCGGAGGAAAAATCAATCACCTTTGTGCCTGTTTTTGCAAGTTGTTTAACATATTCTTTGCTAATGTTTTCGCGCGTGCAAAACAAAGCGTAATCATATTTTTGTTTTAGCAGATTTTCTTTGTTCAACTCTTGCACAATAAACTTGGCAGTTCCAATTTTTTGCTTTTTTCCGCAAGAATGGCTGCTTGCAAACAGAAAAAAGTTGTTGTTTTGCAGGTTCAATTCTTCCAAAATTTCCAATGTTTTTCGTCCAACCATTCCAGTTGACCCAATCACGGCAATATTATATCTCATCATTCACCTTTATAGTTAAAATGCTTTTCTTCATTAAATTGTGCTTAACCATGCACAAAATAAAAGTTAAAAGGTTTGAATCTTAATAAAAGTCGCAAACGGACGAGATAATCTCAAAATTATAAAACAGCCACTGACTTAAGTCGATTCAGGTTCGTTTATTTTACTGTTTGGTGAACCCC
The DNA here is from genome assembly GCA_934747385.1 of uncultured Clostridia bacterium. Lineage (GTDB taxonomy): Bacteria > Bacillota > Clostridia > Christensenellales > UBA1242 > Onthoplasma. The sequence continues at coordinate 13,961 of CAKVGK010000001.1, read as the reverse complement.
GGACCCACTGATAACAAGTTGAGAGTGAGCATATCATTTATGAATATGTGAGCACGAAACGCAGTTATCTCCAAAGCAAAGCGGAGATTAAGAGGCGCTCGCAAATCAGTGGCATAAAAAATAGGAACTATAAGTTCCTAAAATAGAATTTGGTGGACCGTCGGGGACTCGAACCCCGGACCCACTGATTAAGAGTCAGTTGCTCTACCAACTGAGCTAACAGTCCATAAAATATTAAGATAATTTAACGTTGGTAGAGCAAGCTCTTCCCTCGCTTCGCTCACTCGTTGCCTAACGGCACCGCTACAATATGCCAATTGTGGCATATTGTTTAACGCTACTCGCCGTTTGCGCTAACAGTCCATAAAATATTGACTTTTAAATTATACCAAACCAAAAATTTAATGTCAATAGTTTTAAATCAAGTTTTTAAAAAAGGATTGCTTATTATAAATTTGACATTTTTAGCAATAAATTATAAACTTAATAAAGGAGAAAGTATGCCAAAATTATATTATAAATACGGGGCAATGGGCAGTAGCAAAACTGCACAAGCTCTTATGTGCAAATTCAATTACGAGCAAAAAGGTTTTAAGGTTAATTTGTTCAAACCGGTGGCGGACAATCGCAAACTGGTTGACGGCAAAGCAGTTGTGAGCAGTAGAATTGGGCTGACAAGCGACTGCTTGGAATTTGACCACGAATTCAACTTTATTGACTTTTGTGTTAAGAATAAATTTGTTGAGAAAAATGACGTTATCATAGTTGATGAGTGCCAATTTTTAACCGAAAAGCAGGTTGACCAACTTAAAGTTTTGACCAAATTTGTGCCAGTTCTTTGCTATGGTTTGCTAACAAATTACAAAACAAAATTGTTTGAGGGCAGCAAACGTTTGGTGGAAATTGCAGATAGTTTGATGGAAATTAAATCTGTTTGTGCTTGTGGCAAAAAAGCAAGTGTTAACGCAAGGCTTGTGAATGGCAAAATTGTGCTTTCTGGCAACGAGGTTTTGATTGGTGGGGATGAGTGTTACCAAGGCATGTGCTTTGATTGTTTTATGAAACAATTGCAGCAACAAACTGAGGAAGAAGCAACCTCAAAAGCAAATTAATAAAATTATATTTTTACATTATCAACATAAATAGATGCTCTCAACCAACAAAGTTTGTTTCGGTATACAAGTTTACGAACTCATATACTGAGAATTGCTTGCAATTCGAATGTGTCTTATATAAAACAATCTTATATTCTCGTGTTCCCTACGGGGTTCCCAAAAAACGATTGTTTTTAGGGGCGGTTGATGGGAAAGGCTGGTACGAGTTGACGAGTACCAAAGGGTAGTTTTGTAAAATCAAGCATATCTTTTGTTTAGAAATCCTTCGACCACACTCAAAATGACAGAATAACATGCTGTAACTCAGTCATATTTATCAATAAAAAGACCACATATTTTGCTTGTTTGCACATAAAATATATTATGAAAAAAATTGTGTTTACAGGTGGCGGAACATATGGTCACGCTATGCCAAACATTTATTTAATGGAAAAATTGAAAAATGATTATGAATTTTTCTATATTGGCAGCGAGGCGATTGAAAAACGCTTGGTCAAGCCTTATGTTAAGCAATATTTCACCATTCCAACGGTCAAACTTGTCCGCGGAAAGGTGTTTGTAAATTTAAAAATTCCGTTTGTGCTTATCGGTGCAATTTTTAAAGCAAAACGCGCATTGAAACAGGTAAAACCGGACGTGGTTTTCAGCAAAGGTGGCTATGTGGCACTTCCTGTTTGCATAGCTGCCAAAATGCTTAAAATCCCCGTAATTGCACACGAAAGTGACTATTCATTTGGTTTGGCAAATAAAATCATTTTAAAAACATGCACTAAAATGTGTGTTAATTTTGAAAATTTGACTTCAAAAAGCAAAAAAGTTGTTTATACTGGACCCATTTTTGGCACAACCTTTGAGAATTTCACCAGCAAATTAACAACAAGCAGCAAAATCAATAGGCAACCCGTGCATTTAAACCCCAATTTGCCAACATTATTGGTGGTTGGCGGTTCGCTTGGTGCTGTTAAAATAAATGAAATGATTTTTGTTTTAAGCAAAACTTTGCAAAATAAATTTAATATAATCCACATTACAGGCAAGGGCAACAAAAAATTAAACTCGTTTGGCAACTATAACGCAGTTGAAATGGCGGACGACATGAACACTATTTACAATACGGTTGACTTTGTTTTGGGGCGTGCTGGAGCGGGCGTGACAGCAGAATGCTTTTTTAAAAAATTGCCAATGCTGCTTATTCCGCTTGAAAACAAAGCAAGCCGTGGCGACCAAGTTCAAAATGCGCAATATTATGTTGAACATGGCGTGGCAAAAATGCTGCACGAAGCGGACACAACTGCCACAATTTTACAAAAAGAAATTGAAACATTTTTCGAAAGCCTAAACAAATACAAGCAAAACTACAAAAAAATTTGCCCAACAAACGGTAGGCAAAAAATCATTGATATTATCAACCAAATAACATCTCAATCTTAATCTTTTTTGTATATGCTTTCAAAAGGAAAATTAATGTTGTTAAGCAAGTACTGGCGGTCGTCTTCCAAAGCACCGTTCTGTTCTTCCTTAATTTGCAAATTAAACCAATTTTCAATTTCTTTAAACCCAGCCAGGCTTTTAACCTTTTTGTAATCGCCATTTACAAGGCTAAGCAAATTGATTAACAAATTATAATTTTTAAACCAGACAGACCTTTTTTGTTGCCTTGGGGTAGAAGAGTCGTCAAAATAAAAGCCAATTTTTTTAAGTTCGTATTCTCGGTCTGTGTCAATTCCGCCGTTCTTTTCATCAAGCCTTTGTTGCTTTTCCCATTGCAAGGTTTTGTTGGTTTCGTATTTTCCATCTCTGCCAATCCTTGCTCCGTTAGTATTTATCATTTTTTGAATGTAACCCTGATTGTATTCCTGCCAAGTTGGCAAACTTTCGTCATGCTTAACTTTGTCATAGCGCCAATAAAAATGAATGTTGTTTAACAATTTTTCACGATATTTTGGCATGCAGTTTTCTGCATAATCTTCACGCATTGCACGCACATATTCTGCCAATGTCTTTTCGCATTCATCTTTTGAATTTATGTCAGGGTAATGCTCAGTATTTTTCAAAAAATTGCTTAATTTAATGTAATTTTTCATCCATTCTTCGTCGGTCATAATTGTCCCCTTAATCTGCCAATATATTACACCAAAACAAGAATTTGTCAATATCTGGTTGTTCAATTAATCGTTCCAGTTCCAGTTTTCAATTTCTGGCAGGTCAACGCCGTATTCGTCAATATAGGTTTTGTGCTGTTTTAATTTGTTGTTTAATTCACGCCTGATTTTTGCTTCAAGTGTCTTGTCAATTTTGATATAATCCAAAGCTTTAAGCACCAAATGAAAGCGGTCAATATGGTTTCTAACGCGCATGTCAAAAGCGGTTGTGATTGTGCCTTCTTCGCGATAACCTGCCACATGAATGTCTTGATTATGGCGGTTGTATGTGAGAGTATGCACAAGTTGAGGGTATCCATGGAAGTTGAAAATTATTGGCTTATCTTTTGTGAAAATTGCGTCATATTCTTTGTCTGTCAAACCATGTGGGTGGGTGGAATTAGAAACCATTTTCATCAAATCCACAACATTAACAAATCTAATGTTTAATTCAGGCAAATATTCATGCAAAAGTTTCGTGGCTGCCAATGCTTCAATTGTTGGGGTGGAGCCGCAACTTGCAATGACTATATCTGGCTTTTTGCTGTCGCCAAAACAAGCCCAATCCCAAACAGACAAGCCCTTTTCACAATGTTCCTTTGCCTGGTCCATGCTGAGCCATTGATAGGTTGGATGCTTGCTTGCTACAATAACATTAATGTAATTTTTGCTTTTTGCAGTGTGGTCATAGCAAGAAAGCAGGCAGTTTGCGTCCGCTGGCAAGTATACGCGCACAATGTCTTTATTTTTTGTGGCAATCATGTCAAGCAAGCCAGGGTCTTGGTGGGTGAAACCATTATGATCTTGCTGCCAAACATTGCTGGTTAAAACAAGGTTAAGCGAACTGATTGGGGCACGCCACTCAATGTCTTGGCAAGATTTAAGCCATTTTGCGTGCTGGGCAATCATGCTGTCAACCACACGGATGAACGCTTCGTAACTATTGAACATTCCGTGTCTGCCAGTAAGCAGATATCCTTCCAACCAGCCCTCGCACATGTGTTCGCTCAAAAAACTATCCATAACATGCCCGTCGCAGGCAAGGTTTTCGTCGGTTGGCAGTTTAATACCATTGAAATTGCGATTATTCTTTTCAAAAACTTTGGTGAGTCGGTTAGAGTTGTTTTCGTCTGGGCTAAAAATACGATAATTTGTTGGGTTCATGCTAAGCACGTCGCGAACCATGGCTCCAAGTTCGTTCATGTCCTGTGCTTTAACTGTGCCATGACCTTTAAATTTGACTGCGTATTTTTCAAATTTTGGCATTTTAAGCTCTTTAAGCAACAAACCTCCATTGGTGTATGGGTTGGCGCACATGCGTTTGTCACCTTTTGGCAAAATGTCGGTTATATATTTGTATGGAACATAATTTTCATCAAACAATTCATCAGGTTTGTAACTTTCAAGCCAGGTTTTAAGCAGTTGCAAATCATTTTTACCCTGCATGTTGATTGGGATTTGGTGTGCTCTCCAAAAGCCCTCAATCTGTTTTCCGTCCACCACTTTAGGCCCAGTCCAGCCCTTTGGTGTGCGCAAAATAATCATAGGGTAGATAGGTGTTGAGTTCGCATAGTTGTCGGCATTTTGCTTGATTAGTTTAATCATCTCAATTGCTTTGTCCATTGCTTTTGCCATTTTTATGTGCATGGTTTTAGGTTCGTCACCCTCAACAAAAATCGGAGCATAGCCATAGCCTTGCATGAGAGAAATAAGTTGTGCTTTTGGCAACCTTGAAAGTAAGGTTGGGTTGTTTATTTTATAGCCATTTAAGTGCAAAACTGGCAGCACAACGCCATCCATTTTAGGATTTAAAAATTTGTTTCCATGCCAAGCGGTTGCAAGAGGGCCAGTTTCTGCTTCGCCATCACCAACCACAACGGTTGCAATCAAATTTGGATTGTCCATAACCGCACCAAAAGCGTGGGCAAGAGAATAACCCAATTCGCCACCTTCGTGCATTGAACCAGGTGTTTCTGGCACTGCGTGTGAACCTATTCCACCAGGGAAAGAGAATTGCTTGCAAAATCTTTTCATGCCGTCATGCGAAAAGTTAATGTTAGGGAAGAATTCAGTGTAAGTTCCTTCCATGAAGCAGTTTGCGGTCAAAAAGTTGCCACCATGCCCAGGGCCGGACAGCAAAATCATGTTCAAATCATATTTATTTATCACGCGGTTGCAGTGTGCGTAAACGAAGTTTTGCCCAGGCACAGTTCCCCAGTGACCAACTAATTTTTTCTTAATATCATCTTTGCAAAGTTCGTGGTCACGCATAAGCGGATTGTCCAACAAATAAAGTTGAGCCACCGACAAATAATTGCAGGCGCGCCAGTAAGCGTCCAAACTTTGCATGTATTCTTTTGAAAAATAATTTTTTTTCATATAAACCCCTATTGTTTGTGTTGCGAAAATAAACCTATAGATCCTTAATATTTGTTTTGCAAAACAAATTTACAAAATAATTATACTCAATTGCCAGCAAAATTAAAAATGATTGGCATCAGTTTTTTAAATATTGATATTTAAAATCTGTTCTTCCACAATTTTGTGTGCCAAAGCCATTTCTTTAGGAGAATATTTAAACCTTTTTTCTTTTGGTTTTCCCCAAATGTTAAATACGCGCGGGCCAATCCAAACTCCTGTTTTGGTTTTGTTTGTTGTGGCATAAATCACGCTTAAACCTGCCTTGCTGGGTGGCGGGCAGACAATTTTCAGCCCAATTTTAACCAGCCAATTTATTGCCTTTGGGTAGTGGTTTGTCATTTTGGTTAAAGTGAGCCCAGGGTGAGCAATTGAAAATTCGGCTTTGCTGTTTTTAAACAATTCATCAAAAGCGAACATTGCAACCCTTTTGCTATTTCCATAAACCTTGTTTATTTTTTTGCAGTTTTTAAATTCAATATCTTGCGGATTAATTTTTGAATAGTTGTAAGCAATGCTGCCCATGTAAATCACTTTTGTGTGGTTTTTTTCAAAATATGGAAGCAACTTTTTGGTTATAAAATAAGGCATAAGACAGTTTGTTTGGTAAATATTGTCAAAGCCAAGGTCTGTGGTAAATCTTTTAACATTGTATATGCCGGCAATGTGAATAAAAAAGTCAATTTTAAAATTTTTAACTTCTGCCAAAAATTGCTTAACACTTACACTGGAACACAAATCCAATAGAATTGAGTTAATTTTTACGTCAGGATAAATTGCCAAAATCTTCCGTCTTAATTGCTTGGATTTTGTTTCACTTCGGTTTGCAAAAATCAAATTACAGCCAACAAAAGCAAAGTGTTTTGCAATTTCTGAGCCAATGCCTCCGTCTGCACCAGTTATTAAAATTGTTTTGCCTTTCAAATCTTTAAAGTTTGATAAATATTTCTTTATTTTCATTAAAAATATTCTAACATATTATCAAAAATTTAAAAACTAAATTAGTGCAAATATGGTAAAATATAGCCACTTAAAATAAACATTTTTAGGCACCATACTTCATTTATCTACTATTTTATCTAAATTTTACATATATATTTGACTAATTAATTTTAACTGGCTATAATATAATAAAAATGTTTAAAGTTGACGCTTTAAAGTAAGTTAAAAATATAAATTAATATCACATAATTATGAATCTCTTATGTGATTAAAAGTGAGATAAATATGAAAATTGCAATTTCAATTGATAGTGCATGTGATTTGCCAAAAGAAATTATAAAAGATGAGGGCATTTTCTGCATGCCATATTTCGTTAATATGGGCGAAAAAGAATTCCGCGATGGGGTGGACGTAACCAGTCAGGATTTGTTCAAATATGTTAAAGAACAGGGCGTTTTGCCAAAAACAGGTGCACCAAGTGCTGAAATGTTTAAAGAATATTTTGAAAACATTTTAAAGGAAAATGATGCTGTTGTTCACATTGGTTTGTCAGATAAAATGACTTCCGCTTTCGCTAACGCCAAAGTGGCAGCAGAGGGAATGAAAAATGTTTATTTAGTTGATAGCATGTCACTTTCCTCAGGCATTGCATTGCTTACACTCAAATGTGTAGAAATGGTTAAACAGGGCAAGCAACCAGAACAGATTGTGGAAGAATTAAACGCTTTGCGTCCATATGTTCAAGCAAGTTTTTTGGTGGACACTCTCAAATATTTGCACAAAGGCGGAAGGTGCAGTTCTTTGGCTCTTATCGGCGCAACAATTTTAATGTTAAAACCTCAAATTTCGGTTATTAATGGCGAAATGAAAGTCACAAAAAAATACATGGGCGGCATTAATGGTTGCCTTAAAAAGTATGTTGAAGATATGCTTAAAAAGTCTAATCCAGATTTGTCCGTTGCTTTTGTAACTCACAGCAGCCCAATGGAAATCAGTTCAAAAATTTGCGACCGTTTGCGAGAGTACGGCTTTAAGCAGGTTTACGACGTAAACGCAAGTTCAACAATCAGTTCACACTGCGGCCCAGGCACTCTCGGCATTTTGTTTATCAACCAAGCCCCAGAAACTGACGCCAACGCTTAGAGAGGCAAAATGAACACAACAAAAGTTGAAGACATTGATTTCTCAAAAGGTTATTTCCATTTTACTCATAAAGACAATTTAAAAAGCATTCAAAAATTAGGGTTGGTTCCCAAAATCGGAGATAACGCCGAAAATCTTGAAAAATCTGAAAAATCGTTTTTCTCGTTTGGTGGTGCTGGCATACTTCAATTATGCAATATTTGGATTAAATGGCTGGCTTTTAAGCAGCAAAAACAACGCTATAAATCAAAAGCTGCAAATAGCAAGGAACGTGCACTTTTGTTGCAAAAATTTTACGATGATTTTAAAAATTCAAAAATTTACACAAAATCTGTGATGGAAGAAATATATTCAAACTTTTTTTCATTTATGAGCAACAATGTCTTCCTCAAACTTAACTTGGTTGAGGGTGAGGATTTCAAGTCAAACGACATTGACGAAGTTAAAATAATGCTAAAATCCCGTCCGGAAATGCTGCAAGCAATGTATGGTAAAACAAAACATGACGAGAAAAATTTGTTTTGCATGGAGGATTGGAATATGCACACTATCCCCGGCAAAATTATTGAGCCTTCAAAAATTGAAGTGATAAAAACTGGCAAGAGTTTATCTGCAAAGGACACTTTAAAGTATGTTTACGAAAAAACGGACAAAACCGCCTTGGATTTAAAATTTCTTGATGATTTTTTTAAAACATGCAAAAGCGTTAAAAGAGAGTATGTCTAATAGGCAGTTGTGCAAAACAGTGTCAAGTTTGTAAATCTTGTTTTCTATTTGAATTTTAGATTTTGTTTATGAAGGAGAAAAAATGGATTATGTATTAAATTTTGATTGTGAAGATTTAAAGGTTAAATTATCTAATATGAGTGTTAGTTGCTATGGAGCAACAGGTCTTTTTGATTTTGATTATCATTTTGATATTAAAATTGAAGATGTCAAAGCAAATACATTAATTAAACAAAAATTTGAAGATGATATATCAGAACTTATTAGTTTTTGTAAGGGTGGAGATTCTTTAAAAAGTGTACAAAACGACTGTATATTAAAAATTTTTCTAGATGATTCAAAAAATTCAAGCAATGTAGAGCCATGTATGATTTTAAATTTTGAAACAAAAAATCTAAGATTTAATAAAAAAATTGGTTATTGCAAAGAGAGTGTTGAAGATTTCAAGTTAGAGTTAAAATCCATATATGAAAGTTTGATAGAACAATATATTAAAGAGCATCCTGACAAAAATTGCACTATAACAAAAGTCAAATTCTAAAAACTTGAATATAATAATTATAGTTATGAAAAAAGCACAAGTTTTCTAACTTGTGCTTTTTGTATATGGTAATCATAAATTCTACTCAGCCGAAAAAATGACATAAAAAAGGCACACCAAATACGGCATGCCTTAATCATGAAAACACAATATATTGTGTTGAATGGGGTGGATAGAGGGACTCGAACCCACGACAACCAGATCCACAATCTGGCGCTCTACCAACTGAACTATATCCACCATATAACAAAATATTGCCCGTTAAGGCAATATTGGCTGGGGTAGCTAGATTCGAACTAGCGCGTGCAAGAGTCAAAGTCTTGTGCCTTACCGCTTGGCGATACCCCATTGTGGTGCGGATGAAGGGACTTGAACCCCCATGGTCACCCACTAGATCCTAAGTCTAGCGCGTCTGCCAATTTCGCCACATCCGCAAAAGGGCGAACAGCCCGCATTTAGAAAAATGGTGGCTCATCCGGGACTTGAACCCGGGACACCATGATTAAAAGTCATGTGCTCTACCAACTGAGCTAATGAACCATATTTATTTTTCTATTAAGTTGAATTTTTTGAACTCAAAGCCTTTCAATCATATGATTAAAAGTCATGTGCTCTTCCATCGCTTCGCTCACTCGTTGCCTTTCGTCACCGTTATAACATGCCAATTGTGGCATATTGTTTAACGCTACTCGCCAACTGAGCTAATGAACCACATAGTTAAGATAAAATCGCAAGCTATTATCACTAGCGACTTTTGTATTATACACTATGAAAAATAAAAAAACAAGTGTTTTTTACAAAAAATATAAAAATTTTTAAATTAATTTTTTATTACGAGCGTGATTTATTAAAATTTAAACATTTTATCTTAAACATGTTATCTATTTGCAATTCTGTGAATTTATGTAAACAATTTTTGTTGATTTTGCCAAATTGACTTGACATAAATATTTTTGTTGTGTTATTATTGTGCTGTTCAATGCGGGTGTAGCTCAATGGTAGAGCGCTAGCCTTCCAAGCTAGTTACGAGGGTTCGATTCCCTTCACCCGCTCCAGCGTCAATAGCTCAGTTGGATAGAGCATCGCCCTTCTAAGGCGGGGGTCGGGGGTTCGAATCCCTCTTGACGCACCATCGTCACAACTCGGCTTTTAGTCGGGTTGTTTTTTTGTCTAAAAACAACCGCTGACTTATACCGGTTGCTCCTCATTCCCTTCAAAGGCGCTTTGTTAGCCTTTGTGGGAGCCCTATAAGTTTTGCACAAGTTCTAGCAACTTGTGTTTTTTGTCAAAAACACAAAGTGTTGCCCTTTCACTTGGCTTTCTCGTTTTCCCCTCCAAGCCCACTGCGTTTGGCTTTGTCGGGGTACCCGTCTATTATTTACTAAGACTTTTAATAGGGTTGTTTACTAAATAATTGCAATATATTGTGTTTTTACGATTAAGACATGCCGTATTTGGTGTGCCTTTTTCATGTCATTTTTTCGACTGAGTAGAATTTGAGTAGAATTTTTTGGTTTGGATTTTTTATTAGATTTTAGCAACTGCTTGAAAATCGTGTTTATTTATATTATAATAAACCAATAAATGATGGGGGAAATTATTATGAAATGTCCAGTAAAATGTGGAAAAATGTATATTAAATTCGATGATGATAATCAACCAGAATATGGTTTTGAGGTTGGCAGATTTGTTATTAATAAGTTTTTTCCATTGTGTGATAAATCAATTAGTAAAATAATATTGCCTCAAATTTCGAACAGTACCATTTATGCAGGAATAAGGAAAAATGAGATTAAAGAATTAGAGGAAGAATACAACAATATTATGAAAGCCGAGTATGCAGCAGGCGAATTAAGAATTGCAAAAGGTTGTTTTTCTGGCATAAAAAATGCAAAAATTATTATTCCTTTTGAAAATTCAATTATGTTGGATTGGGGTGCTTTTGATAAGGATGCACAAATAGAATTGGTTTTGCCAAAAGCAATGTCAATTAAGCAGGTTTTCAGGAGATTTGACAACGGGTTTGATTATGAAAACGAGTGCTGGTTGGTTGTTGCAAACAAAAAGTTTAATGAAAGTTTTGGCAATTTAAACGATAATTTCCTTGTTGAGGAGTTTGAACAGGACAAACTGAAGCAAAACTTCAATTTGAATTTTGCAACACTGAAAATTGAGCACTTGAATTTTGAAAATTTAAAGCAAAATAAAACAATAGAACAATAAAGAGAGGACAAAAAATGTTAGAGCTTGTTAACATAAAAAAGCAATATATTTTGAAAGACCAATCTGTTGAAGCATTGAAAGGCATCAACTTATGTTTTCGTCGCAATGAGTTTGCTTCAATTTTGGGACCAAGTGGTTGCGGAAAAACAACAATGTTGAACATTATTGGCGGGTTGGACAGGTACACAGAAGGTGACCTGATTATTGACGGAGTTTCCACAAAACAGTTTAAAGATAAGGATTGGGACAATTATCGTAATCATCGTGTTGGTTTTGTTTTTCAAAGTTACAACCTCATTCCTCACCAAACAGTACTTGAAAATGTTGAACTGGCTTTAACACTGAGCGGAATTAAAAAGAAAGAGCGTCGCGAGCGTGCCATTGCAGTGCTGAATAAAGTTGGATTAGGGGACAAACTTAAATCAAAACCAAACCAATTGTCTGGCGGTCAAATGCAAAGGGTGGCAATTGCACGAGCCTTGGTTAACGATCCGGAAATCATTTTGGCAGACGAACCAACCGGCGCATTGGACAGCAAAACCAGCGTGCAAATTATGGAACTTTTAAAAGAAGTGAGCAAAGATCGCTTGGTTATAATGGTCACCCACAATCCAGAACTTGCAGAAAAATATAGCACACGTATTGTCCGCTTTTTAGATGGCGAGTTGGTTGAAGATAGCAACCCATACACTCATGAGCAGGCAGTACAAGAGGTGGAAAAACACAGGGTGCAACAATCTTCACAAGACAAAAAAAGAGGCTTTGTTAAAACAGAAAAGAAGAAATCTATGTCCTTTTTCACCGCTCTTGGCTTGAGTTTCAAAAACATGTTAACCAAAAAGGGCAGAACAATAATGGTTTCGTTTGCTGGCAGCATTGGCATAATCGGCATTGCTCTCATTTTGGCAGCAAGTGCGGGCATGATGGGCTATATCAACAGAATGCAAAGCAACAGTTTGGCAAGTTATCCAATTTCAGTCAGTTCGGTGGCGGTAGATTTGACCAGCCTTCAAAACGGAATAAATTCTCGTGACGACCGAAATGGTGAAGCTGCTGATGATGAACTTTCTATATACAATATGAAAGAAATGCTAACAAGATATGGCAGTTATAATTATATAAGCAGCCAATTTGTTGACCATGTTAACAACCATTATGCGGACAAATCTAAAAAGAACCTGTTGAACGAATTGCAAATAAGTTACGCCACCACCATGCACTTTGTAACCGACTATAAATCAGGCGAAAACACAATTTTGTACCCACTCACCAGTGAACAAACAATAAGCGTGCTGAACGGTACAACAAGTTCCACTTTCTTTGAGGCTTTGAGCAATGAAGAATATGTGCGTGGACTTTACGACATAAAAGGCAATTACCCAAAGCAAGCCAATGAGGTTGCTCTTGTGCTCAATTCTCGCTCGGTTGCAAATTCAATTTTGTATTCAGTTGGAATAGAAGAGCCAAGCGAAGGCAAAACAATCAAGTTTGAAAATATTTTGAACCGCAAAAAATATAAACTACTTTTTAACGACGCGTATTACAATCTTGACGGCGAACCAGTGCTTAATTTTGGCGGTTTGACGGAAATTTCAGACATTGTCTCTGCACAACCAACGCTTGCCTCTCTAAACAGCAACACAAACACAAAAGAACTTACAATAACAGGCATTTTAATTTTGAAAGAGGACGCTTCTGGCAGCATTTTCTCAAATGGAATTATGTATTCTCACGCTTTGGCGGAAGAATATCGCACAAACTGCAAAAATTCCAGCGTGGTTGAAAACCTTAAAACCAATGTGTTGACCGACAAAAATGCCACTTTAAAATTGCCATATAAGGTCAATATCAGCGAATTAAAAGCATTGACAGGTGATTCAATCTACAAATTTAACACCTTGCAAGAAATGGTAAACATGTTAACCAGCGACTCTCTTAATATTAACCTAACAGACGAGCAACTTGTGGATTTGTACCTTCAAATGTACGGCGCAAGCAATGTGCCAACCGGCATTTATTTCTATTGTAAGTCGTTCGACGCAAAGGACGATTTAACATCAATGATTGACGCTTGGAACAACACCAACACCACAAAAATTGTGTTCAGCGACGGCTCTCAAATGCTCACAAACATGCTTGGCAGCATTGTTAACATTATCAGTTATGTTCTTGTAGCGTTTGCGGCAATTTCCCTAGTCGTAAGCAGTATTATGATTTCAATCATAACTTACACTTCGGTTATTGAGCGAACAAAGGAAATTGGCGTATTGCGCAGCGTTGGCGCGTCAAAACGAGACGTTTCTCGTGTGTTTAATGCAGAAACAACAATCATCGGTCTTCTGGCGGGCACAATAGGCGTGCTTGTATCTGCTTTGCTTGGCATTATCTTAGAAGTTGTTTTAAAACATTTAACAGGCGTGGCAGGGCTTATCAGTTTGCAGCCATTGGCATGCTTGGTTCTTATTGCAATCAGCGTAGCACTTACATTCCTCGCAGGATTAATTCCAGCCAAGATTGCCTCAAAGAAAGACCCAGTTCTTGCTTTAAGAACTGAGTAAAGATAAAACACCAAGTTGTTAAAAAATCTTGGCGCCGAACCTGAACAATTTTTAAAATAAAAATTTTCAGATTACAACAAGATTGCCTCAAAGAAAGACCCAGTTCTTGCTTTAAGAACTGAGTAAAGATAAAACACCAAGTTGTTAAAAAATC